>JBATKF010000261.1:0-2080 GCA_049669185.1 Sedimenticolaceae bacterium | reverse complement strand
CGCGGTTCGGCAATCAAGACCAGCAAGGCACCGAGGGAAACCGCGTTGTGGGTCGAGCCACCGCGGTGCTGCCAGGCCATCCAGATCTGCACCGTGTGCTTGAAACTGAGTTGGCGCGGGATCTGATCGGCGAGCAGAGCGGCTTGGGCCATCAGCAGCCGAATCAGATTGTAGGCGAGTAGGTAGACCCACAGCTCCTTGATCGCCATCTCCGGACTCTTGCAGCGCAGGTGCTCCATGCCGAGGGTGGTCTTGATGTTGCGCAGATCTAGTTCGACATGCCAACGCTGGCGATACAAGCTCTTCAGAACGCTTTTGGGGGTTTCCTTGGGACATAGAAAGGTGGTGACCATGACCTTTCCGCCGGCCTGAAATTCACGGACCGCTAGGGTGTCGGGTGCCTGGTCGTATTCATAGGGGCTCATCCAGTCAGGCCTTTTCGAGGGCTTGGTCAAGGTGATGATGTGATCGCGCGCGCCGAGCTGCTCGCCTTTGCTGAAGTCGGTGCTGCGCTTGCGCGCACCGTGCTGTTCGAACACACCGTCGACCCCGCCGCCAATCAGTGCCGCGAGTAGGAAATAGGTCGCATAAAAGGCGTCGCCGAGCAGGATGTCATCCGCCTCCAGCGTGTCGAGCAGCTTGCGCAGCAGCGACTGCTCGTCGCTGCCCTTGCCGACGCACGGTCCCATGGCGGTATCGAGCAGGGCACCGCTGCCCAGGCACATCAGCGCCACCACCCTGCAGATCGGAAAGCCCAGGCCCGGCTTCTGGCTGCTCGGCTGCGGATAGGCGGCCTGATTGGCCTCGGTGTCGGCCAGCGTCACCGTGGCCCCGTCGACCAAACGCACCCGCCGGCTCTGCCAATGCCAGCAAGAGGCGGCCCCTTGGGCAAGAAGTCCGCCGGCTTCGCGCGCCAGGGTCGAGACCATCGAAAGCGGCAGGCGTGCCCGCGCCTTACAGTAGCCGCCCGTGTCGGTGCTGCCCGGCGTCATGCCGCCGACCACCCGCTTGACCATGGCGTCGTTGACTACTTGCCGGCAACTGCCGTCCGCCGACAGGGCCTGAGCGAGGAACATCGACAGGGTCTCGGTCGGCGGAAACAGCCGTTCGCGGTGCTCCGGCACCAACGCCTCGACCCGATCAAACAACTCAGGACCGGTCAGCAGATTGAACATCGCGTAAGCATCGGCGTTGCCGAGATGACGGTGCACACGTTGTTGTACGGCGGTAGCACGGTGGGTAGCATGCATGAGGGCTGGCTCCTTGGCTGGTTGCTGTGGATTCGCAACCTTCAGCCTACCATCCGGGGCCGCCAGCCCCCTGAGTTTCCCCGCCTTTTCAAGTGCTTGAGCTTAATTCAGTGCCATTCGGGTCAGACCCCGATTTTTACCTGTCCGCGATCGCATCCAGCTGCATTGACAGTTCAGCAAAATCTGCCTATAAAAATGGTCATGAAATTACTTTATGACTGTTTTAATGGTCATGTTTCGTTGCCGTGATGGCCAAGGACAGAACCTATTCCAGCTATACGCGCGAGGCCGCCGTGCTGCTCGGCAAGCAAATCCGCCTTGGACGAAAGCAACGCAAGTGGACTGAGCACGAGCTTGCCGAGCGGGCGGGCATCTCGCGCGCCACGTTGCAGAAGATCGAGAAGGGCGACCTGTCGGTCGCCATCGGGCTGGCCTTTGAGGTGGCGACCCTCGTCGGCGTGCACTTGTTTGATGCTCAGCACTCCTCACTTACCGGGCATATCGCCCGGACCGAGGATCAGCTCGCGTTGTTGCCTAGCGCCGTGCGCAGACCCAGAAAACATGCCATCGACGATGACTTCTGATCCGCCCTATCGCGAAGCCTTCGTCTGGATCTGGCTACCTGGAGAATCTGAACCGGTGGTAGCCGGGAAGCTCACCGCCGAGGGCACGAAACTCGTCTTCAACTACGGTAGGAGCTACTTGGCCCGTGACAATGCCATGGCCATCTATGCCCCGGAGCTGCCGTTAGAGCCGGGCATATTGCCCCTGCTGCCGGGCATGACGATCCCCAGCTGCATCCGCGATGCCTCACCCGACGCCTGGGGACG
>JBATKF010000260.1:0-9521 GCA_049669185.1 Sedimenticolaceae bacterium | reverse complement strand
ATCCAAAACCGCCTTCTCAGACTTGGCGGACTTTTCTCGAAAATCACGTAGCGGACCTGGCCTCGATGGATTTCTTCACCGTGCCGACAGCTACGTTTCATACTCTCTATGTGTTCATAGTCCTCCGTCATGACCGTCGCGAAATCGTGCACTTCAACGTGACCGAGCATCCCACCGCCCGATGGACGGCCCAGCAGATCGTGGAGGCGTTTCCATTTGATACTGCACCGGGCTATCTGCTACGTGACCGCGATCGCATCTATGGTGATACTGTGCGGCGACGGATCAAGAGCCTGGGGATCGAGGAGGTGATAACAGCGCGCCGATCACCTTGGCAGAATCCATTCGTAGAACGCGTTATCGGTTCCATTCGCCGAGAGTGTTTGGATCACGTCATCGTGCTCAATGAGCGCCACCTCCGCCGGATCCTCCGCCAGTATTTCGGCTACTACCAGTCCTGCAGGACGCATCTATCATTGAGCAAAGATTCGCCCAAGCCGCGCGCTATTCAGCCACCGGGCTCGGGCAAAGTTGTGGCATTTCCATGTGTTGGTGGGCTACATCATCACTACAGGCGATTAGCGGCATAGACGCGCTGTTCGAGAATCGCCAAGGCTGGGACTCGATCTCATTTTCAGGAGGGACAAGGGATTGAGCTGGTCTCAGAGAAAACGTAACAAGCAGGGGTCGGAGGTTCATGCGCATGCCGACGGCTATTGTCTACGAACCGTTCTCTTGTACCTCCGACTGCCTGACCTCCCTCGATGCGTAAATTAACCCGACTCAGCAGGCGGTCAGCAGCGCTCATCAGTGATTACAATCTGGGGCTTATGATTCGAGTTGCCGGTCTGTGAGGTTTTTCAGGCCCCATCATAAACTGCAGGTCTGAATTGATGTCGACGCACCGCTTTATCCCCGTGCTGCTTCTCACGTTATCTGGCATCCTGCCGGCGCACGCCGAGGACCAGACCGTGGAGGGACCCGCAGACGGAAAGCCACTTTGGGAAGCCGGTATCGGGGGATTCGCGGGGACCTTGCCGGACTATCCCGCGGCCGGAGAAAATACCTTCCGGGCGCTCGCGATCCCCATACTGATCTACCGTGGCGACATCCTGCGTGTAGGTGGGGAAGACAACCGGGGGGCCGTAAGCGGCCGCTTCATCAACAATGAGAAGTTCGAATTCGATGTCAGTCTGAGCGGCGCCTTTCCGGTCGATTCCGACAACAATGACGCCCGTCGCGATATGCCGGATCTGGATTTTCTGTTCGGTGTCGGGCCACAGTTGATATTCAAACTGATCAACGAACCTGGCCAGCGGAAGCTGAATCTCAATCTGCAGGCGCGGGCAATCTACTCGACCGATTTCTCCTCGCTCGACCATCGTGGCTTCGTCTTCAACCCCAAGTTGAACTACGCCCTGGAACACGTCGGAGCTCTGGATCTTCGCATATCCAGCAGCATAGGGCCGTTGTTCGGGACCGAGAGATTGATGGACTACTTCTACGAGGTAAAACCCAAGTACGCCACCTCGTCGCGTCGGGCCTATGACGCCGATGCCGGCTACCTCGGCACCAACATCACCCTCGGCGTGTCGAAGCGTTTCGACAAGAGCCTTCGCCTGATAGTCGGCACCCGACTGGGTGTCCACAGCGGTGCAACCAACGACGACAGCCCCTTGTTCAAGGACGAACTCAATGTGAGCGTATTTACCGCGTTCGCCTGGACCTTTTTTCAGAGCGAAGAACGCGCACGTTGAGCATTGGCTGCGCTATGGCCCCCTGCGTATGAGGCGCCGGGGCTATTCCAACGGACTCAGGGTCAATTGATTGCGCTGGTCATCGAGGATTATGCGATACCGTCCGAGAACATTCATACCGAGCAGCCGATTGCCTCCCAGCATCGCATCTTCGATGAAGGCGACCTCCACGCCGGTGATCTCCTGATTACCCAGCCGGAGTGCGGTGAGAATCCCGATCTTGGCCTGCACTTTTCCTTTGGCCGTTTGCACCTCGCGCTCTGCCATGGTGTCGTGCAACAGACCCAGCTCGGCCGCCATGGACAGCGGAAGAACGCTGACACTCGCGCCCGTATCGATCATAAGCCCAACCTGAAGCTCGGCTTCGCTAATGCCGACCACCGTGGCATCGACCACGTGATGTAACCCTTTCCGCCGGGTCGGCAATACGGTGTCCTTTGGGATGGGTGGCGCCCAGCGCTTTTTTCCGAGCACAATCAGCTTCTGTTCCGTCATCACATAGTTGTAGCCGCGAAGCAGGACCTGGAGCTGCTGCTGAGGGGGACCGGCAACCGATCTCGCGGGCACGTCCTCCAGTCTGCTCAAGCCGACCAGGCTGAATCCGCCCTGCTCTGCCAGCGCCTCAACCTGCGCGGCGAGATTCCCGTAGGGTGGAGAATCCGGAGATCCGGGGTAAGCCGCCCCCGAGGCAGCCAGGAGGCCAACCGCATACCAGAGCGCCCGGTTCTGCCGGGATTTGAGGAGTCGCGTCAACATAAACGAAGGTTCACTCTTCGGCAAAGCTAGTGAACGCCAAGCGCCCGTGCCGCTCGGCGCAGGGCCTTACCGGTGTCGACCGACACAAAATCCGGAGAGAATTTGATCAACTGTACGATGCGCGGCTGGCGCCGACCGATGCGGATGGCACACAGCGACAAGCCAGACCTGCCGGCCTCCGGGCTGGCTTCGACGTTCATCGCATCCACATACAGGGTGTGCCAATCCATCGAAACGGTCTGGTCGATGTTCTGCAAGGCCTCTGCGGTGGTATCCAGGAAATCCTCGATGTCGCCGGCGCGCGTCAGCAGGTCCTGCAGGCCTTCTCGCGTATCGCCCAGCTGCTCCTCAAGCCCCTGGATATGTCGCTCGAGGCGGCCCTGGTCGTGCCATAGCCCGCCGATGCCATCAGATTGCTTTTGGTACATCTTCAGCTTCCACTGCAGACGGGTCTTTTCCTCCTGC
Source organism: Sedimenticolaceae bacterium (assembly GCA_049669185.1). GTDB lineage: Bacteria > Pseudomonadota > Gammaproteobacteria > Chromatiales > Chromatiaceae > Thiosocius. Next base: position 6,543 of record JBATKF010000260.1, on the reverse strand, counting down.
AGCGCCTCGCGTTGGGTACGCAGGCCCATGATGCGTTGCATCGCACGCATTGCAATCTCTTCGAGCAGGCGCCGGCGCAGCGATTTCTTGAACGATTCCTGATCGATCGCGAATGCGCCCAGGCGGTGATCGGAGAAGGTGACCACAGTGCGCTGTTGGTCACGCAGCAGGACATCACCCTTCAGCTCGGTCTGCAGGCTGGTGCTGCGGGTCATACGCATACCCATCGCGGCGTAGACTTCATCGGCGCCGCGGGCCGCCGCACTGGTCAGAAAGTCGCGCAGTTCGTTGCTGTTGTCCAAGATCTCCTGCATGACGTCGGCACTGGTGAAGTAGGCGCGTAACAGGGGTTGCTGTGACCACGAGCGCCGGTCGACCCACAGTGGGTCTGACAGACCGGCAACCAGTGCATCGGCCACCTTTACGGCATGCTGCAGCGCAGGGGCGAGCCGCGAACGGTAGCCGGGCATGCCGCGCAGACGCGGGTCGACGAGCTCGACCAGCTCTTCGATCCCGCGGTGCAAGGCGACGCGATCCGCTGCAAGCTGCCGACGTTTCGCCCGCCAGGTTCGCCAGAAGTCCAGCAAGGCCATGGCCGTCCCCTCTTCAACCTTGAGTTATCATCGAACTTTACGCGGCACGGGACATCGACGGAAATCCTTGATGTCGCCCGGCCACCGGCCTTAATTATTACTCAGGAAAGCCCATCGAGGAGCCTTGATGTGACCGACGAAGACGATATTGGGATTGTAATCGCGAACCTTCCGCCGGACGTGACCGAGGAAGATATCCTCGATGCGCTGGAGGGGCTCGGATACGAACTGCAGGTAACCATACCCCGGGTAGGGAATGAGGACAGGGTTACCGCCATTGTCCGGTTCGACGACATGACGCGTCATATCGCGGAAAAGCTGGCGAAGAGAATCAGCGGCATGCCGTGGCGTGACCGGACGCTTAAGGCCTATGTTCCGCTGTTGTTCGAATAGCCGACGCGTGACGCACGACAGGTCGCCCGGCGCCTCCTGCCCAGCGACCTTCAGCTGGGTCGTATCCTGAAGACCAGCGAGTACAGGGTGGGTACGAACACCAGGGTAAGTAGGGTCGCGAAGCCCAGTCCGGCCATGATCGTGATCGACATATTGACAAAGAACACGTCGGAGAGCAGCGGGATCAGCCCGAGGATCGTGGTGGCCGCGGCCAGGATGACCGGGCGCAGGCGGCTGACGGTGGCGTCCAGGATCGCGCTGAATCCCTCCTTGCCTCCAGCGACCTGCTGATCGATCTCATCGATCAGCACGATGGCGTTCTTGATCAGCAGCCCGATCAGCGATAGCGCGCCGAGCAGTGACATGAAGTCGAAGGCACCGTTCGCCCCCAACAACCCGGCGGTGATGCCGACGATCGCCAAAGGCACCGTGAGCCAGATGATCAGCGGCTGACGGAGCTTGCCGAACAGCAGGATGCTGGTAAGGATCATCAGCAGGAAGCCGACCGGCAGCGAACGCCCGAGGCCGTTCTGGGCCTTTTGTGTATCCTCGTATTCACCGCCCCATGAAAGACTGTAGCCCGGCGGCAGTTCCAGCGCCTCGATCTGCGGTCTTATCCGGTTGAACAGCGGCGTCGCCAGCTCGCCGGTCGGGTTGCAGGAGGCGATGATGGTGCGGATGCGATCGCGCGAGCGCAGCACTGCGTTCTCGAATACGGTCTCGAAACCGCTGATCACCTGCGCTACCGGCACCGCCTGGTTCAGCACCGGGCTCCACACGCTGATGTCCTGCAGGTTGCCGACATCGGCGCGCTCGCCCTCGGGTGCGCGCACCAGGATCGGCAGCACCCGGATACCGTCACGGTAGCGGCCGACCGGTGTCCCTTGGACGGCGAAGCGCAGCGCCGACGCCAGGTCCTGGCGGGTGATGCCCAGCTGCCTGCCCACCTGTTCGTTGAACACCGGCCGCGCCAGCTTGACCGGCTGACGCCAGTCGTCGCGGATATCCTTGGCCTCTGGGTCCGCACGCATGATCGCCTGCGCCCGCTCCGATAGCTGCCTCAATACGGCCGGATCCGGGCCGTGAAAACGGGCCTCGATCTTTGCGTCGCGCCCGGGGCCGATCCGCAGTGACTTGATAATCGGGTCGGTCCAGGGCATCTGTGTCTGGAGATAGTCCTCTACCTTGTCCCAGACCTCCGCGATCCGCTGCCGGGTATCGGTCTTCACGATGATCTGGGCATAGGCCGAGGAGATCTCCCGCGGGTCGTAGACCAGCGTGAAACGTTCGTGCGGCCCCCCGATGACCGTCGTGGTCTGCTCCACGCCTGGCAGGCCGCGCAGAAACTCACTCACGCGCAGCGCGTCTGTGCGCGTCGTGCGTATATCGCTCCCCTCGATCTCCCATATGTCGACGAAGAACATCGGGGTGTTGGACTCGGGGAAGAACGCCTGCTTGACGCTGCCGAAGCCGACCACGGCCGCCACAAACAGGCCGACGACCACCGCTACTGTCAGGATACGCCGGCGAATCGCGAACGCGAGCAGTCCCCGGAAGACCGTGAACACTGCACCGCCGTAGGGATCACGTTGTTCGCCCTCGTTGCCCTGACCCGGTTTCAGCAGCAGCGCGCACAGCAGCGGCGTGGTGGTGATGGCGGTCACCCAGGACAACAGCAGCGAATACAAAATGACGTAGAACAGGGACCCGACAAACTCGCCGGTGCTGTCCGGCGACAGGCCGATGGCCGAGAACGCGAGAATGCCGATCACCGTGCCGCCGAGCAGGGCCCAGATCGTCTTGCCGACGGTCTCGCTCGCCGCCTGTGCGGCGCGCATGCCCGCCTGCATCCTTACCAGGATCCCTTCGGCAACCACGATCGCGTTGTCCACCAGCATGCCGAGCGCGATGACCAGTGCCCCCAATGAGACGCGCTGTAGCTCGATACCGTTGAGATGCATGATCAGCAGCGTACCCGCGACCGTGATCAGAAGCACCGCGCCGATAATCAGGCCGACCCTGATGCCCATAATCAGCAACAGCACGCCGATCACGATCGCGACCGCCTGCCCCACGCTGACCACAAAGCCGTTGACCGAATTATTGACCTCGACCGGCTGGTTGTAGATCTGGGTCAGCTCCATGCCGACCGGCACCGTCTCCGCGAGCTCCCGCATACGCTGTGACAGGCGCTTGCCCACCGCGACCACGTTCTCGCCGGACTGCATCGAGACCCCCAGCGTCAGGGCCGGGCGACCGTTGACGTAGTACATCTTGCTGGGGACCTCCTCGTAGGCCCGCACGATGTCGGCGATATCTTTCAGATAGACGAGCCGCTTTTCATCCGATCCGATGAGCACATCACCGATCTCGGCGACCGAGGCGAATTCGCCGGTCGGGCTGACACGCACGTATTCGGGACCGACCTGGACCTGACCGGCATCCACGACCACATTCTGGGATTCCAGGATGGCGGCAATCTGGGCCGGTGATATCCCCAGCTCCCCCAGGCGTGCGCGCGAGATATCGACATACACCACCTCCTTCTGCTCGCCGCCGATGATGACCTTGCGCACCCCCGGCACCAGCACCAGCTCCCGCTTGAGCCGGTCGGCAAAATCCCACAGATCACGCCAGCTGTATCCCTCGCCCGTCAGCGCGGCATAGACACCGTAGACGTCCCCGAATTCGTCGATAATCATCGGGTCTTGCGCGCCCGGCGGCAGCTGGGACCGCATGTCGGCGATCTTGCGCCGCACTTCGTCGTAGATGTCGGGGAAGTCCTCGGCGCGGTATTGGTCCTTGAATTCGATCTGGATGTCCGACATGCCGGGGCGCGAGATGGCCATCTTGATGTGCTTGATCTGCCCCATGCGCTGCAGGGCATTCTCGATGTGATAGGTCACCTCGTCCTGGACCTGCTGGGCCGAGGCGCCGGGGTAGAGGGTGATGATCTTGGCGACCTTGATCGTAAAGGCCGGGTCCTCGAGCTTCCCCATCCTGTCGAAGGCCCAGATGCCCCCAAACACCAGGATGACGACGATCAACCAGGAGATCACCGGCCGCTCGACCGAGTATTCGCCGATATTCATGCCGCGACCCCTGTCCGCTGCGCTGGAGCGCTGCTCACTGCTGGTACTTCAGATCATCGGGGCGGGGTGCCGCCTGTTCGAGTTCGGGCATCAGGGTGACCTTCATGCCCTCCACCAGGAAGGGTGTCCCGGCGGTCACCACCCGGGCACCGGGCTCGAGCCCCCCGAGCACCTCGATGCCCTCGCCGACCAAGCGCCCCACCCTCACCGTCCGGGGGGATACCGTCATGCTGGCCTCGTCCACCGTCCAGACCTGGGGGTCGAGCTTGTAGTCGCCCACGACCGCGCTGACGGGCACCGTGAAGGCCATGGCACTGTCGATATAATCGGCGAAATCGACCGTCACGTCGGCGGTCATGCCCGGCAGGACCGTGCCCTGCTCCCGCTGCTTCATCAGGTAGGTGACCTCGAAGGTCTGGGTCTTGGGGTCGGCCTTGGTCGCTATCTCCTTGAATTCCAGTGGATACATCTCTTCAGGCTGGTCTTGGAAACTGGCGAATACCTTGATCTGGTCGCGCGCCCGCTCATTCGCGGTCCCGTCATCCCCGCGGATGCCGCGAACGATCGATTCGGGCAGGTCGAACTTGACCTCGAGCATGTCGATGTTCTGCAGGATTGCGATCGTCTGTTTGGCCTGTACCTCTTCGAAGCGATCCACCTCGCGCTTCGCGATGATGCCACCGAAAGGCGCCTTGAGTTCGGTATAGGCGAGGTCCTGAGTGGCTGCATTGAGGGCCGCCTGGGCGTTCTTGAACTCCGCCTCCAGACGGTCGAAGTCCAACCGGGATATGGCGCCCGAGCCGACCAGTTGCTTGCCCCGGGCAAAGTTCTTCTCGGCCTTGTCAAAGGTCGCCTGGCGGTCGTCGACCACGATCTGATAGTCAGTGGGATCGAGCCGCGCGACCAGATCGCCCTCCTGCAGACGGTCGGCTTCCTTGACGGGCAGCTCCTGCACGGTGCCGGGTAGGCGGAACGCCAGGTCAGCCCGCTGCGCCGACGCGATCCGGGCGGGAAACGAGCGAACGCCGCTGGCATCGACGCCCGCGATCACCATCGTCTTTACCGGTCGGGTGACGGCCTCGGTCTGCGGCGGCACCTCCTCGGCGCAGCCACCGAGCATCGCGGCGACGAACAGCCCGCAGGCGATGGCCAATTTTCGCTGCATGCGCCACCTTATTTGTTTCGCTGCTAATCCCATGTGTATGAGTTTCCCTGAAGCATATGGACAGCTTGGACACGGTGACGGCAGTCCAACAACTGACTAGCTCTGCGATTCGTCATGATACCGCGCCATGCCTGGAGGCGACCAGTCGTGCTTTTTCGACAGCGTTAGGTACTACACTTGCCATCCTTCACGGCGGGCGCCGTCGGTCGGGCAGCAAAGAGACCGACCAGGCAGATTCCCATTACCAATCCGATCCAGCGGGAGAAAAAAACATGCAGATGCCCAGACTCGCAAGCAACCCCGCCGCCAGATGGCTTCTGCTGCTCGCCATCCTCGTCTACCCCTTTGCGACACTGGCTGCCGATGTCCCGGCAGAAGAGATCGACTGGCTGCGCCTGCTGATGGGCCTGTTCGGCGGTCTGGCCATGTTCCTGTTCGGCATGGAACAGATGTCAGACGGCCTCAAGGGCGCGGCGGGCGATACACTCAAGGACGTTCTCGCGCGCCTGACCAAGAACCGTTTCATGGGGGCCCTGACCGGCGCCTTCGTCACCGCGGTGTTGAACTCTTCCTCGGTCACTACGGTGCTGGTGGTCGGCTTCATCTCCGCCGGATTCATGAGTCTGTCGCAGTCCATCGGCGTCATCATGGGTGCCAACATCGGCAGCACCTTTACCGCGCAGATCATTGCGTTCAACGTGACCCAGTATGCCCTGATCATGGTCGCGATCGGGTTTTACCTGCTGTTTACCGCCAAGCAGGAAAAAAACCGCTACTACGGCGCGATGATCATGGGCCTGGGCCTGGTGTTCTACGGCATGGGGGTGATGGGTGAGGCCATGCAGCCGCTGCGCAGCTATGAGCCCTTCATCGAACTGATGCAAAAGATGGAGAATCCGCTGCTCGGCATCCTGGTCGGCGCTGTGTTCACCGGCCTGGTGCAGTCCTCGGCAGCGACCACCGGCATCGCCATCGTGATGGCCACCGAGGGCCTGATCAGCCTCCCGGCGGGTATCGCGCTGGCCTTCGGCGCCAATATCGGCACCTGCGTGACGGCCATACTGGCCGCGATCGGCAAACCGGTCGAGGCGAAGCGGGCCGCCGCCGTTCACACCCTGTTCAACATCGCCGGCGTGCTGGTCTGGGTGATGTTCATCCCGCTGCTGGTAGACATCGTGACGGCCATCTCGCCCGCGGCGCCGGAGCTGGCCGGCAAGGCCCGCATGGCCGCCGAGGTCCCGCGCCAGATCGCCAATGCGCACACGATTTTCAATATCTCGAACACGCTGCTGTTCATTGG
>JBATKF010000259.1:0-13206 GCA_049669185.1 Sedimenticolaceae bacterium | reverse complement strand
GGCCTGAGCGTCCGGCGCGGGTAAGGCCCGGCGCGCTGGCGCGACGCCGCCTGGGAACGCCAGAAGGCCGGGCGGCCTTGATACATGCGGTCGCGCACATCGAGTTCAACGCCATCAACCTGGCCTGCGATGCCGTCTTTCGCTTCCGTGATCTCCCCGACGACTACTACAGCGACTGGACCCGGGTGGCGGCCGAGGAGGCCCATCATTTCGCACTGCTGCAGGGGCGTCTGGGCCAGCTCGGTTATGCCTATGGTGACTTCCCGGCCCACAATGGCCTGTGGGATCTGGCGCAGAAGACCGCCCACGATGCAATGCTGCGGATGGCGCTGGTGCCGCGTGTCATGGAGGCGCGTGGCCTGGACGTCACGCCCGGGATGATGGAACGATTCGCTGCGGTCGGGGACCAAGAGACGGTGGCCATTTTGCGCGTCATCCTGCGCGACGAAGTGAGCCACGTCGAGGCCGGCACGCGTTGGTTCCGGCATCTCTGTGAGAAAGGCGCGCTGGATCCGGAGACCGTCTATTTCGACATCTTGGCGACGCATCTGCCTGGCGGCGTGCGCTGTCCGCTGCACAAAGCGGCCCGCCGCGAGGCGGGATTCTCTGAATCAGAGCTGGGACGCCTGGAGGCACTATGCAAAAGATCCTGATCTCGCTCGTGCTGTGGTCGACGACCCTGCAGGTGCTCGCCGAACCCGCCGCACTGCTGGTCTATCAGGTGTGGGAGCAGGGCAGCGAGCCCTACGTCAGTCGGGTGATCGTCAGTGCCGATCATCTGCGCCTGGACGAGGGCGTCGAGGGCGACGGCTATACGCTGTTCGATCGGCGCCAGGAGATATTGTACAACGTGTCATTGTCGGAACGTTCCGTCCGCGTGATGCAGCCGCCGTTCAGCGTGCCGGAGCCCAGCGACAGCCTCATCCTTCAGGAACAGGTCGAGCTCGATGAGCAGGCCCCTGCCGTGGGCGGGATTCAGCCAAAGAATGTGCGCCTGCTGGCCAACGGCGAGTTGTGCAGCGAGCTGGTCGTGCTGCAGGGCGCCATGCAGGAAACGGTGGAGGCGCTGGCGGAGTTCAAACTGGCGTTGGCGCGCATTCAGGCGCAGGCGCTCGATGCGATGCCGCTGAGCGAGCGCAGCGCCTGTGATCTGGCGGCCAATGTCTATGCGGCCGATCGCTCACTGCAGTTTGGCCTGCCGATGCACGAACGCAGCGCGGGGCGCAGTCAATCGCTGGTCGATTTCGATGCCGATTACGACGCAGACAGCGCGCTGTTTTCGCTGCCCGAGAGTTTCGAGCGCCAGCCGATGCCCTTCCCCGGCGCGATTTGATCAACCGGGCGCCAGCTGGACCTCTTGCAGGCGACTGCCGTCATCCGCCCAGGCGGCTGCGCGATCGCTATGCCACTCCGGGAGCACGATGCGCTTGGCCTGGCTGCCATCAGGCAGCGTGAGCCGGTGGGTGCCCGCACGGTGGGTGTGGCCGTGTATCAGCTGCCGAACGCGGTGTCTCAGTAGCTCGCGCACTACGGCGGCCGGGTTCACGTCCATGATCTCAGCCGGCTTGAGCGCCGTCACTTCACCGCTGCGCCGGCGGTAATCGGCGGCGATGCAGCGTCGCACGTGAAGAGGTTTGCGTAGCATCAGCCATTGGAACAGCGGATTGCGGAATCGGCGCCGCGCGCGCTGGTAGTCCACATCGTCGGTGCACAGCAGATCGCCATGCATGAGCAGCGTTGGCTGGTCCGCCACGCGGATCACGTGCCGGTCGGGAAGCAACTGTGCGCCGCTTTCTCGCATCAGCCGCCGACCTATCAGAAAGTCGCGATTGCCGTGCTGTACGAAAACTGCCACCCCGCGATCCGTGGCTATCCGAATGGCCTGTCGAACCCGGGTCGCCAACTCGGCATCATCGTCGTCGCCGATCCATGCGTCGAATAGGTCGCCGAGGATGAACAGGCGATCACCCGCTGTGGGGTAGTCGGCGAGAAAGTGCTCGAACAGCTCCAGTGTCCCGGGGCGCTCGCTCGCCAGATGCAGATCCGAGATGAACCATTGCCTAGCCATAGCGCCCGATTGTAACCACTGATCGGACATGCCGCTGACGCCGCGTTGTGGTCCAGGGACCATGGTCGTATCCTGCCGTGTTTGCACACAGTGGGCTGGTCATGTACCAGGTATTCGAGATTGTCTTCCCGATCTTCGCGATTGTGTTGCTCGGCTACGCGTATGCGCGTCGTTTCGGTCCGGACATGGCGTCGGCGAATCGGCTCAATCTGGAGATCTTCACGCCGGCCCTGATTTTCTCCGTGTTGTCGGGAGAAGGTTTCGACCTGGCCCACTATGCCGAACTGGCGCTGGCCGCCGCCATGGTGGTCCTGGGTTCGGGGCTAATCGCCTGGCCGTTTGCGCGGCTGTTCGGCTACCGCATGGATGTCTTTCTGCCCCCGATGATGTTCAACAACTCCGGCAATATGGGTTTGCCGCTGGCGCTGTTCGCGTTCGGTGAGTCTGCACTGCCGGCGGCGATGATCCTGTTCTTGGTCGAAAATACGCTGCATTTCACGGTCGGCAATGCGATGCTGACCGGCCACGTCAATCCGCTCAAGTTGATCCGCATGCCGATGCTGCTGGCCACCCTGGCCGGGCTGGTGGTGGCGGTGTTGCAGGTGCAGGTGCCCGGTCCGCTGCATCAGGCCATCGATCTGCTCGGCCAGATCGCCATCCCGTTGATGCTGTTTGCACTGGGGGTTCGTATGACTGCGGTCGATTTGTCCGACTGGCGCATCGGTCTGGCCGGAGCCGTGCTCTGCCCGCTGAGCGGACTGCTGATGGCGTGGCTGGCGTTGCTGCTGATCGATCTGCCGCAGCTTCAGATGGCACAATTGATTGTGTTCGCGGCCTTGCCCCCTGCGGTGCTGAACTTCATGCTCGCCGAGCGCTACGACATCGAACCGCACAGGGTGGCGGCCGTGGTCCTGCTCGGCAACCTGGCCAGCCTGGCGGTGCTGCCCGTGGTGCTGCTGTACGTGCTCTGATGAGGCTAGTCCGTGATCTCCGCCTTTTCGATCACCACCGGATCCGCCGGGACATCCGAGTGACCGGCGCGATTGGTCGTCTCGACGATTTTGATCTTGTCGATCACGTCCATGCCGTCGGTGACCTTGCCGAATACGCAGTAGCCCCAACCGTCCTGCCCGGGATAGTCGAGAAAGCCGTTGTCCTTGACGTTGATAAAGAATTGCGCGCTCGCCGAATGCGGCGCCGAGGTGCGCGCCATTGCGATGCTGCCGGTTACATTGCGCAACCCGTTCTTGGCCTCGTTGTCGATCGGGTCGCGCGTCGGCTTCTGCGTCATATCCGGCATGAAGCCGCCGCCCTGGATCATGAAATTGTTGATCACGCGGTGGAACACCGTGCCGTCGTAGTGGCCGTCGCGCACGTATTGCTCAAAGTTCTCGCAGGTCTTGGGGGCCTTTTCGTGGTCGAGTTCGATGACAATGTCGCCATAGTTGGTGGTCAGCGTAATCATGCCGATGCTCCTGGTGTGGATGTTCTGAGATTACCCGGTGTCGCGGGCCAAAGGGGGATAAGGGTTCGGCGTGCTCACGGCAAACGCGTTACGGACTCGATCAGGATGGTCTCCTGCGGTACATCGCGGCGTCCGGCACGGGTCGTGGTGGGCGAGGCCGCGATGGCGTCCACCACGTCCATGCCGTCGGTCACGCGGCCGAACACCGCATAACCCCAACCGTCGAAGCTGGGATAATCAAGGTTCGCGTTATCCTTATGATTTATGAAAAACTGCGCCGTCGCCGAATGCGGGTCCTGGGTGCGGGCCATCGCGATGGTGCCGCGCAGATTCTTGAGGCCGTTCTTGGCCTCGTTCTGGACCGGGTCGCGGGTGACCTTTTTCGTCATGTCCGGATCGAGTCCGCCGCCCTGAATCATGAAATCCGGAATTACCCGGTGAAAAATGGTGCCGTCGTAGAAACCGGCATCGACGTAGGCGAGAAAGTTCTGGACAGACAGGGGGGCCTTTTCGGCGTCGAGCTCGAGGGTGATGTCGCCCTTGCTGGTCTTCAGCACGACGGCGACCGTTTCGGCCTGTACCGCCGAACAAACCAGGAACAGCAGGCCGGCGAGCAGCGACAGGGCAATGGGTTTCATCAATCGACCTCGATTCGAGAATAGGGGGCAACAGTGTAGCGGTGCGAGCGGCGGTGCAAAACCCTTTGTCCGGGCCGGAAGGGTCAGCGGTCCTCGCGGTCACGTTGAGACACGATCGTTCTGCGGTACGAGCCGGTTTTGCGGGCCGTTAGTCTGCGCCCACGCAGGCGATACAATTCGAGCGTTGGTGATGCGCTGCGGCCTCGTGGTGCCACCCGGCGTATCGATGCTGCCTACATTGCGGTTTAATATGCCACTCTCTCCTATGCGGACGAGTTTTTTCCTGAATCACCATGCTGAGCATCTATAACGATCTCCATCGGGCCAAGCAGACGTTCACGCCGCTCGAGCCTGGGCGTGTCTCCATGTACGTGTGCGGCATGACGGTGTATGACCTGTGCCATCTGGGTCATGCCAGGGTCATGGTGGTGTTCGATGTGGTCGCGCGCTACCTGCGGTGGCTGGGCTACGAGGTCACCTATGTTCGAAACATCACGGATATCGATGACAAGATCATCAATCGCGCCAACGAACGGGGTGAACCCTTTACCGAACTGACCGAACGCTATATCCGGGCGATGCACGAAGATGCCGAGGCCCTGGGGATACTGCCGCCCGATCAGGAGCCGAGGGCGACCGAACATCTACCCGATATCATCGCTATGATCGCGCGCCTGATCGAGCGCGGGCATGCCTATGCTGCCGACAACGGCGACGTCTATTACGATGTAAAGAGCTTCCACGAATACGGCCGATTGTCCGGCAAGTCGATCGACGATCTGCAGGCCGGTGCGCGCGTAGAGCCCGGCGAGGTCAAGCGCGATCCGCTCGACTTTGTGCTGTGGAAATCGGCTAAGCCCGGTGAGCCCGCCTGGGAGTCGCCCTGGGGCGCAGGTCGCCCGGGCTGGCATATTGAGTGCTCAGCGATGTCGACCAAGGCACTGGGCTCTACCTTCGATATCCATGGCGGGGGGGCCGACCTGACCTTTCCGCATCACGAAAACGAGATAGCGCAGTCGGAAGGGGCCACGGGTCATCCCTTCGTCCGCTACTGGATGCACAATGGTTTCGTACGCATCAACGACGAGAAGATGTCCAAGTCGCTGGGCAACTTCTTCACCGTGCGTGAAATCCTGGCGCGCTACCGACCGGAGGAGGTGCGCTATTTCATCCTGACCAGTCAATACCGTTCGCCGCTGCACTATGACGACGAACATCTCGACAATGCACGTGCCGCGTTGACCCGCTTCTACACGGCCCTGCGCGGTATTCCGGACGCCGAGCCGGCGCCGGATGAGGCGCTGGAGAAGAGATTCCATGCCGCAATGGCGGACGATTTCAACACCCCGGAGGCGCTTGCCGCACTTTTCGACTTGGCACGCGAGATCAACCGCACCCGCACTGAACATCCAGAACGGGCGGCGGCGCTGGCGGCCCTGTTGCGCAGCCTCGGTGGCCTGCTGGGCATCCTGCAGGACGATCCCGAGGTATTTCTACGCGGCGTGGACCCAGGAGCGGAGGGCCTGTCGGATGCCGTTATCGATGACTTGATTGCGCGCCGCATTCAGGCCAAGCGGGACAAGCAGTGGGCCGCGGCGGATGCGATCCGTGACCAGCTGAAGGCCGCGGGCATCGTGCTCGAGGATACCTCGGACGGCACGACCTGGCGTCGCGCATGAGCGGTGTGGGCGACAATCGGAGGTTCCTGGTTTTTTACCGCGATTACCTCAACGACGTGTCAATCACATCGGGCCAGCCGGAATCCCTGCCGGTCAGTCGGGTCGTGCCGCTCGCCCAACGCCTTTTGGTCGCCGCTGATAACTTTCTGGGTATCGTCGACCGCAACGATGTCATACTGCAATGTTATGCAGCCGACGATCCTGGAAAGCTGATGCTGGAACTGATCTACCCCGAGGCCCCGGGTTGCCTGCGCCTGGCGATGCCGCGCGAGCAGGCCCTCGATTTCCTCGACCACCTGCCCGACGTGTTCGATGACTCTCTGCTGCAGGGGGCACAGTACATTGCTTGAGCAAGCCTCGCCTGCGAATCCGGTCGATCGAAATTTGGAGCGGATAAAGACGCTGCAGCCAATGGATCTGAACGGTGCCATCGATGCGAGCCTGGATCTCAGCGGTGCCGTGGCGGTGGGCGATTATCTGATACTCGGCGCCGACGAGGGACACAGGCTGCAGGTGCTGCGAAGCGCCAAAGAGGGGCGTCGTTGGAGGCTGAAGAAACAGCTGCCGCTGGCCAAGCAGGATCAAGAGACGGATATCGAGGCGATTACCTACGGCGATGGCTACCTGTATGTCGTCGGCTCTCATTCCTGGCGGCGCAAGCGGCTCAAGCCGGAACTCCCAGTGGCCAAGAACCGGGAGCGTTTATTGCAGGTGGAGCAGCAGGAATCGCGCGGCCGGCTGTATCGCGTCGCGTTCGATCCAACGACCGGAAAACTCGGCCGTAAGCAACGCATCGATCTCTCCAAACGCCTGCGTAGAGACCCGCTGCTCGGGCTTTTCTGGGGTATTCCCGGCAAAGAGAACGGCATCGATATCGAGGGCATCGCGTTTCGCGACGGGCTGCTGTACTTAGGCTTTCGCGGCCCGGTGTTGCGCGACAACTTGGTGCCGGTAATGCGGTTGACGTTCGATCAGCCGAAACGCTACGAGCTGAATTTCGTCTGCCTCGATGGCCAGGGTATCCGCGATATGGTCGCCCTCGATGAGGGATTTCTGATCCTTTCCGGACCTGTCAACGATGCGACCGCGCCGTTTTGTCTCTGGTGGTGGGATGGCAACGATCAGATACCCGGTAAAGACCGCGCCGCGTCGCCGACCCACCTGCTGGGTGCGGTCAGCACACCGGGCGGTGCGAAGGCCGAAGGCCTGGCGCTGCTGCAGCAAGACCCGACGCAGGCGACGATCCTGGTCATCTATGAGACAGATACGGCCGCGCAGGCCGTCAGCATGCGGGTCGATCTATCCGCGCTGGGCATCTGACCCGAATGGCACTTAGTTGAGGACTTTCGCCCCGGCGGATTCGAGTCGAGGGATGCCGTGAATACCTCCCTGGAGGCTCGACTGCAGCATCCTTGCTGCAGACGCCCTCGGCTCGAAGCCCCCGGAGCGCCCCTACAGCGTTGACTAAGTGGCATTCCCATCTAACCCGACAATCAGTCAAGGCCCGGTCGCGACCGGACGGCTCGGATCGCGAATCCACTCGCTCCACGAGCCGGCGTAGAGGCGCCCGCCTTTCAGCCCCGCCAGTTCCATCGCCAGCAGGTTGTGACACGCGGTCACCCCGGAGCCGCACATCACAGCTACATCGCCGGGTGGATGCCCGGCCAGCACCTTCTCATACAGCGCGCGCAGCGCAGCCGGTGACTTGAAGCGACCGTCATCGTTCAGATTGTCCTGCAGCGGCAGATTGACGGCACCGGGAATATGGCCGGGGACGGGGTCGATCGGCTCGACCTCACCGCGATAACGCTCGCCGGTACGTGCGTCGAGCAGCAGCAGGCGATGTCCGCCGGCGTCCAGCTGGTCGGTAATCTCGTCGCTGGTGACTACCTGTGGCCAGTCCGGCTCGGCATGGAACACTCGCCGGGCCGATGGCGGCGGGGGATCGGTCTGCAGCGGCAGACCGGCATTGATCCACGCCGGCAGGCCGCCATCGAGCAATGCCACTTGGCGATGTCCCAGCCAGCGCAGCAGCCACCACAGGCGCACCGCCATCGTGCCGCCGGTATCGTCGTAGGTGATCACCTGGGTGTCCCTGGCGACGCCCCGCTCGCCCAGCCATGCGCTCAGGTCGGCGATCTCGGGCAGCGGATGGCGCCCGCTGCGCGCCGTGATCGGACTCGACAGGTCCCGGTCGAGATGGGCATAGAAGGACCCGGGGATGTGCCCTTCGCCATAGGCCCGCTCACCGCGCCGCGTATCGGCCAGATCGAAGCGACAATCGAAGATGCGCCAATCGGCCTCGTTGAGCCGGGCGGCCAGCGTCTCACAGTCGATCAGGGTGCTGAATGCCATGGTCTCGGCAAAGAAGGCGGTGTAGCGGCTGTCATTCGAGGCCGAGAATGGTATCCCAGTGTTGTTTGCTCAACGGCATGATCGAGAGTCGATTGCCCTTGCGCAGCAGCGGCAGGTCTCGCAGTCGCGGATCATCCAGTGTCTTGAGTTCGCGCAAGGAGATATTGCGCTTGAGGTGGCGCTTGTACTTCACATCGACCATATACCAACGCGGATCCTCCGGATCGCTCTTGGGATCGTAGTACTTGGCATCCGGATCGAATGCCGTGTGGTCCGGATATCCTGCTCTGACGACCTCCATGATGCCGACGATACCTGGCTCGTCGCAGTTGGAGTGATAAAAAAAGACCTGGTCCCCCTTCTTCATGTCGTCGCGCATCATGTTGCGCGCCTGATAGTTGCGGACACCGTCCCAGTGCTCGGTCTTTTTCGGCATGGCTTTGAGGTGGTCGATACCGAACACATCGGGCTCGGATTTCATCAGCCAGTAGTTCACGTCAGTTCCCCCCTCCTGATGCCTTCATTCTGACTCTGCTCGCAGAGACTAATCCGTATTTCATGCCGTCATAAGCGTTCACGTCCTTGCGCGCTACCGTGCGTGTTTTTGCTCGCGTGTTTACCGCGCAAGCAGATTTTACGGCCATGGAGTTTACAGAAACCAGCATCAAGGCGCTGAAGCCTCAGACAGCGAACAGTATTTCGAGGGCTGGATCCCAATCCAAGAGGGCCCAGGACGTGCTGCATCCTAAGGCGTTCGCTCAATGGCACGCTGCCAACCATGGCGTGTCGCTGATCGGCGCCTTCTCTGATCTGCCCATGCAGGGATGCCGGCACCCGAGTCTTGACCCCCGGATCTGTTGACAAGCGATCGCTGAGCAGCTTGGAATGCGGTCATGGAAGGCTCTTCGAAACGCGTGTGCGCGATACTGTTCGCTGATATTGCGGGCAGCACCCGGCTGTACGAGACTTTGGGCGACGAGGCCGCCAAGACGCGGGTGACAGCGTTACAGCAAGAGATCGTAGCAACGGCCGTGCGAGCGGGCGGCAAGGTGCAAGAGATTGTCGGCGACGAGGTCATGCTCTGCTTTGTCCAGGCAAGCGACGCCGCCGCCTGTGCGTTGGCGATCCAGCGAAATGTGGCGTCACTCGCGGGCAATGCGAACTTCAGCCTGGCGGTACGTATTGGCCTGCATTGGGGGCAGGTGATTATCGAAGGTGATCGCATGTTCGGTGACACGATCAACGTCGCGGCGAGGGTGACGGCCATTGCCCAGGGCGGTCAGATCATCACCACGCAGGCCGTGGTCGATCGATTGTCGAAGGAGCTGCAGCAAATCGCAAGGCGCTTCGATGTAGCGCCGATCAAGGGCAAACGCGAACCCCTGCTGGTCTATGATATTCCCTGGCAAACGCAGGACCTGACGATGACCGTACCGGCGGCTTCGTGCGCCGATGCGCCAAAGACACTGGCCCTGGTTTATGCCGATCAGCGTTTCGCGCTGACACCGGATCAATCAGGTTTTTCTGTGGGGCGGGATTCGTCCAGCGATCTCATTGTCAGCTGGCCGTCGGTCTCAAGGCGGCATGCCGTTTTCGAATTCGTCCGCGGGCGCTTTGTGTTGTCTGACACCAGCAGCAACGGTACCCACCTGCTTCTGCAAGACGGCGAGGTCGTGTTCCTGCGACGCGAGAGTTTGCCCCTGTGGGGAAAGGGACGGATTGCCTTGGGTGCGCCCCTGAATGCGGGTACGGACCATAGCATCGATTACTGCTGCGGCTGAATATCACCCAACGGGCGATACGGCGAGTAGCTGAAGCGGGCCAAGCGGAGAAACACAGGTTGTGATCCCGAAACTGAACGTCCGAATGGGCTTGAGCCTGCCGTCTGTCTGATGGCTAGAGGATACTTGATAAATCTGGAGACAAGGGCGCTTTGCGGCCTATACTTCGAAAAATATGCGCGGCTTACACTTCGAAAGATCTACTAATAAACCTGCAGCAACCTGGGGAGACTGTCATGCCATACAATCTCGATTTGCCGATGCCGATCGGGCCCGGCACCCGATCTCGAATCACCAAGAGGCGCCTATACCGCCTTGGTTCCAATTCCCTGAAATCTGGGATCTTCCTCTCCTTGATTGGCGTTTTCGCCTCCCCCTGTGTTTTGGCCTACGATCCAACTACTGCCCTCGGAAGCCTTGGCCAGACTGAACTGCAACAGCGCACCGGCGATGTGGTACAGACGGTGTGCGGGCAATTGGGTCAGCTGCCCGACCGGAGCAGTCTGCAAGACGATCTCTTCGATCGCTGCGGCAATATGGTGGGCAACGCCTCGGTTCTGACCGGTGGTGGACCCGCTGAGGCGAAATCGTTGGGCTGGACTGAGGATGCGCAGGTCGCTGCCGTCGTGCAGACGGTAGCGAACGAGGAACTGGCGGCCACCAGGACTATGGCCACCCAACTCGGCAGTGGCCAGGCCAATATCGGGATTACCCGGCTGCAATCTTTGCGTCGCGGTGTCCGCTTCAGCGCCTTCGGCAACGGTGTCAGCATATTCGAGGGTATTGCCGACAGCGATACCGGCCCACGCGACGAGCAGACGCCCTATGGTGGCGCTGCCGGGGATGCTCTGGCGGGCGGCTGGGGCTTTTTTGTCAACGCCAACTACGCGACCGGTGACCGCGACCGCACCGACCGCGAGGACGAATTCGATTACGATGCCTACGGGGCAACGGTCGGCGCCGATTACCGTCTCGATGACAACAATATTGTTGGCGGGATGGTAGGCTACGGCAATGTCGATGCGGATTTCGACAGCAACAACAATTTCTCTACCTCGCCCGGCGATTCACCGGGCGGCAAAGTCGATGCCGATAGTTGGGGTATAGCGCTTTACGGCACCCACTACCAGGAAAACTTTTACATCGACGGGCTGATCGGTTACACGCGTACCGACTACGACATGAAGCGCAAGATCTCGTTGCCGCTCGGGCCGGATCCGGGCGACTCTGCGGCCGCGATCGCGACCAACCGCACCGCCCGAGGCGATACCGATAGCGACAGCTTCACCGTCGGCGTCGGTGGCGGTTTGGACCTGCAGGCCGGCTCCATAACCTACGGTCCATTTGCCCGGTTGACCTACCAGGAAACCAAGATCGACGACTACAAGGAGAACAACGCCGAGGGCCTCAACTTGACCGTCGATGACCAGGACTGGGACTCGCTGACCAGCACGTTGGGCGGAGGGGCCAGCTACGCCTCCAGTCAGGACTGGGGCGTCCTGATCCCGTTTGCGCGTGTCGCCTGGGTGCATGAGTTCGAGAACGATTCCCAGAAGATGAAGGCGTTCTACACGGTCGATCCGCAGCAGAACAACTTGGTTGCCCAGACCGACGACCCGGACCGCGACTACTTCGAACTGGGTATTGGTGTATCTGCGGTAATGCGTGGAGGCTTGCAGGCATTCTTCGATTATCAAACTCTGCTAGGTTATCGCGACCTAACTGACCACGTCTTTACCATCGGCATCCGCAGCGAGTTGTAGCGTCCGGCACGTCACCACCCCGCATCAACGGACTGGCTGCGGGGCGGTGCCTTTCTGCGGCGCCCGCAGTAGGGGCGGCTATTCCGCCTCCCAGCTTCAATCCCGGTTACTCTCGAGGCTAGCCTGCAAATCTCACCGATTTCCTGCTGCGGGCGGCGATACACTCGCCCTAATGGGGCGTACTCGCTACAGCCGGTTCGACGCAGTGCCAGCTACGCCTTCACCGTCTTTCACTGCGTGCGCCCCGCCATGGCGGCGTCTCGACACTGTCGCGACGAAAAGCGGTCAAATTTGCAGGCTGGGGGGCGGCACCCAAGGCGTGCCTTACTGATCGACGACGACAGCACGTCTCATCGGTCGGCGTTTCATGCGGTGAGCCCGTGCTGCCAGCGACCTTGTACGTAGCCTATCCACGGCGATCGGCTGAGGGCTGCAAAATTCCGTGCGGGAGTCGGGGTCGGGTGCGATCTCCGTTTGGCTGGGCCTCTCGTTCGTGAACGTTGCTGTAAAGCCAACACTGCTATCTAAATTGTTTATCGCCAACGAACATTGCGACGATCCCGGGCCGGTTGAATTGGCCCGTCAACGAGATACGAAGATCGTTTTTTAGTATTTAAAACAGGGAATTACGAATCTTTTTGTCAATTATGGCCAATGTTGGCACGTCAGCTGCAGTCTCCGAAGTGCGAGCCGAAACGCTCACAAATAAATCCCTAAACCATACCGACCAGGAGATACTGATATGTTGACCATCAAAGATCTTACAGCAAGCAAAGAACTCGACAGCGCTGCCATGACCACCGTACGTGGAGGTACGTTGGAGCGGGTCACGCCTTTCTTCGGCATCTTTAGCACACCCACTATCGACGCCGGTGTCCACGAGCTGTCGCAAGTCCAGGGCGCTGCCATAGACCAGTCCGGCAACGTGGGCGGCTTCAACGGCGTTGCCAACGGGCAGTACCAGAACGGCGTTTCCGGCCAGGTTGTCCGCGGCTTTGGTGGCCCGGTTATCGGTCTCTAAGCCAAGTCGGTCGGCTGCACGTCCTGCGGGGCGTGCCACGACGAAACGGGGGTCTTCGGACCCCCGTTTTTTTTTTGGCCGCCGCCGAATCCGCGGGAGCTCGCAGGATCCCCACCCCCTGAATTGCCGCGTCGAGCCCGCAACGGTGCGCGGCGCGTCCCACGGCTCATTGACGAGTCCTCGATCGTTGACGACGCGGGCCGTGGCAGGTGTGACGCAGAAACGTTATCGATTGCCCAACTTATGCAGAAAATATGTTTGTTTCTTGCAAACATACGACCGGAGCCGAACTTGGCTCTGCGCCTGCGCGGTCTAGAGCCGAAGTATATTTTATTCAATAAAAGCAATGGGATAATAATATTTTTAGAACGTTCGTCGGTGTTTGGCACGCCAACTGCAAAGTACCAAGTGTGAGCAGAAACGCTCAACACTTGAA
>JBATKF010000258.1:0-3394 GCA_049669185.1 Sedimenticolaceae bacterium | reverse complement strand
CTGCCAGGCCGACGGCCCTTGCGACGGCGGCTCGGTCATGCGTCGAATAACTCGACCAGCGCGCGATTGACCCGCGCACTGGACCCCGACTCGTCGAGCGGATCGCGGCGCAAGCGATGACGCAGGGCCGAGGGCGCCACCTGTCGGAGGTCCTGCGCCGTCACGACGGTCCTTGCGTGCAGGCCGGCCAGTGCGCGGGCGGCGCGAATCAGGGTCAATTCCCCGCGCAGACCGTCGGTACCCAGACGCATGCAAAGCTCCGCTGCCAGTTCGATCACCTCGGTCGGCACATCCACCTGGTCGAGGGTCTCGCGCGCCTTGCTGATCTGGCGGCGTACCTGGCCGTCTTTACGTTTCCATTGCGCGATAAAGCCCTCGCGATCACGTTCGAAGGCATCGCGTTGCTGCACGATCTTGACTCGCGTCGGCAGGTCTTCCGGTGTCTTGACCTCGACCGACAGGCCGAAGCGATCGAGCAACTGCGGGCGCAGTTCACCCTCCTCCGGGTTACCGCTGCCGACCAGCACAAAGCGCGCCGGGTGACGCACACTCAGGCCCTCGCGTTCGACCACGTTCTCGCCCGAGGCGGCGACATCCAGCAGCGCATCGACTAGGTGGTCCTCGAGTAGATTCACCTCGTCGATGTACAGGAAACCGCGATGCGCCTTGGCCAGCAGCCCTGGCTCGAAGGCCTTCTCGCCATGGGTGAGCGCACGTTCCAGATCCAGCGCACCGATCACCCGATCCTCGGTCGCGCCGAGCGGCAGGTCGACGACGGGCATCGGTATCTGACGGGTCTTGCCCGGCGTGGTCTCATCGGCGCACTGCGCGCAAAGACCCGGCTTGCCGGCCGCGGGATCGCAGTTGTAGGGACAATTCGCAACCACCGACATCTTGGGCATCAGTGCAGCCAGGGCGCGAATGGCGGTGGATTTGCCGGTCCCGCGATCACCGAATACCAATACGCCGCCAACGGTCTGATCGACGGCGGCGATCAGCAAGGCGAGTTTCATTTCTTCCTGGCCGACGATGGCTGAGAACGGAAAAGGCAACGACATGATGTTAGGTAATGCTCCGGCGCGTTGCGGCCTGGTTGGTGTTGAAATATCGGCGTGAAACGCCTTATCCGGCCTGCGCTTGTTCTGAATTTGCAGCGCCTTTTTTACGCGTCGAGCCGCGCAAAAACAAGTCGTCACAGAAGACCGCCGGTTCCGGCGTCGCGTGATGCCTCAATTATGAACCCAATCGCCGATGCGGCCACCGCCCTCCGTTACAGCGGACTCATCACCGGGGAGACCAGTAGCGGCGTTGATTGTTGCTCGGCGTCCGCTGCCTTACGCAACAGACGACCCGCCGCCGCGACCGCCGTCTTCACGATCTGTGCGCGGATGCGTTGCGAGTCGGCCGCCGGTCGATCTGCTGGCTCGCAGGCCAGACGGCACAGGCCGTCGGTTGGGGTCTCGAAGTCACAATGGGTCGCTCCCTCTATGAGCCTGACCTCTGCGTTTGGCGCCGCGGCGAACACCGGTAGGCCGTTGTTCTGCGCATTGCAGCGCGACGGCTCTCCGACCAGAGCGACCAGTGGCCTCGACAGCGTCGTGGCCGCCAGCTCTCCCATGCCGTCGAGATCGACCAGGTCCAGCGTCACTACCCCAAGACTGCCCGCATCTGCGCTGGCCGCCAGCAGCGCCGCGAGGCCCCCGGCCGAGAAACCGACATACAACACGCCCGTCGATCCCAGCTGCGCGGCGACCCGACGCATGTCGTCTGCATTCTGCCGGTGGGCACCATCCCAGGGCCGCATATTGCACAGATCGATTGCGGCGGTCGCGAACCCCGCGGCGGCGAGATCGGTCGCCAGGCCGGCCATGCGCGCCTTGCTGCGCAGAAAACCATGCGCCAGTACGATCTCAACGGGCCCGTCGGCATCGCCCGGTCGATAGATCGTATACTCGATCCGGCAACCGCTGGACGACGTCAGTACGCCCGTTTCCACGCTCACCTGCACGGCAGCATCCGTTGTCACCGCCTGCGCGATCTCCGGCCGCGGCGCGACGATCGCCTGGCAGCCCACGAGCAGCGCCGCTGCGCTGATCGCCGCGAGCAACAGGCCGGGCAGCAAGTAGCGCGAGCGCGTTGGATTAGGGTGCGAGGTCAATAGCCCTAGCCTGTCCAAAACAAGGCTCCATGGTATACGCAAACCGCCGGACCAAAAGCCCGGTGATGTAGGGCTTTTGGCGGTGCGGCGTTGCGTACGACCCGGCGGATCCATCGGATCGGCAGGATCTAGACATGATGTCTAGCAGAGCCCGGATCACCGCGGACGTGGCACAATCGCAGACCCCTGCGGCAGCCAAGAACCCACTCTCATGAATCCACCGAACGAGACCGCGAAATCAGGCATCGGCGCGGGCTGCGCTGGCGTCGTCACGCGATGATGCGCGGACGCAGCGGCGAGCACCATGTCGTCGTCGTTGGCGCCGGCATCGGCGGACTGTCCGCGGCCATCGATCTTGCCGCGCGCGGTGCGCGTGTCACGCTGCTCGAGCAACACGCGACCCCTGGCGGCAAGATGCGGGAGTTGCAGGTCGGCGGCCTTCTCATCGACGCCGGTCCGACGGTGTTCACGATGCGCTGGGTTTTCGAGGAGCTTTTCCAGGCGGCCGGTGCGACCTTCGCCGAACAGGTCGACCTGGTGCAGGCCGCGGAGTTGGCGAGACATTCCTGGCTCGACGGTAGCAGGCTCGATCTGTACGAAGATGTCGAGCGATCCGCGGATGCGATTGGCGATTTCGCCGGCAGCACCGAGGCCGCGGCATACCGGCGCTTTGCGCGAGAGTCGCGGCGCATATTCGATACGCTGGATCACAGCTTCATGCGTCGCGAAAAGCCCAGTCCTGTAGCGCTGAGCCTGTCATTGGGCGTGCGCGGGATGCCGCGCCTGTACGCCACCAAACCCTTTACCTCCATGTGGGAGGAGCTCGGTCGCCTGTTCAAAGACCCGCGGCTGCGGCAGCTGTTCGGGCGCTACGCGACCTACTGCGGGTCATCCCCCTTCGATGCGCCGGCCACGCTGATGCTGATCGCCCACGCCGAGCGCGCCGGGGTATGGATCATCGACGGCGGCATGCATCGGCTCGCCCAGGCCATGGCGCGGCTGGCCGAAGCCCAGGGTGTCACGCTGCGCTATCGCACAGGGGTGGCGAAAATTCTGACCGGCGGCGGTCGCGCCAGCGGCGTGGAACTCGCCGACGGCGAGCGCATCGCCGCGGATGCCATCGTGTTCAACGGCGATATCGCCGCGCTCACGAGCGGATTACTCGGTGAGGGCATGCATCGCGCCGCGCCGCAGCGGCGCGGCGAGACTCGTTCGCTGTCGGCCGTCACCTGGAGC
>JBATKF010000257.1:0-2610 GCA_049669185.1 Sedimenticolaceae bacterium | reverse complement strand
ATTTTGCCCTGAAGACCCTCGCCGCGCTGCCAGGAAAACCCCAGGTCTGGGCCGTCGGTGAGCGCGTACATGCCCGCCTGGCGGACGCAGGCCTGCCATTGGAAGGCCGCTTCACCGTCCCGAACTCGGTCAAGGCCATCGCGCCGCTGGTCGGGCAGATTCTGGTGGAGAGCGAGGCGCGCTACAGCCAGGGCGCAATCAGCGAACTCCATCTTTTCTATAACCGCCCCACGTCCGGTGCAATATATGAGCCTGTCCCGCAGCGGCTGCTGCCGCTGGACGAAATTTGGCGACGTCAAATCGCCGAGCTTCCCTGGCCGACAGAGAGCCTGCCGGAAGTCATGGGCGGCGAAACCGATACCTTGCGGGCGCTCATCCGCGAGTATCTCTTCGTCTCTCTGTTCAGGGCATGCGCCGAATCCCTCGCCAGCGAGAACGCGAGCCGCCTGGCGGCGATGCAGCGCGCCGAGAAAAACATCGGCGAATTGCTGGAGGACCTCAACGGGTCATTCCACCGTTTGCGCCAGAGTGGCATCGACGAGGAGTTGTTCGATGTGATTTCCGGCTTCGAAGCGCTGAGCGTCGAGGAGAGTTGAGATTGCGACTGACAGCCGTCCTCAAAGGCCGCCGCAGCCTCCGAGTTGCCATTGCGCGATAAGAACCCGGCGAAGCGGGCCTACATCGGGCGGTAGTAGTTGTCCAGCCAGCATCGTTTCGGAAGAACGAAGTACCCAACGGGGGAAAAGCGGTTTTCCTCCAGGATCGCCATTTTGGCCGATGCCGTATCCACCTCGGGGTATTCCTGCATCCAATGCTGCTCCAGCTCGTGAGGCCTTGCTTGCGTCAGCCATGTCAGCTCGGACACGGCCTGCACGGAAGGGCGACCGGTCCAGGTGGCCACGGCTGTCAATAGAAAGCCGGCTACCGCAGCCAGAGCAAAGCCGAAGAGCATCTCGTGGGCGTGCCACAGCGGTCCGTACGCGCTCTGTGAAGACCCACCACGACGGCGCCGAGCGGGGCGAACAGATCGTGTACGGCCCTGAGCTGTGGTATGGCATGACTGACGCATCCCGGACAAAGCATCTGGAAGGCGCAGGCGACCACGACGTGGCCGCGCTTCGCCTCCAGATCCATTGGCGCCGGCGTGTTCAGCCATTCTGAGATGCGCCAGGGCGGCGCCATTGCAGGCCGATCCACGGCAGTTCCTCAGTCTCGCAGCCGGCTGAAAGTATAGTCCTGATCCTTCTGCGGCTGGTGGCAGGCAAAGCAGGCGGTGGCTGCGTTATCGCCCACCACCCGGTTTGTCGGATCACCGCCACCGAATCCCTCGAATCCCCAGCCGCCCGTTGCGGCGAACTTCTCGGCGTCCTTGTGCATGACGCCCACGACTTTTCGGTCGCCCTCCGTGACAGCATTGCCGTCGTGCACGGCTTCGAGCAGATCGAAGATGACCACAGCCCCGTCAGGGAAGGTGTCGCTCCGGTAACCCTCGAGCGCCTTGTCGTTCGCATAGAGGTGGTGAATGCCACCAAAGGCGCCATACAGCGGATGCCCTTCTTCGATCACCATGCTCTTGACATGGTGCCAGTCGCGGTAGCCCGCTGGGTAAGGAACCTCCGGTTCGGCGGCCAGAGCCACGGTGGCGGCGGTGATACCAAGCAAGGTCAAGGTCTTCGCTTTCACAGTTCGCTCTCCTATTTGAGATCGGCGATCGCAGCGCCGAAGTTGATGTGGAACGGCTGCCCGCCGATGACCAGCGCGGGGACCGACTGAACGCCGATCGATTCGGCCTCGGCGATGCGCGATCTGGCCTCACCCAGATGCACGACCTCGATATCGAAGCGCGATGGATCGATCGCGTCGGCGATCTGCTGCTCGGCGGCGACGCAGACGGGGCAGCCGGCGTGATAGAAGGTGGCGGTGGTTTTCATGTAAGGACTCCTAACTATATAGGTCAAAAGAAACCTCGGACTTTCTGAACGAGGCGGTTCAGGCCGCCGTCAGGCGGCGGATTCGTGCTCCGCGCAGTCGACGCGGAGGTGTCGCTCCGCCATCGGCGCGTCGACGAACGCACAGAAATGCGGCGTGCTCGTGCCAGGCGCGACGTTCTCGCGGAAATGCCGACAGGTCACGCAGGTACGCTGCGGGGCGATCAACTGACGCTGCTGCAATTGCCGGATCATCTTGACCACCAGGCCAAGCAGGGATTCCTGCTCGGTCTCGGACAGGCCGGCGACGATTGGCGCGAAGCTGCTCGGCCAATCCTGCGCGACTCGATTGCCTTTGGCCGTCGCCTTTAGGGCAACGGCGCGACCGTCGGAGGCGTCCGCATACTTGCGTACCAGCGCCTTCCTCTCCAGGGCCGTCACGGCGTCGCTGGCTGTGGCCTTGCGAACACCGGCGTGCGCGGCGGCGGCCGTGAGCCGCGCGCCCTCCGGACGATTAGCGACAAACCGCAGGATGTCCGCCTGGGTCGGTGACAAGCCAGCGCTCTCAGCGGCCTGCCAGTCGAGCTGCCGAGCGACGGCGGCCAGCCGGGTCAGACCGTCTGCCAGTCGGCGATCAAGGGGCTCTGTGATCTGGTCGAACTTCATAGGTAGGAATCCTAAC
>JBATKF010000256.1:0-4219 GCA_049669185.1 Sedimenticolaceae bacterium | reverse complement strand
GCCGAATCCTCAATGCACGCGATGATCTGCACCGCCCCGCCGCATGACGGGCACGTCTCGATAAAGCCGACGCAGGCTTATCAGGCACCTGATAGTTGCGTTCATAAGTTTGGGAATGACCGGTTTCGAGTGGCATTGGTCGAGAATCGCTGCAGCCGGGAATGACCGCAGTTGGCCGGAAGCACCCGTTCGCCCGCCTGCGCGTGCAAAGCGTTCTGGCAGTCGAACGGCTGGGCCGGTTACAGACGAATTTGGCGACCACCCTCCAACCGATAGCCGCCGCTAATAGGGCGAGCGGATTCCGAGGGTGCATACTACCCAGCCGGAAGGTCACTGTCTTCCGGCACGTCCTCCCCGGCGGGCTGTTTTGACTGAGGCAGCGTTCACTTCAGATTGACGACATACCGGGGCGTCGACTGTCAATCCTGGTGCAGTGGCCTGCAGCGGCGCCCGCGACACCTTAGGTCCGTGATTTTAGGTTCGCGCGCGCCCTGGCGATGAGGCCTTCGTATTTCTTACCCGGATAACGCGGCGCCTGATCCAGAGTGGCAAAGCCTGGAATCGACTCCATATGGCGGACCATGCGCTCGCGCATATCTGCATCCGGTAAAGATCCGCGCAAAGCACCGATGTTTTCGGATGCATGATCCGGATTGGAGGTCGCTGGAATAGCCACTGTGACCGCCGGGTGCGAGATGATCCACTTGAGGAAAAACTGGGCCCAGTTCTCGGCACCGAATTCCTCGGCAAAGTCAGGTAGCGGATGCCCCTCCACCAGCTTAAAGAGTCGCGCCTTTTCAAAAGGCATATTGACCAGAACAGCCGCCCCGGCGTCGGCGGCCGCCGGAAGGATGCGCTTTTCGGCCAGGCGATTGAATATCGAGTAATGCACCTGGACGAAATCAGGCTTGCCTTTCGTGATCCAATCGGCGAGCAGATCGAAATAGGGCGGCTCGTGGTGCGTGATGCCCACGTATCGGACATGACCTTCCTTTTTCCAGGCCTGGAGAATGGGGAATATGACCGCTACGTTGGTCAGGCTGTGCACCTGCATGACATCGAACTGACGCCGCCAGAGCCTGCGGCGTGATTCTTCGAAGCTGCGCTCGGCATGGCTGTCGTCGAACAGGTAGTCGCCAGTCGACCAGACCTTGTTGGCGATAAATAATTGATCATTGATGCTCATTGCCGTGGCGAAATCGCCGACACTGATCTCGCCACTCCCGTACAGCGGCGATGTATCGATAACGCGCCCGCCGCCCTCATAGAAGCGCTTGATCACCTCCCGAATATGACTGCGGTCGTCTCCGGGGATAGTGTCGAAGACCAGGTAGCTGCCCATGCCGATGGCCGGCACCCGCTCGCCGGTTGAGTCTATGGTCTTTGTGATGATGTCGCCCATAGCGCTTGCCGCCTCGCCCCCCTGCGCCATCACAGGCCGGGCGCCGGCAAGCATTCCGCACGGTAGCACCGCCGCAGTGAGCCCGAGACCCATCAGTTTCATCAACTCACGGCGGTTGATCGTTCCGCCGTTGCTCTGTGCCGAATGCTTCATATCTCCATACTCCCAATGCCCTTTCGGGTGCCAGTCCCACTGCGCATGCCAGTTCATACAGTTTAGTAAGTTTTTTCCGCGAGGTTGGCGCCGGAAAAGCATGCTAAACCAAGCCTCCCTCCGCCGGATTTCTCTATATCCCCGTGTATTAATATCGGGGCACAAGTCAGTCATGACGAGCTTGCTATTTATGCCTGGCCCTAAAAACGGAAGGTGGACAGCCCGTACCTCCGCGACGGTCAGTACGCACCGTGTAACCGAGCAGTTATCGGGCCAGAGAATTTTGGTTGGCAACTCTTGGCCGGGAGCTGTCCTTAGCCACCACCAGTGTGGATAGTGCCAGCCATCGGCCTGATTAATGGCAGGCAAACAACTGCGGTCATTCCCCGGCACCGTGATCGGGTTGTCAGATCGCTGTGCACACCTTCCTAACTGCGCAATAAACGTGACAATCCAAGCTCGGGAGGAGTTCTGGCCCAACCTTTTCCTGGGCGGTGGCTCAAGGGCGCAGCTTTCGTACAAGGTATCGGTACAGGTCGTGCTCACAGAGGTTACGGAGAACCTCCAAACCCAGTTGGAAAACATAGACTTTTTCACAGATGGCCTTATGGCCACAGGGCCAGAAGGCGCCTGGCGATGCCGCAGCTCGACGATGGCGTCGCTTGGTGCGAAGACCAGATACTGGAAAGACAGGGCTATAGGCCGGGAAGGTGCGACGGATCGTTCGAGTCGCGCTTCGTCAAGCTCTTGGGCAACTCGGCCGCGGCCAAGGGAATCGTGCCGCTGTTCGAATCCATCGAGGTGCAGCAAGGGGACTATCTGTTTAGACAGGGGGAGGATGGCGACTGCATGTACATCGTCGAATCAGGCGTCGCAGCGGTCGTCGTAAGCTCGCCGGACGTCCAGGACCGTGTTGCGCATCTTTCAGGAAGGTGCGGTCGTGGGTGAACTTGCGCCTTACACTGGAGCACCACGCATCGCGAGCGTGCGCATCGAGCAAAGCGGTACTGTTTTCAAGCTGGATGCCGAGCATATGGAAATCATGCAGAGAAGCCATCCCCAAGCCGCTCGTTTATTTCACACCTTGATCGTGAAGCTGCTGGCCGACAAACTGAACCGGGCTACCAAGGAATTGAAGCACTATGCTTGAGTTGGCGCAGATGCCGGTGAAGTATCTGCCTTACCGCCTTCAGGCACATATCTCGCAAAGGGGTTTTCCGCTGGCAATACGCTATCCGGGTCAAGGTCAGGGGCGCTTGCCCAGTCGTCGCCAAAACCCGCCCACACCGTCCGAATGGCGCGCCAAACCAGCGCCGAAAGCCAATCTCTGCTGTCCGGGGCTTACTAGCGGGATGATCGGAGGCTTCGCTGACTATTCATTGAATTTGTCCTCGATAGAAAACAGATATGCAGAATCTCCGCCGAGCCACAGCTGAAACGACTATATGTATCGAACTGGATGCCGCGTTCTGCGACTTATCCCGCGGATCGCGGCTCCCGTGTCGAATCGGGTAGTGGAAGAGCTTTATGGCAGTAGGGCGACAAAAATCTATGACGAAGCATAAAAACTAGGCCAAATGGCTTTTTGATACTCATCTGGCGCGCGTAAATCTTTCGACAATTTGCACGAGCCGCCAGAGGCTCCAAGGGCCGTAGAAACACTCAACTCAAGGAGCTCAGCCGTGCCGCATGTGATCATCCTCGACAACATTTCTCCGCAGGGACTGTCCGTTCTGAAAGCGTGCGAGGGCGTCGAGTACAGCATCCGGACGGGGTTGGCCGGAGAAGAGCTGCGTCAAGCGCTGAGCGAGGCAGATGGCGCCATCTGCCGGAGCGGTGTCCAGATCACTGCGGAAAGCTTATCCGACAACCACCGGCTGCGAGCGATCGTACGAGCAGGTGTAGGCACGGACAATATCGACAAAACAGCGGCTACGCGACAAGGGATAGTCGTGATGAATACGCCCGCCGGAAACACATTGAGTACTGCCGAGCACGCTTTCGCGTTGATGTTAGGACTTTCTCGCAACTTGGCGCCTGCGTACCAAAGCCTCGTCAACGGCAAATGGGATCGGAAGCTTTATATGGGATCACAGCTCGCAGACAAGACGTTGGGCGTCATTGGGCTTGGCCGCATTGGGCAGGAAGTGGCAAAGCGTGCGGTGGCCTTCAAAATGTGCGTACTGGGTTACGACCCATTCCTTTCCTCAGAGCGCGCTGCCGAGCTGGGAATCGAGTTGATCGAGGATGTTGACCAGCTTTTCCCTCGCGTCGACTACCTGACGGTTCATACACCGTTGACCCCGGCGACCACAAACCTCATCGATACCCCGCAAATCAACGCCATGCGGACAGGCGTCCGGTTAATCAACTGTGCCCGTGGCGGTATCTACAACGAAGCGGCGCTCGTCGAGGGACTAAGAGCCGGCAAGCTCGGAGGAGTGGCGCTGGACGTGTTTGAATCAGAACCGAATACAGATAGCCCCCTGTTCGGCATGCCAGGCGTCCTTTGCACGCCGCATCTCGGCGCAAGTACCGAGGAGGCGCAAACGCAGGTAGCAGTCGAAGCCGCGCAACTGTTGGTCAATTACCTGTCGAGGGGAGAAGTACGGCACGCAGTCAACATGGTGAGTATTGATCCGAAGGCCTTGGCATCCGTGCGAA
>JBATKF010000255.1:0-12865 GCA_049669185.1 Sedimenticolaceae bacterium | reverse complement strand
AGAGATCAGTGGCAGACGGTACCTGGATGGCTAATGGCGATTTAGATCGCGGTGGGAGCCTGCAGCGTAGCGTTTCCGCTGATCGTCATCGGCTTGCTGATATTTGTCTTCATCGGTCGACATCTGTAAACGCCATCTGCACAGGAACCGGCTCGCAGCACCATCGAAGGCACTGTGTTGATCACCGGCGCTATCATGAAAGCTTGGACAATTTCACGCCCGCTGGCGTCTGCTTTGGTCGTAGTCAGACTATCCTCGATAGCCGCGCCAAGACGAATCAAAAGACGATGGCGCTGCGGCGCCAATTGCACCAGAAATCCGTCGCCTGGAATTTTAGCGAGATCGCACGAACGCTCCCCCCTAATTTCGAGATTGATCTGTTCGAAAGGTTTTGACGGCGTACAACCGCATGCCCAAGGACGCCTCAGCGGGCGAGGTCTGGTCTGGTCCGACGAACTGGATTCCAGAGGGTTCATTGGGTAGCCTGATGCTTGAGGCCCGCAGTATCCTCAGACGGGTCCTGATCCTCTCGTAGGGGGTTCTTTGCGCGAATGCATTTGCGAACGCTAGGCCAAGCCGCGCTCTTTTCTATTTCGTTTCTGCTGGCGGTGCCGCTTCAAGCGGGAGCCGACACCCGGACGATTGAGGACGAAGGCTGGACGGACGCAGCTTTGCAACGCGCACCCGCGGATGGGGGCGTAAGACGCTGGCAAGTTGCAGCTCCCGGCGGATTCCATCTCCACAATGCACCTTCGTCCGTGGCAAAGGTGATCGCGACGATTCCCCAAGCCGCAATCCTTTCCAGTTTTGGCTGCGTAGACGTGGAAAACGAAGTCTGGTGCGAAGTCCGGCCGTTTCGCGGAGGGCCGCGTGGTTTTATGCAGGCCGCGGGCCTCCAGCCGGCGCAAGGTCCGGATGGCGTTGTTGCAACAGGCATTGATGACAGTGAGCGCCGTGCTCGGAAGCATGACTTTGACGCTAAAGGCGTAATCCCGTGCGCCCAAGAGCGCGGCCAAGAAATGGGGGAATGCAACGCCGAGGTGGCGCGTGGCGGCGGACGCGATGCCACCGTAGTCGTAACATTTCCAAACGGCTTCGCGCGCAGACTTTATTTTGTGCACGGGGAGTTCGTCTCGGCCAGTTCCACCATGTCCGGCAGCGGCATCGACACGGATTGGCGCGTCGAGAACGGCCTGCACGAGATTCGCGTCGACGATCAGCGCTACGAGTTGCCGGAGATTCTGGTCTTCGGCGATTAGCCGGGCAACATGCGGCTGCGCCATCAATCGGCGCAGCCGGATTGTTCAACGCTAGGGCGTAAGCTTGTGGATCATGCCCTCGTCCACGGCGGCGTACAGGCTGCCGTCTGGTCCCAGAACAACGGACCGGAACCTACCGCTCTCCATGCCCTCGGGGAGCGTCATCTCGGTCACGTCGACCACCGCTGTGCCGTCCTCGGAAAGCTCGATGACGTCTATGCGCTGACCGATCGGTGTTCCACCGAAGCCGATTCCCATGATGCCGACAACCAAGTTACCGTTCCAGTCACCCCACTGATCGCCCACAAGGAAAGCCGCCGATGAGGTTCCCTGTGACCAACCGTTGTTGTCCCAGATTGGGGGCATCGCGTCCGGGTAGGTCGCGAAGTCGGTCATCGGCATGAAAGCCGCCCTCTCGTACCGATTCATGCCCTCCATCTGGTTTGGGCTGTAGCCGCAATAGTCGTCGGGGCAACTGCCGCGATTCGCCATGTTCGGACGCGGATCCCAACCAGCGTTGCCGCCATTCACCAAAACGGTGATCTCGTCCGAATGCCAAGGGCCATGCTCGGCAGTAATCGGCGTGCCAGATTTTGGGTGGAAAGCGATGCCCTGCACATTGCGGTGACCGTAGGTAAAGGTTCGTTTATCGAACCCGTTGGGTGGGGTGTTTTCAGGTGCCGCTTTGCCGTCGGTATCTATTCGCAGCACCTTGCTGCCCATCAACGTCGGGCTTTGGGGTATGTCTTCGTTATGGTTGTCGCCAGTCGTCAGATAGAGGTACCCGTCGGCAGAATTGAACCGAACCCGGCCGCCATTGTGCGCACCTGGTCCGCCGAAGGGGTGATCGGACGCCGCCATCTTGTAAGGGACGTCGTCAACAATGTCCGTGCGGTCGGATACGTTGGTGAAGTCCTCGTTCACTACCAACCGCATCAACCGGTTGGTGTGAGGATTGGACAACTTCGAGGTCGAGTACACATAGATGCGGCGGTTCTTGGAGAAATTCGGATCCACTGCCACGCCCATCATGCCGGCTTGACCCTCGCAAAAGAGATCTTCAGCCGTTGAGGCATAGCCTGCAGAGCCACTCATCCCCATCAGTGCATTGACGTCGCCCGATGGCATACGCACCGAAAGTCCTTTGCATTTCTCAGTAAAGAACATCGTCCCGTCATCCAGGAACGCCATATCCCACGGGTTTTCGAGACCTTCCAACACGAGGGTGTGAGTGAGGCTCGTAGTGTTCTTGGCGAACGCCGGCGCCACACAAATGGCGGCGCCTACGATCAGCGGCACGAGACCGCCTCTCAGTCGATTTATCATTTTGCCCTCCCAAGCGGTTTGCTTTGCTCGGCCCGAAAGCACATTCGCAACACCTACGGGAACATTTTTCGGACTTCTTTAGCGTAGATGGGGCACTCAGTTTGTCAACTGACCTTGGCAGCCCAGCTGCCGCTCGTTACCGCTAGAGATCGGAGCGGCGTCAGTCAGATTTCATTTGAACGTTGTCGCAATGTAGGTCGCGACACTGGCGATATCGTCGTCGGATAAACCCGCAGCGTGAGGTGCCATCAGCGGCGTGTTAGGGCCAACCATTTCACCCGCGCGATACTGTCCAAGGCGCATGCCAATGTACTGGACAGTATTTCCGGCAAGTCTGGGAAAGCTGGCCATGCCTTGCGCTTTCGGGCCGTGGCAATTCCGGCACACCTTTTTATAAAGCTCTTCGCCTGCGGCCACGTCTTGAGCGCTGGCCGAGACCGGTCCCAGTAAGCCTGCGGCAAAGGCTGTAATCAACACTCTTGTTTTCATTCGAATCTCGCCTACTCCAAAGTCTATGGCTGGTTCATTGGCGTGCGCACCGACCGTTAAGCAACAAGCCGATCAATCGCAGTCCCGTCGACATCACGTCTGTGGAATCGAGGCGGTCGAAAGGACTGCCCTTATCACGATTATGTGTGTGCGACATCGCAGCACGTAACGCCTTGTGAAACGGGCTCCGTTCATAAAAAACCACGACAGCTGCGAGGTCAATGATGCGGCATCGGAACCTTTAACGTAGCGCAGTGGCGCGGAATCTCCACCTCGGCGCGGTGGTGGATCCTTCGACGGGTCGAAAAACCTCGACGATCGGGCGACCCCAGCGTTGAATGTCTGGACACGATGCCTTGGCTTCTGCGACACGCGCCGCCTCGTTGCCCTCCGCGTGGTTGGTGAGCCAGAAGTGAAGTTTGAAGGTTTCCCGGTTTTTTCGGGCCGAATATTCATCACCCAGTGTTTGCCCTTCGACGTATGTCGCGGTTGTGGACACAGTGGGCAGATTGATCTAGCGATGCTGCCATCGACGCCGATCATCTATACGCTCCGGGAGCGGGCTAGATACGGTGTCTACGACGGCCGGGATGTGTCGATCAGGTTTGGCTGCACGGCGGTGGGTAGGTTCATGCGTTCGGCAGGTGCGGCGCTCTAGCCCGCAACTGCTTGTTTCGGTAACGACCTCAGTAAGTTCATGCACCCAGTGATCAAGCAAGGTCTCTAGGAAATCGGCCCGATTTCTGAAGTGCCAGTAGAATCCGGCCCTGCTTCAGAGCAACACAATCTCCGGGAAACTAGCGGAAACGATCCAGTTTGGCGCATCGACGATCTCGTTGATCTTCAGATCCACACAAACCGAGCAGAGTACATAGGCTTCTTCGCGGCTCAATCCGTATTCGTCCACCAGATGTTCAATCATATAGCGTACCGCCTGTTGCGCATTGGCATGGAGATTGGGACCCTGCGCGGTGGTAACGTAATAACTGGATTTTTCGAAGCCGGGACACAGCGGGCCGTGGACATGAAACTGCGGTTCCGCCAGATTTCTGTCTTTTTGCAAGGTCAGGCGCAACTCGATCTGCGCCGCCATTTCCACCGCGCTGATACAGACTTCACCATCTCCCTGGGCCGCATGGCCATCACCGACGGAAAACAGCGCCCCCTCCACCCAAACCGGCAGGTATAGCGTGCTGCCGCCGCACAGATGCCTGATATCCATATTGCCGCCGTTTTCTCGTGGCGGCATGGTGGAATGCGCCCCCGGTGCCGACAAGGCGGTTCCCATGATGCCGGGAAAGGGCGCGATCGGCACCGCGACATCGTCACGCTGACGCATACGGGCATGGGCACCATCACTCAAGTCCCAGACCTGCAAAAAGTTCTCGGGAAATTCCTCTTGTGGCAGCAGGCCCCGCCCGGGTCTGATGGCGGTCCAGCCGAATTGCTTGCTTGCGGTAACCGAAACGACCTCAACGGCCAGCACATCGCCGGGCGCCGCGTCGCGAATTCGGACCGGCCCCGTCAACGGATGCCCGACAAACGGTCCTTGCCTCGCCACATCCGGACTGCTCGATTGGGCTGAATAGTGATTGTCACTGGCATCCCGCGTGTCGAAGATGATGCTGTCTCCGCTATCAATCGAAAGGCGTGGTGACAGGTCACGGTCCCAAGCATAGTGAACTTCGGATGCATCCAAATAATGTGATTGCGCCATGTTTATTCGTTAGCCTTTCGCTTGGTCTTTCTGAGGCCGCCCCTTGGCAAGGGTAAATATCGAGCACCAGGAGATGCTGACGAATCTTCGCTCCAATCTTGCGCGACAACAGTTTCAATACTCCCGCGAGACGTTCAGCGGCCTCCACCCATGATCGCGGGCAGCCAGGTAGCGAGCTCCGGAAATAGCAGCAGCAGGGCAATGAGAACCACCAATGCGCCGATGAACGGCAAGACACCCATGATGACGTCTTGGATCTTGACCTGTGTCGGTGCCAGTCCCTGGATCACATATAAATTGAGCCCCACCGGCGGCGTCAGCACGGCGATCTCCATCGTGATCGTAAAGATGATTCCGAACCAGATGAGATCGTAGCCGGCACCCTGCACAAGCGGGTACAAGGTGGGAAGCGTTATGAACGTCATCGACACCGGCTCCAGGAACATCCCGACGATGACGTAGAAGGCGATAACGAAGGCGAGTATCAGGAAGGGAGACAACTCGAGCGCGAGGAAAGCCTCGGTGAATTGTTGAGGTACCCGGTGATAATTGAATACGAAGCCGAACAGCGCCGCAGCGGAGAGGAGCAGCCCCAGGTATCCCATGGTGCGCATGGTCGACTTCACCGAGTCCACGAAGGCTTTCATGGTCAGGCCGCCGATCGCAAACGCGATTCCGATCGTGAGCACGCAGGCCACCGCCGCTGCCTCTGTCGGTGTGGCGATCCCCATGTAGATGGCCACCGTGATTACCAGGCCAATGACCGCCACCGGGAGTAGCGCGAGCAGCAGATAGCCGACCGTAGCCCGATCCGATTCCTCCAGTCGAGGGATGGATTTCGCGTCCAGCCTGCCCCAAATCAGCACGACCACCACGAAAAAGGAGGTCAGCAGCACCCCGGGGATGATCCCGGCGATGAAGAGCTCGCCTATGGAAACGTCGGTGACAATGCCATAGAAAAGCAGGATGAGGCTCGGCGGAATCAGGACACTCAGGGTTCCGCCGGCGGCGAGCGTACCGGCCGATAGCCGCTTGCCGTAGCCGAGCTTCATCATCTCGGGCAGTGCCACACCTCCGATGGTAAGCGAACCCACCATGCTCGAACCGCATACCGCGCCAAAGCCCGCGCAGGCGCCGATGCTGCCATAGGCGGCTGAACCATGAACCCGCACGCCACGATGGATTGCCTGATACAGGCGGGGACCAATCTGAGAGCGGGCAATCAGCTCTCCGAGCAGCACAAAAAGTGGCACGGCCAGCAAGATATAGTTGACCCACACGCCCCACAGGTTCAGCTCGCTGCTGACCAGCGAGGTCGGGAAGTCCTGGATAGTCCACAGAAACGGTAAGGAGGCCGCAGCCAGGGCAAATGGGATCGGAAGGCCGATGGCGATGAAGAGCATCAGCAGACCGAGCAACCCAAGACCTACGCTATACCACTCCATCGTGGCTATCCTCATGCTGCAGGAGGTGTCCCGGCCCTCGCCGCAGGACACGGACTAGCTCATACGCGGCGTAAACCGAGAATGCCCATAAAGACACGGCCACGGGAAACCAGAAATACACCCGAGGCCATGCCAATACTTCGGAAGCCGAGCCGGATTGAAAGGACCGAATCGTCGCGCTGGTCGCAGCAATGGCCAGAAAGACGCCGATGCTCAGCATGATGAGAAGATTGAAGGTCTCTAGGTACTTCTGCACACGCGGCGAGAGCCGTTCCGTAAGCAGGGTAACCTTCGGGTATGCATCCTCGTGCAGCGCATAGGCAAGACCCGCAAAGGCAACCGGCACGAGCAAAAGGGCGGTCGCCTCCGTAACATACCGGTCTGGATTCCCAAGCACGTAGCGCACGAACACGCCATAGCTGATCCAGAACGCCTGAATCAGCACGACCACTCCGCCAGCCAAGGCCAGCAGCAGGGCCGTTCGCTCTATCCAACCGAGACGCTTCATGTCACTCACCCACCCTCGCGTTCTCCGGATAAACGGCTCTCGGCGATGCCGAGAGCCTGCCGCGATTGTCTATGGCGCATGTTTGGCAAAAAGGGCGCGTACCTTGTTGGCCAGCTCGGCGCCGCACGCCTCGTCGACCTCTTTGTCCCAGGCCGACTGGACGGAACCAATAAGCTTGAGTCGCTGGTCGTTGGGGATACTGACTGCGGCGCCTCCGCCCTTCATCACGGCGTTGCCGACCTTGAAGTCGATCCAGTCCTCGTACCTGGGCTTCAACCAAATCTCCGACTCGCGACCGGCTTCAAGGACCGCCTTCTGGTCTTCTGGGCTCAGCCTGTCGAACTTCCTCTTGTTCATCATGTACTGAATGTTGCCGTAGAAGAGATTCGCATTGACCATGTACGGCATCACGTTCCACAGCTTCCAGGAGCTATAGGTGGCTACCCCCATGTTGATCCCATCGACCACACCTCGCTCCGCGGATTGAAAGACCTCCTTTGGCGAGACAAACACCGGCTTGCCGCCCCAGGTTTCGATCATCAAGCTAACCAAGGGCCCGATGCTGCGCACGAGCATGCCGTCAAGCTTGCCCAAGTCGGCTACTGGCCCCTCGAACCACCATTCCTGGTCGTAGGAATAGTTCGAGTTGATGACGTTTATCAAACCCGCATTCGCTGCCTCATCCTTGAGCAGCTCAGCAAACGCCGCGTCCAGCTCGATCTGGCCTTCGAGATTAATGTCGGCGGGATACAGCGAGGTTACTCGATAGCAGGGAAGGCGCTTGTCGGCAGGTATCCAGCTGATGTCGGACACACCACCCTGCAGGGCGTCCACGCCTTCGCTCCAGCCATGCAGGGTAGACGACGGAAAAATCTCGACCTTGACTCGTCCATCGGTCTTCTGCTCGACGAGTTCAGCGAACTTCTTGAAGCCTTCGTAACGTATGTCGACTTCGTTGACGTAGGTCGAGAGCCTGATCGTCTCGGCCGACATGGCAACGGGAACACCGCCGAGTGCCGCCATTGCGGCGAGCGTCGCGGCCACCAGGGCCGTGCGGAATCTTCGGTCGTTACGATGATTCATGAGCGATTTCTCCTGGGCTGTGGATTGTCTGTGATACGAATTGCCAGCGTTCCTCAGGCAACTGGAACGAAGAGGTCCTGATAAGCGAAGAGGGCCGCTGAACCGCCAGTGTGCAGGAAAACCACATTCTGATCCTTCGAGAAGACCCCCGCGCGTACGAGTCCGATGAGGCCGGCCATTCCTTTGCCGGAGTAGACGGGATCCAGCAGGATGCCTTCTTTACGAGCCGCGAGGTTGATTGCCTCAACCATTTCTTTGGTCGGTTGGCCATAACCGGGCCCCACGTATCCGCCGTCTGCTACTACGCTCTCGCGAGCGACACCGCCTTTTATCCCGACGTACTCTGCGGTTTCGCATGCGAGCTTGTAAACGGCCTCCTCCTGTTTTTCCCGGGGCTGGCGAACACTGATGCCGTAGACCTTGATGCCCGTATTCATGCCCTCCATGCCGACAACCAGTCCTGCCTGCGTACCCGTACTTCCCGTGGCATGCACGACATAGTCGACACGTAGCCCCCGCTCGTTTGCCTGATGAACGAGTTCCAGGGCGCAGTTCACGTAGCCCAATGCTCCCACCCGATTCGAGCCTCCGCCGGGAATGAAATAGGGCTT
This sequence comes from Sedimenticolaceae bacterium, assembly GCA_049669185.1. Lineage (GTDB taxonomy): Bacteria > Pseudomonadota > Gammaproteobacteria > Chromatiales > Chromatiaceae > Thiosocius. The sequence continues at coordinate 4,427 of JBATKF010000255.1, read as the reverse complement.
GCTACCCGCAGCACGTAGCTTTTCGGCGTACTCGTGGGCCTCCGCGTTCATGTCGAGGCCGCTCGGACGGAAGCTGACTTCGGCACCGCAGAGCCGATCCAGAAACACGTTACCGGTACGCTCATACGCGTCCGAAACGTCTGGGACGCGTCGCTCGAGCAGTATATGGCAGGACATACCGAGCCTCGCGGCCGCGGCGGCGCACTGGCGAGCGTGATTGGACTGCACCGCGCCCTGGGTCACGATGCAATCGGCGCCTTGGGCCATGGCTTCCCCCATCAGGAAGTCGAGTTTGCGCGTCTTGTTGCCGCCCGTCGCGAGGCCGGTGCAGTCGTCGCGCTTGACATAAAGTTGCGGGCCACCGAGGAGTCGCGTGAGGTTTTCCATTGGCTCCAGCGCGGTCGGTGTATGGCACAACCTTGCTCTTGGGAAATGAGAGAGGTGCATGGTTGGCAACTTCCTTTGTGCGGTAAATTCAATACCATTTTCGACTCTAGGGCCGCTGATACGGCGTTTCAAATGCCTATTTGCGATGTTAGTATGCAACGCTTGCATACTATTCCGGGCCGCCCATGAAGCTCGAATGGATCGACGATTTGATCGCGATCGCCGAGGCAAACACACTGACGAAGGCCGCGGCCCGGCGCCATGTCACCCAGCCAGCCTTCACGCGTCGGCTGCGCGCCATCGAGGACCACCTCGGGGTCGTGCTGCTGGACCGCACCCGGCGGCCAGCGCGTCCCACGCAGGCGCTACTCGACCGCATAGAGGAGTTTCGCAAGCTTGCGATACAGCTTCGGCGCGTCTCCGAGGAGTTGGCTTCCGCGGCGAAGGGGCAAAACCATGTGGCACTGACATGCCAACACTCGCTGGCAATGTCAGTCGTCCCGCGCCTCGCTCCGCGAATACAGGCGGCGGCGACTTCCGTCGCTTTGCGACTGCGCACCGGTAACCGAGATCAGTGCTATTCGATGCTTATGACCGACCAGGCCAGCATCATGATGGCGTATGACGTGCCTGGATTGCCGATAGCGCCCGACGAGGTGCTCGCCGAAAAGCAGTCGATTTATCGGGAACGTCTGTGTCCCGTGGTGTCCGCCGATCGGGCGGTCGGGTCCTGGAATCCCACGGCCAGCGGCGTTCTTCCCATACTCGCCTATCCCGACGATTCCTTCATGGGCCAGGTCGTCCACACGCGAATCTACCCGCGGCTCCCAGCACGGTTCCGGTGCGTCCGAGTGTATGAGACCGACCTTACGGCGGCAATTCTCGAATTGACGCTCTCTGGCTGCGGCGTCGCCTGGCTTCCGCACCTGTTGGCCGCCAGGGGTCTCGAGGAGAAGCGTTTGATCGACCTCACGGACATGCTCGGCGACTGCCCAATGGATGTCGTCATCCTTCGACTCAAGACGCCACGTTCGCAAATCGAGGAAGACGTCTGGCACGCAATGAGCGGGGCGGCGATCGTGTAGCCACGTCCATTCTGGCACCAGCATGGGAGCCAGTCGAGCCATCAGCTGACAGATCGCAGAGCATGCGCGGCCAAGCCGTTCATTCAGAGCTCGATATCCCAGCCCGACTTACTCAATTGAGATCGTCGCGCCGAAGATCTGCCGAACAGACCTGTGCTCTGCGCCGGGGGCACCGATGAGGATGAACGGGTTGGGCGACAGGCGGCGATTGCCGCTCGAATCGATGGAAGCCTCGCCCAGCAGAGACGTCTTTCTTCGGGAAATTTCTCCACAGCGTTGAGCGCAGACTATAGGTGCTGCCGCCGTAATCTCCGCTCCGCGTGCAGGAGTCGTCACTCGTTGCGGCCCAGCGTGAGGGCTGCTTGTGGGTAAAAGCCCCAGTTAGCGGACCCATCCGCAACACCCATTCTGACGGTTGCTCTGCCGGGGTCGGGAATGTCTCTTCTTGGCCGAAAGCGCCAGTAAGCCGAACGAAGAAGCGGCGCCTACGCGAAAATCTGAGCGAATTACTCGGGCTTGAGTCCGCAACCAACACACAGCTGACCTTCAGGGATTACTGGTGGAGGGGGGGTACGGTGCTTCAGTACCCCGGCAGCATCGACTGTTCCCGACGCACTGCTGCCATCCGGTAAGACCTTCCGAATCTCCGCTTGCTAACTTCGGTTTCGCTGCATAATGCCGCTATGGAAGGAGGTGGGCGGACTCCGTCTATTCCGGTTCAGGAAGACCCTGTCTATTTGCCTGTCATATTCAGGAAAGAGATTGATGGAAGAAAGCAGATCTACGATTGGTTTCATCGGCATTGCAGTCGGGGCTATCGCATTGCTAATGGCGATCATCCATTTCTGGATGGGTCCAATTTCTCCCCAACCTAGCGTGGAGAAAACAGTCGCTGAAAAAGCAGTGGCAATAAAGAACGCTACGATTGCCGCACTAAAAGGGGAAAAGATCGAAGAAAAGGCCGTCCCAAGGAGTATCGACCTCGATCAAGGAGTGCGTATTACCACCAGCGTTCTTGGTGGTTTGGCGATAATTTTGGGCGTTATCAGCTTCGCCAAAAGGGAGCCATTTCGCGTCGGAGGGGGTGCAGCCTTTCTCGGAGGCGCAGCAATAGCTTTTCAATTTGCCGTAATCGCGCTTGGTGCAATCATACTCGCAATCCTGATCGGAGCTGTAATTTCACAAATCGGCATTGAGTGAAAATATACAAGGCAGTCAAGTCGTTCGCCTGTAGCTCACTCGGACGCTCAGTGCGCCGTAAAGCGGACATATATAGGCCTCGCCGTTTCGGCAGCTCCTGGCCGAAAGCGCCAGTAAGCCGAACGAAGAAGCGGCGCCTACGCGAAAATCTGAGCGAATTACTCGGGCTTGAGTCCGTTACCAAGACACAACGGCCCTTCCGCATTTACTGTTGAAGGTTTCAGAGTGCTTTACAGCGACCGCACTGAAGCCGGTTGCTCCTGACGCGATGCGGTCGATGGTGGTGCCTCTCACGACCAGTGCTTGGTCGAACTGAGTAGGCTTATCGTCCGACAATGAACACGATTGATTAGGCCCTGCCCGCCGACTCATAAGGGCCACTTATCTGTATCGTCAATCGGCGATAGATTTTCTGTGGCACACGCGTTCACCTGTAACGCTTGCACTATGCTTTCTATAGAAGGCCAGCGAAATGGAAGTCGGCTCATGTTGAGACCATATCTCAGTCTCTGGGTGTTTCTCTCCGTGATTGCGCTCAGTTATTCGGGGGGCGTGCAATCGGCCACTGTATACAAGTGTGTCGATGGTGAAGGGAGAACGGTGTTCAGTGACCAGCCCTGTAATGGCGGCGACGAGGTCGAAATCCAACCAATGCCCGAGACTCAGGTCGGTAGGCCACAGAAGCAGAGCCTCGAAGATTCCAGGCGATACAACAAAGAGGTGGCCATTCGGATCGAGGTCAGAAAGCTCAGAAGAGAAAAGTCCCAACTGCAAGAGAAAAGGCGGTCGATGATTGAGAAACGGGACAGTGAAATCGCAAGGTTGTCCGACATACTCAATGCCGTCAGCACAAAAGATCTGCACGCCAGGGCCTACTGGATCAACCAACTATCCGCGAAACGGTCCTTCTACAACCAACTGATCGTCGCTCTCGAAGGCAAAATATTCCAGAAGCAAGCCGAGCTGCAGGAACTGAATAAGAAGCAAGAAGCTGCACAAAGCAGGCCTTCCGCCCGCATACTGGATCGTGCATCTTGGGGTGCGTGCAGTCTGTACATAGAGGGCGAGGAGACCGCTTTGTCGCTGCGAGTTCGTGCCGAGGGCTATGAGCCCGGGGAACTTGCGGAATCCATCAGCTGCTCAGGTGACGAAACCGTGCGCAAACAAGTCAGGATCAGCCCTGAGGGCTGTTATGACGCGCTCGTTCTCCCCAGGGTCCGGGGTTCGTCGGGCGGCAAAGCGAGTTTCACACTGAACGGCCGGAACTGTCGTCTGACGGTCAATTATCGGTGGCGTATGCCCTAGACGACAAAACCGTGAAGCAAATGACCCCAAGATTTTTCGTCGTTGCTTTCTGCTTTTGGCTGGCTTCTTCAACGGGCTTAGTCCCTCTAGTCGCCAATGGCTCGCCGCAATTTAAATGCATCGACGATCTCGGCAATTTGACCTACAGCGATCGGCCATGCAGTGGTGGCGAAAAGCTCGAACTTGAAACCAATCGAGATTACAAAGAACAAGAAAGTGCCAAGCAGCCTGACTTTGCGACCTTATACCAACAGAAGATTGAATCAGATGATTATCGTCAGGTCGTCGAACGATATGTCCAAGCGGCCTCGAAGGCCGATTTGACTGCCATGATTTCGTTGAGTAGCTCTACATCAATCAGCGAGGCAGGTGAAAACAGAGTCGTTCAGTATTTAGAACAACAGGTAATTCCTTTCTTTTCCGACTTCAGCAGGCTACACAATGTAACAG
>JBATKF010000254.1:0-2461 GCA_049669185.1 Sedimenticolaceae bacterium | reverse complement strand
GCATAAGGGCGGCGTAAAGTAAGTCAGCCCGCACCTCGACTTTGTGCAGATAACCAAGCGCCATCGCCGGCAAGCTAATATTGATAATGAAGGCGTTTAGCGCGGCAGAGGTGTTTTCGGGAAGCCGGCCGGTAATGCGGAGCGCGATACCTGCTGCAAAGCAGAAGAGAAGCAGAATGACGTTGCCCATAGACGCTCCCCAGTCGTTCGTTGTGCAGAAAGTCTAGGACATGGCAACAGTTTTACACGTGCAAATAGTTACTGTTTGCTGCCGCACCACGCCGTCACCGCGTCAGTTTTGTGTTGTGTCAATCGAAGACGATGGTGCGTTTGCGGTCTACCAAGATACGCCGACTGAGATAGAGATCGACGGCGCGGGCCAACACAACCATCTCCAGGTCGCGGCCGCGCTTTATCAGCTGTTCGACGGTTTTTCGGTGATTTACGTAGGCTACGTCTTGCGCGATGATCGGACCCTCGTCCAGATCCTCGGTCACGAAATGACTGGTCGCGCCGATCAGTTTGACGCCTCTCTCGTGGGCCTGCCTATAGGGCTGCGCACCCGCGAATGCGGGCAGCATGGAATGGTGGATGTTGATGATCCGGTTACGGTACGGTGTGATTATCTGTCCGCTGAGGATCTGCATGTAACGCGCCAACACCACTAGCTCGATCGCATGGCGTTCAAGCAGTTCGAGTTCTAACTTCTCTTGATCGGCTTTATTCTCTTTGCTAATCGGCACGTGCTGGAATTCGATGCCGAACCGCTCCGCCTCTGCCTGCAGATACGGCTGATTGCTGATGATCAACGGGATGGTGGCATTCCAGAGGCGGGCGATGCAATGCATCACCAGTGTATAGAGATGCCCCATCTCCTTGGTGACAAAGACCGCCATCCTGACGGGATCGGCGGGAAAATGCAGGCTCCACCGCATGTCGAAGGGTTCTGCCAGCTTGTCGCGGAAGTTTTCCTCAATGGTCTCACGTGGGATATTCGGCGGGTCGAGCTGCCATTCCAACCGGGCGAACAGATGATTCCGGTCTTTGTCAACATACTGGCGGTGTTCGATGATGTCGGTGCCCAGCTCGTATACGAACTGCGTCATACTCGCCGCGACACCCCGCCGGAGCGGGCACGAAACCAATGCGATGACCGAATTTTGGCTGTCATGTATATCGATGTCTGCCATCGTCCCCCCCGATCGTCTGTGGCCAGGATTTCTTCCGGGTAGGCGGCCTTTGTTTTTTTGGCGATCCACGAGACGGCTCGCGCAGTTCTGCCCAATTTTTTTGCAGTCGCCTGCAATGAGCCGAGTATAGACAGTGTTGGAGTTTTTTTTGCTCCGGCGTCTATGGCCTGGCACTTCACGCGCTATGCAAAAGAGCAATCACCGCAGCCAGTATGAATTCGCTGAATATGGAGCCCGGGCGAATAGGGTGGGTCCATGGTTGGATGCTGCCCCTGTACCCATCGACGGAGCGCGTCCTTTCACGGCGGTGCAATGCCAAGGTAGTTTTTCCCGGAGGATCATCAGATCCTCAGGCGCCCTGATGCCGGAACGCACCTGTCCACCCTCGATGCTCACCACGGTGATCTTCGCGACATACTGCCAATGAGAGTCGCGAAAGCCACCCCTCCGTGGGTGACTGTTGCGTTGAGGTGTAGGAACCTTCGAGGTCAGTTGGGATACCCGAACTGAAAATTTTGTGCGTAATTACCCAAGCCATCGAGCTTATGCAGCTCGGCATTATGAAAATACTCATACAATCCTGCAGGCAACCCTGGAGGAACCGCATCGACAGTGGAAGCGGGTAGGATCTGCGGATCCGCGGCCTCTGCAAGCCGGTAATTCTCTGAGTAGTTCCCCAAACCATCCGGTTTATGCAGCTCGGCATCGTGAAAGTACTCATACAGCTCTGCTTGAATCTCATCAACGTTGGAAGTCGATTGGATCTGTGGAGCAGCGAAACTTGCCGGAAAATCCACTGCCCAGGAAAAACTAGTAAAAGCAAACCCCGCACACAGCATCAAGGCTCGGCGAATCTTAGTTACGGTAAAGGTGGTGTTCATCGCGAAGATCCTCCTCTTGTGCCCCCTAGGGCACACTGTAAGGTCAAAGATGGAGTCGCTATTGACAACCTCCCCGACCTTGCCTCTACAGCGTTCGATTAATGCTTCCGTTCAGTGAATGTGCTGACTACCCCAATTCCAGCAGCATTTCCCTATCTCTGACTTAGAAGCTTAGATCGCATGCAGAGCATAAAAATTGGGTTATTAACTTTTTACTGTGTGAAATATTCACCAATCGATAACCGAGCGCGCAAGGCTCTGAAGAGGAGGCGCAAACGCAGGTAGCAGTCGAAGCCGCGCAACTGTTGGTCAATTACCTGTCGAGGGGAGAAGTACGGCACGCAGTCAACATGGTGAGTATTGATCCGAAGGCCTTGGCATCCGTGCGAA
>JBATKF010000253.1:0-1626 GCA_049669185.1 Sedimenticolaceae bacterium | reverse complement strand
CGGCGCCTAGTCGAGGACGTCAAGCGGGTGCTGTTCGTGGTCGACGTCGGTGGTCCGTATGGCTACGGGCATTTCATGCGTTGCCGCGAACTCGCCGGGCAGATCGTCGAACGGTTGAGCTGGCCGGCGGCGTTTCTGCTTGATGACGAGCGAGCAGCAGACATGGCCAAGGCGTGCGGTTTCAAAGTCTACTGGGGCTCGCTGGGACGAGCGCCTGCTGAGGGTTCTGGTGATCGCGCAACCATGGCGATCGATGGTGTGTCATCGGAATTTGACCTGGTCGTCATCGATATCAGCGCACGCCGTGGTCTCGACGGCGGCTGGCGCAACCGGTGGTTTTCGCCACAGAGCGTTGTCGTGATGGATCGAGAGGATGCAATGGCGTCGGAGGCTGACCTGATCATCTATCCCGGTGTTACCGGTCGGGCCAACAACTCGCGCGAAGGCTTTCCGCCGATTCTGGAGGGCCTCGATTATGTAATTCTGCGACGCGAGGTTCGGCGCTACCAGCGCCTAGGTCTGACGAAAGACATAGACCTGCTGGCCTACCTGCACGATAAAAAACGGCGAAACCTGGCCGCAGAAGCCGCTCAGCGCAATGGTTGGCGTTTGGAAATGCCGGTGCAACTGACGGATAAGTTTCCCGAGCTGCTCGCGCGCAGCAGAGTGTTTCTCAGCGGCTACGGCCAGAGTTTCTATGAGGCGATGTCCCTTAGCGCCTATCCGGTGGCTTGGCCGATATCCGAATCCCACCGCAGGGATGCGGCGGCGTTCTACCGCGCTATTGGCACGTCAGATTCGTGTTTGCGCTCAGCCAATGAAGTTTCAAAGCTAAACCTTGACTTGCTATCCGATACGTGGCTGCCAAGCATACCGGACGGAACTGCCGGTATTGTTTTCACAATGTCTCAGGTAGTTCGCTGAATCAAATAGTTCTCAACTACGGATAACGTCGGTGTCGCCCTCGTGAACTTTTTGCTGCCATCAGTCGGGAACAAAATAGGCCTCGCTTGTCTGCTGGGTCGGTCAGTGCGTGATGCAGGGGGCAGGCTCCTGGGGAGCGATATCGACCCGAAGGCGCCGGCCTTGGCGCATGTTGATGAGATACTCGAGTTGCCACGCTTCGATGATCTCGGGTTCTGGCCCGCGCTGGGGGAGGCGGTCGGAATTGGGGCGGTTCATGCAGTGATCCCGGTTCGCAATGAGGAGCTTCTTGGCTGGGCCAAGGCCCGTGAGGCCAGCTGGCTCGACCTCAAGATCCTGGTTTCGTCGTCACGGACGGTCAGCGTCTGCACCGACAAGGCGGCACTTTACCGGTTGGCGGAGTCGGTGCGGGTGCCCTGTCCGGAATGGGTCCTGCCGGATGAGGTCGAGACCGGTTCGAGGGTAAGATTTCCGGCAGTGCTGAAGCCGCGCTCCGGTGCGGGTTCGAGGGAGGTGAACATCGTCGGTAGCCAAGTCGAGTTCGAACAATTGGCGCGGGGTTTGCGAGCCGGGTATCTGCTTCAGGCGATGGTCGAAGGACCCGAGTATAGCGTCGACTGTTTCGCCTCGGCCGACGGCGAGCTCAGCGTTTGCAGTCCTCGCGAGCGCCAGGTCGTTGAGCACGGTCAATGCATCGTGGGA
>JBATKF010000252.1:0-3724 GCA_049669185.1 Sedimenticolaceae bacterium | reverse complement strand
CAACACACTGCGGTCATAAGATTCCGGCCGAAATAGGTGTCAGGATTTTTTACAGCCAATCCAGGCTGGACGGCAGGTCACGACACGGATCTGTCCTTCAGCGATTGCTTATGGAGGCCGCTAGGATGCCTCAGGCCACCCTCGGCAACCTCGACTGTTCTTGACGCATTGCGGTCTCGATGTTTTTCCAAGTCTTCACGCACCATCTCGACGCCTACATAAGAACAACAGGTGAGCTGAAAGCTTTAGGTTCCTTGTGCGAACCAGGTTCAAGCAAACCCAGGATTCGCCGACAAATATTCCATTCTAGTCAAGTCGCTTGGTGAACCCGCAAGGTGGAGAAGGCTACCCTATATCGCACGCACGGATTCACGCTGATCGAGCTCGTAACCGTCGTGATTGTGCTCTCGGTGCTAGCGGTCATCGCCTTGCCCAAGTTTTTGGATGCAACCGATCAGGCGCACGACAGCGCCATGAAAGCGGTAAATGGAGCCTTTGGTACAGCGGCGAGTAGCGCTCGGGCCCAGTGGCTGGCGGACGGAAGTATCGGCAACACTGTTGATTTCGACGGAGCTACCGTCCCGGTCAGCGTAAACGGGTGGCCCTCCCCAGTTGCAGGTACTGCGGATTGCATCGATCTTTGGCGTGGATTGCTGCAAAATCCACCGGAGGTCATTCCTTGGGCGGGACCTCTGGTATCCGGTGATGGCTTCTGGGCCCTCACGGTCGCCAATCCGACTATTTCAGTGTGTTTCTACATCTATCGCCCTGCCTATCCAGACAGGTTCATGTGGATAGCCTACTACGCTCACCATGCGACGCTGCCCCAGTGGAACGGTAGAATGCTTAAATCAGGATTTTGATCGATCAAGAGCGGCCGCCAGGTGCTTCCTGAATGTGCGGTTGAATCGCTCAGAATGAAGGCTTCGGGAGGCTTCGGTTGAGACGTGTCTGTTCACAACACAGAAGAGACATTCGCCGCCGCGACGACGAGGGTGAATAATCACGAGTTGGCGGGATTGAGGCGGTCGACCGGAGACGACGCTGAGCAGTCACGCGGGTAGTCGGTGAAAACGGTCCGCTACCGCCCACGGAGCTGACAGACTTTCAAGCAGTGTTACGAGTGCTCGATTGGCAAGCCCGACCGGCGCCACTCCGGCAGACCATGCTCGAGACGCCTTGCTGAAATACCCGCCTTGCGCAACCGTGCCACAGCCTCATAAGCGAGTACGCACCAAGGTCCCCGACAGTAGGCGACAACCTCGCGATCCCGGGGTATCTGTTTCAATTGCTGCTTGAGCTTGTCCAGGGGAATATTCACTGCCCCCGCAATGTGCCCCTGCGCGAATTTCTCCGGTGGACGCACGTCGACAACTGTCACCAATCCTTGCTGCGCGCGGTCGAGGAGTTCTTCGGCCGGCACAGGCTCCAGGGCATCACGGCTGTGCAGGTAGTTCGTGACCAGGTCACCGACCTTTTCAAGATGGGCCTCGGCAAGCACCCGCAGATCGCTTATCGCATCGAGCGCGCGATCGTCTGACAGTCGATAGTGGATATGTTTTCCCTCCCGTCGAGCCTCGACCAGGCCGGCCCCCTTGAGCTGCTGGAGGTGCTTGGATGTGTTCGCCACGGAGAGCCCCGCGGCCTTCGCCAACTCCTCCACGGTCCGCTCGCCCTGAGCGAGGAAATCGAGCAACTCAAGGCGAGCCGCACTCCCGAGCGCTCGCCCTATCACCGCCAACTGCTCGAACAAGGCCTGTTTGGGTTCTCCGTTCCTTGACATCACTTCTCACACCCACTAAACATTCAACCATTGAGTTGAACGTTTTCAAAGTTCAACGGTCAGTATAGCCACGGACGGCGTGATGAAGGCCAAACACAATTGGGAACGAGCACTTGGACACCTTTCTGCAAACCCACGAGGCGGCAATCCGGCTCGGTTTCTTTATCGGCATCTTCGCCATCATGGCTCTGTGGGAGCTGTGGGCCCCGCGCCGTGTCCTAACTGTCGACAAGGCGATCCGATGGGCAAACAACCTGGGCCTGGTGGCCCTGAACACGTTCCTGTTGCGGCTGTTGTTCCCCGCCGCTGCGGTGGGCATGGCCGCATTGGCCGACGACCAGGGCTGGGGGCTACTCAATCACTTCCAGGTCCCCGTCGGCCTTGCTATCCCGCTCGCGGTGATCGTGCTGGATTTCGTGATCTGGTTGCAGCATGTGATGGTGCACGCGATCCCGGCGCTGTGGCGCCTGCACCGGGTCCATCATGCCGATCCGGATTTCGACGTGACCACCGGTTCACGCTTCCATCCGATCGAGATCATCCTGTCGCTGCTGATCAAGTTCGCGACCATCGCTGTTCTCGGACCGCCCGTGATAGCCGTAATCACCTTCGAGGTGCTGCTCAACGCAACGGCGATGTTCAACCACGCCAACGTGCGGCTGCCAGCGAAGCTTGACCGTATCCTGCGCTGGTTTGTCGTGACGCCGGACATGCACCGGGTTCATCACTCCATCGAAGACGATGAGACCAACTCCAACTTTGGCTTCAACCTACCCTGGTGGGACCGCCTGTTTGGCACCTACCGCGACCAGCCGCGCGGCGGCCACGAGAGGATGACGATCGGTATCCGCGGCTACAACCAGCCGCGTGACGTCAGCTGGCTACCGGGAATGATCATGCTTCCGTTTCGCGGCAAGGTTGCCGGCTATGTGATCAACCGACGGCAGTGGACCGATCCGAAAGCCCTGAACGAAGAAAACATCGCCCCGCATCCGAAAGTCCGACCCGCCGGTACGCTGCCGTCACACTAGCGCGGTCGTCTGCGGGAAGCGGTCAACGCCTGAAGCGGGAAGATCGAGTGTCGATCCAATTGAGCCGATACCGGAGGCTAACCAGTGAACACCTTGCTCATACTGAATGACCCACCCTACGGCACCGAACGCAGCTATAACGGCTTAAGACTCGCCAAGGTCCTATCCAAGGCAGATACAGAGGTCACCGTTTTTCTGATGGCCGATGCTGTCGGCTGTGCTAAGGCAGGACAGAATGTGCCACAAGGCTTTTACAACCTCGAACTGATGGTCAAGTCAGTGGCACGTAAGGGCAAGGTGCTCTTGTGTGGCGCCTGTATGGATGCCCGGGGACTGATGGACTCCGAACTTGTCGACGGCGCTGAACGCAGCACGATGGATGAGCTTGCCGAACGCACGATGGCAGCAGACCGTCTACTCGTCTTTTAACGTCCTAATACGACGAGCGAAAAAAACCCACGTCTGCTTTGCCTGGCGGCAGCAGCCATTAGTTAGTGAAGCCGGGTAAGGCGGGTTCTGGCCGGGAGCGCCCATTCCGGGAATTTAAAGTGTAAAGAATTCTGACAGTCGGCAGCCCGGGGTGGGAATGTCTCTTGTTGGCCGACTGCCGTCCTTAGCTGCCGCTGCGTGAAAAGCCTGTGTGATTTTCTCAGGTATTGGTCCGTTACCAACACACAACGGCCCTTAAGCATTTGCTAATGCAGCTTGTATGGAGCCTTTACGGCACCATCGTCGGCAACGACTGTTCCCGACCCGCTGCCGTCACTCACATCACGAACGTGAGCGACAGGTCATCCGCAGGAGCAGACATTAAAAATCCCGCCGGAGCGGGATTGATTCGTTACGCGTTTGCTTTTCTTTTCCCTAGATAGCCAAAGACACCGAGGGCGGAGGCAAAGAGCCATACGGC
>JBATKF010000251.1:0-8118 GCA_049669185.1 Sedimenticolaceae bacterium | reverse complement strand
CATCGGGCGCACCAAAAAAACGCATCGAGTCTGCGATCGGATGTTTCGTTTCTCACACCTGCGCAACTTACATCACTTTTAGGAATGGCAAGCTCCTTGCTAACACCTTGAGGCAAAGGCTCATGGCAGCGCGACCGCCACGGTGCGATACGGGGCAGTACCAAAGCTGCGCGCGTCCCTGTTTGCAAGACGAAAGCCGCGCTGAGGATGACTCGTAATGATCAGCGTGCGAGCTAACGACGGTCAGCCTCCATCTAATGATTGCTGACAACTTTTCAATATGCGAGCCGTCGGAAGGAAAAGCCTCCGCTGCGGCTTTCCAACGGCGCTTAGTTATCGGCGCCAGTCATCCATAAGGAGAAATTAATGAAGCGCAGAACCCTTTTTAAGGCATCAGCGGCCCTCGCCTTAACGCTATCTCTTCAGGCGACTAATGCCTGGGCAGAACTCCCTGTTCTGAAAATCGGATTTGTCGGCGTAACGTCCGGGCCGGCGGCGGCCTGGGGTATCTCCAACCAGCGTTCGATGGAAACACGTGCGGCTTGGATCAACGAGACGGGGGGCTACACCATCGGTGATACCACCTACAACATTGAGATCGTGTCCTTCGACGATCAGAAGGATCCGAAGCGTGCGATCGCCGGCATGGAAAAGATGGCACAAGAGGGCATTCACTACGTCGTGGGTCCCAACGTCGATGACGGCGCGGCCGCGGTGCGCCCGGTAGCGGAGAAGAACGGGATCATGTACTTCCCCTATGCCTTCCCGAAAGAGCTCTACTCCGCGCCCGCGTCCAACGCAATCCTAGGGATGGTTGCCAACTACCAGTCGGGGCCGGCCATCTACAAGTACCTGCGCGACGAGAAGGGCGTGAAAACCGTGGCTTTCGTCGCCGCTAATGAGTCGGATCCACTGTCACAACGTGAGGGTGGCGTCGCGGCAGCCAAAGCGCTAGGCCTTGAGGTCGTCTCGGACAATGCCACCTACCAAGTGAACACTACCGATTTCATGCCATTGCTGACCCCGGTGATGCGCACGCGGCCAGATCTCTTGGTTCTGTCGGGCGTTTCACCAGCCAACGCGCCACAGCTGGTTCGGTCTGCCCGAGAGTTGGGCTTCGAAGGATTCATCTCGACCGAGACCGCTCAAGACGCAACGGTACTGCGCGAAGGCGCCGGTGATTTAGCCAACGGTTTCATCTCTGTGGGCGGCGCGTCGACGCCTGAGATCGCCTCGGACGCCATGAAGGAATTCGTCGACCGCTACACCGAGATGTTCGGCGAGTACAACGATGAATCCAATACCAAAGTCTATGCGCTGGAGTACATCCTCGAGACGCTCAAGGCCAACCCAGCCGCGATCGATGACGTCGAGGAGTTTAAGAAAACCATCGATACGTTCGAAGCGCCGAATCCCTACATGAAGGGCAACGCTAAGCTGCGCTATGTCGGCATGACGTCGTTTGGGCAAAAGCGGCAGCTGGCTGTGCCATTGGTCGTGAATGTCTACCAAGACGGCGAGTTCGAAACGCTGTTCATCGCGGAAGTCGACTGAGCATTTCGCCCGATAGTCACATTTGAACGATAAGCCAACCCGTGCCCCTCCCTTCGGCGGGACACAGGCGAATCAATAACGGGGGCGGTATGGAACAGATCCTGGCCAATGGCATCTATCTGGGTGCGCAATACGCGATGATCGCGCTAGGCCTGACACTGATTTTCGCCTTGATGAACGTGCTTAACTTCGCACATGGGCAGATGTATGTCCTCGGCGGATTCGTAACGTACACCTTCTATGGGCAGCTTGGCTGGCCTTTCGCCTTCGCGTTACTGATGTCTTGCATCACACTCGCGGTTTTGGGTGCACTGATCGAGCGGTACCTGTTCGCACCGGTCATCAAACGATCGTCCCGCGAAGAAAGCACGATGCTACTCGCTGCCGGTCTCGCATTCCTATTCGATGCGATGATCTTGCTGCTCTTCGGTGAAAAGCAGCGCGGGGTACCCAAGCTCGTCGACGGGGTCTTCAACTGGGATTTCCGGGTGATCATGCCTTACGACCGCATTCTTATCGGTGTTTTGGCAATCGTATCGATCGTCGCGTTCATTCTCTTCATGCAATACTCGAAAACCGGTCGCGCCCTCCGCGCGCTCGCACAGGATCGATCGGCGGCACAACTCATGGGCGTCAACGTCGATCGCTATTCGATGGTCGGTTTCGCCCTGGGTGCAATGTTGGCGGGTCTCGTCGGCGGACTGCTCGTGACCATCACGGGTGTCAACCTTGGCATGGGTGGGCCGACCTCGATCCAGGCGTTCATAATGGTCATGATCGGTGGCGCAGGGGTAATCTCGGGCGCCATTGCTGGCGGGATTATATTGGGCTTTCTCGAAGCTACCGGTCTCGCCCTTCTCTCTCAATACGGCGACATCACCTATCTGCTGATCTTCGTGTCGCTGATGATTTTCCTCGCCATCCGTCCGCAGGGACTAATGGGCAAACCGTGGGGATAATTGGATGACGAAGTTTGTTGCAGCGCGCTCAGGTGGTGTCACCCTGTTTCTGGTCACGCTTTTCATTGCCGTCCCTGCCCTGATCTCTGCGTCGGGCCGGACTGATTTCTACTTCACGCTAACGTCTGTGGCCATCTTGTCGATTGCGAGCGCCGGCGTCTGGTTGACCTTCTACATCGGCCGCATCAATATCGGACAGGGTGCATTTGCGCTCATCGGCGCCTACGTCTCGGCAATTCTCGTCACCAAAGCGGGAATGTCATTTTGGTTGTCGTTGCCATTGGCAGGGCTGTTCGCCGCGCTCGTGGCAATCCTGATCGGCCTACCCATACTGCGGCTGAGGGGGGTTTACTTCGCGATGATCACGCTGGTTCTGACCCAGGTCGTCACCCTGACGGCGTTGGCCCTGCCAATCACGAATGGGGCAAAAGGCATCACGTCGATCCCACTACCCGGTGAGTTGTCGATCTTTGGTCTGACACTGGTTCCGGATTTCGGATCGCTGGACAACTCACGTCTCGCGTTCTACTACACCGCTTGTCTCCTAATGGTGCTGACATTCGCAGGCATGTATCGTCTGGTTAACTCCCGCCTTGGGCATCTGTGTCGCTCGATGCAGCAGAACGAGGAGCTGGCGAGTTCCATTGGCGTCAACATCGCCTATGTGCGGATTATCGTGTTTGCAATATCCTCGTTTCTCGGCGGTATCGCTGGGGCCATGTTCGGCTCCATTGCGCAATCGGTCTATCCGTCCAGTTTCCAGGTCGCCGATAGCGTGAATTTCATGCTGAACTGCTTCCTGGGTGGTCTGGGTTACGTGTTCGGGCCGATGCTCGGGACTTTGGTGCTCTACTTCGGCTGGGACCTGCTCTTCGAACTCGGCCAGTTCCAGCTCCTCGTCTATTCGGGCCTGCTGATACTCCTCATGCTGGTGCTGCCCAACGGCTTACTCAGCCTGCGCCTCCCGCAGCGAAAAGGAGCCGGCGAATGAGCGCACTCCTTCAAGTACAGAATGTAACCAAGCGTTTTGGCGGGCTTACCGCCAACCATGATGTTAGTTTCGATGTGCAGGAAAACGAGATCCTCTCGGTCATCGGGCCAAACGGAGCGGGTAAGTCCACCCTTTTCAAGATGATCTCGTCTTTCCTACCGACGACCTCGGGGCAGGTATTGTTCAAAGGCTGGCGGATTTCTAACCGCAAGCCACATATCGCCGCACGCAGGGGGGTGGTAAGAACCTTTCAGGAGACGACGATCTTCAAATCGATGACTGTGCGAGAAAGCGTCATCGTCGCCCAGCATCTGCGTTCCAAGGCCTCGCTCGCGGGGTATTTCTGGGGCACCAGGGCCGCTCGTTCGGACGTGGATCGCTTTGGGCACTATGCGGACGAGCTGATCAATTTTCTCGGCATGACCGCGATTGCAGGGGAACAGGCCTCGAATCTTCCGCAAGGCAATTTGCGCGCACTCGGTATCGCGATAGGGCTTGCGACCGACCCTGAGGTTCTGCTACTGGACGAACCCTTCGCCGGCATGAACCATGACGAAACGATGCGTATGGTCGATCTCGTTCGGAAGGTCCGGGACGAACGCGGTGTGACGGTCCTGTTGGTAGAACACGATATGCCGGCAGTCATGAAGATATCGGACAGGATCGTGGTGCTGAATTTCGGCGAGATGATCGCCGAAGGGACGCCACAAGAGATTCAGAACAACGAAAAGGTCATAGAAGCCTACCTCGGTAGCGCCGATGACGAGATCGGGATCTGAGCCATGAGCAAGATGTTGGAATTCTCGAATATCGAGCTGTACTACGATCACGTGTACGCGCTAAAGGGGGTCTCAATCAATCTCGACAAAGGCGAGACCGTCGCGCTCATCGGTGCCAATGGTGCCGGGAAGAGTTCGATCCTGCGCGCTATCACGGGTCTTGCCCAAATCAGAGCCGGGGCGGTTCGTTTTGAAGACACACGGATCGACGGTAAGAACCCCGCCGACATCGTCGCGGGCGGTATCGCCATGGTCCCGGAAGGCCGCCGCATCTTCCGTTATATGTCGGTGAAAGACAACCTCTTGATGGGGTCTTTCACCCGCCGCGACAAGGCGGGTGTAAAGGACACGCTCGACAGCTTATTGGAGCGGTTTCCACGTCTCAAGGAACGGTTCGGACAAACGGCCGGGACACTGTCAGGCGGTGAGCAGCAGATGATGGTCATCGGTCGGGCATTGATGGCCAAGCCACGCTTGCTGCTGATGGATGAGCCATCACTCGGCATAGCGCCCAAGCTGGTTCAGGATATTGCCCGGTCAATCGTTTCGATCAATCGTGAGGAAGGGGTATCGGTCCTGTTGGTCGAGCAGAACTCGCGTATGGCGCTATCGATCTCAAACCGGGCGTATGCACTCACCACCGGCAAAGTCGTGATCGAGGGCAATTCGAAAGAGTTGTTGAACGACCCACGTATCAAAGCCGCCTATCTTGGCGGGGACATTTGAGGCGGGTATGAGGCTTCTAATTATTAATCCCAATACGACCGCCTCCATGACGCGCAAGATCGAAGTCGCGGCAAAGGCGGTGGCGAGCCCGGATACAGACATCATAGCCACCAATCCGCAAGAGGGCCCTGCAAGCATTCAGGGGTATCTCGATGGGGCGACTTGCCTGCCCGGCCTTCTGGCCGAGGCGGCCCGATACACGGACGCGGACGCTATCGTGGTCGCTTGTTTTGACGATACCGGTGTGGATGCGCTGCGCTGCACGACGACTGCACCCGTCATTGGAATCGGAGAGGCGGCTTATCACGCCGCGGCGATGATCAGCGCCAAGTTCAGCGTAATCACGACATTGTCTCGCTCGGTGCCGATCCTCGAGGCGAACCTCGTGCGCTATGGGCTGGATCACCGCTGCGCGCGGGTTCGGGCAAGCGAAGTTCCAGTACTTGAGCTCGAAAAAGGCGACCCGGCCACAACCGACCGGATTCGCGCGGAAATCCGCAACGCGATCGACGACGATGGCGTTGAGGCGATCGTGCTTGGCTGCGCTGGAATGACGGACCTCATGCAGAGCCTGTCCGATGAATTCGGATTACCGGTCGTAGATGGCGTCGGTTGTGGTGTGGCATTCGCCGAGGCACTTGTGCGTGCCAGGCTTTCGACCTCAAAATTGAACTCTTACGCCGCGACAGATCAGCATCGGTAAGGCCCGAATTCAGCGCGGTACGCAGTGGTCCTCGCAATCTAGTGGATCATGCGGTAGCCTCTATAACACTCGATCGGTACGCAAGCTTCTTCGCCAAGGCACGTCAGCGAAGTTTTAGCCGTCGCTAACTCAAGCGAGCGTAACGCACTCTTAGAATTGCAGAACCTACCGCATAGCCCACTAGGTGATGGGCGCCTTGGCTTTTGCCGTGTCCATTGGTTGGCGGCGCCATTTTCCGAATGACAACGAAGCCGCGTCCAGATATCCCAAGCATTGGAACCCAATCGGGACCCGCCCCGGTGCATGACTGCAGGCGATCAAGTGTTCATAATCTTCGGATCACGCCATAATTGCACCGCGCAGACAGAGAATTCGCCCGCATGGCACCCACTGACAATCCCTTTCGCCACCTGACCAACCTGGCAGACAGTAGACTAGGCGCAAAAGCCGTGTTCACCACGGACGACTGGTTCGGCCCAGGCGAGCGATTATTGGAGCCACATGATCCTGTCTTCTACCCCGGACGTTTCGATGAGCGTGGCCAATGGATGGACGGCTGGGAGACACGTCGACGCCGTACGTCCGGTAACGACTACGCGATTATCCGGCTCGGCTATCCCGGCGCACTCGCTGGCATCGACATTGATACATCCCACTTCACTGGAAATTACCCACCAGCCGCATCAATCGAGGCCTGCTATTGTCCTAACGGCGATCCGGACGACAGCACGATCTGGGTCAGTCTGCTGCATTCGGTCGATATCACCGCTGACAGCCATCACTTTTTACCGGTCGCGGACAAAGGACTGTACAGCCATGTCCGGCTGAACATCTATCCCGACGGTGGCGTAGCCCGCTTGCGTGTCTACGGCATGCCGACCTGTGACTGGCAGACGCTGAGAGAGTCGTCGGAGCGCATCGACCTGTTCGCGTTGCGCTACGGGGGGCGGGCCATAACGTGCAATGACGAACACTACGGCAGTATCAAGAATCTGAACCTGCCGGGACGTGGGCTCAATATGGGGGATGGCTGGGAGACGCGGCGCCGACGTGAACCGGGTAACGACTGGGCGTTACTGGCTCTCGGCCATGCCGGCGTCGTGAAGTCGGTCGAGGTCGATACCGCCCATTTCAAAGGCAACTATCCCGATGCCTGCTCGATCCAGGCGGCCTATGTTCGTGGCGGCACCGAATCCTCGCTGGTGACTCAGAGTATGTTCTGGGATGAACTGTTACCGAAGCAGCGATTGCAAGCAGATCACAATCATTGCTTTGAAGACGAGGTCAGGGAAATCGGACCGATAACCCATATCCGGCTGAATATCATCCCCGACGGCGGGCTCAGTCGTCTCCGGATCTTCGGGCACGTCGAACAATGAGCGACTCGTCAGCAACAACTCTTCTCAATCCCGAACCGTTGACCAAGCACGTGTTCCATGAGTTCGGCGATGTAATTGAAACCGATGGAGCCCGTCACTTTGGCATGAATGGGGATGCGCTCGAGCGCTACTACGACCTTGCCGATATCGATATTGGTGTCGATTCAGGGGATAAGGCCCGCGTCGCTATAAGTATTGTCGAAACCAAACAGGTTGCGACTCTACCCCATCGGGTCGAAGTCATGGAGCGTCATCCGTTAGGCAGTCAAGCATTTATTCCTCTCGACGAATATCCCCAACTCATCGTAGTCGCGCCGGCGACCGATGAGTTGGACTTGTTTGGCCTGCGTGCCTTTTACTCTTCCGGGCGCCAGGGTATCAACTATCGGCGCGGGGTCTGGCATATGCCAATGATTGCACTGGCCGCCGGACAACGATGGCTGATCATCGATCGCATGGGTAGAGGCAGTAACTGCGATGAGGTCGCTGTTACCGACGACGTGATCAAAGTGTCGCGATACTGATGGATACGGAAGATCCGCGCCTAAAGAGAAGATGGACTCACTGAATTGGAACAGCAGGGCAAAAATTTGAAGTCACTCGCGAGGCCTGCCGCGACACAGGCCAGATAGCGCAGTGCAATGCTCTGAAACAATTGAGGCCGAAAAAAACTGTGGGCGGTGCCGCCGTGAGATGCTTCGATCTAGAGACAAAGCCTGCCGTCGAAATCGTCGACACCCTCCCATTGCCGCCTCTCTAGCTCCGCAGAAAACGCAGAAAAACCACACCGGGCAACATTTCTGGCCGAACTACCTGCACGAGTCCACGTCCGCTTTGCGGAAAAGTCTGGGCAGAATTTGAGAAGACCCTGCTTCCGCTTATGGCCGGGTACTGCCAGCAGTGATGTGTGCCGCATAGCTGCCGTTCGCTGAGCATCGATCTGTTCAACGGCCGCTTTCGGGTGTTACGCCGACCGCGTGCAACCGGCCATGAACAGACGGTCACCTATTCTCCTGACCGGACATTC
>JBATKF010000250.1:0-15430 GCA_049669185.1 Sedimenticolaceae bacterium | reverse complement strand
CCCTTGAGCAGGCAGTCCCAGCGCCGCCCCAAGCAGCAACCAGGCCGCAGTCTTAATGCGGCTCAAGCCAGCACCGCGATCAGGCTGGCGCCCTCGATGTCCCGGACCCACGGTGCAGGCGCTGCCGGAACAGCGAGACCCTGGGATCGAAATAGCTCGTCGATCGAGGGCCTCATCGGGGGAACCCAGTGCTTGCCTGGCGCCGGCGCAAATCCCACGTCAAGTCCGCTGAATCCGCCCCGGGTTTCTCTCGGTCGCCGCAAGCAGCGTGCGAAAGCTATCCCAGTCGAAATGGGGGCCGGGGTCAGTCTTGCGCCCCGGCGCGATATCCGAATGGCCAACGATGCGTGGCGTGCTTATGCGTGGGAAAAGCACGCGAATCTGGGCGCTGAGCGAGGCCAGGCGTTGGTATTGCGCTGCGGTGAACGGCGAGGTGTCGGTGCCTTCGAGCTCGATCCCGATGGAGAAGTCATTGCAGCGCTCGCGACCGCAGAAGCTGGACGGACCGGCGTGCCACGCCCGCCGGTCGAGGGCGACGAACTGGGTCGCGGTACCGTCGCGCTTGATCAGCAGGTGGGCCGATACCTCCAGGTGTGCAATCTCCTGAAAGTACGGGTGATCCTCGGGGTTCAGTCGGTTGAGAAACAGATCCTGGATATGACCCGAACCGAATTCCCCTGGCGGCAGGCTGATGCTGTGAATCACCAGCAGATCCACCTCGCTACCGGGTGGGCGCTCGTCGGAATTAGGAGAGAGGACCTGTTGCAATCCCGGCAACCATAGGCCGCTGCGGGTGGTCATGGCGCCTCCCGGGCCGCTTGTTGCAATGCATCAAGGACCGCGGAAGTGACCGCTCCGCGATGCGCCTCGGTCTTCAGCTGACATTGGAACTGGCCGCCTAGAAACAAGAAAACTGCTTGTAAATGAAAGACTTCGAATTCACAGGTCAATGCCAGGTCGCGTTGGGCGTCGACTCCGAATAGCTGCCACCCAGGCTGCGCGGTCTTCACTCTCTGCATCACCTGGCGCAGCTTTCGGCAGCTGCCGCGGTCGGGGGAAGTGAAAATCACCAACGCGGCTCCGGTCGAATCTGCCAGCCGGTGATCAAAATCGAACTGACTGAGGCTGTAGAGCTGGAATTCGGGCGTCTGAAGCAGGCCTGCAGACATAACTTATTGGAAATTTCTGGCAGAGACGATAACTTACACCAGAACAAGGACACCGGTCAGGAATCAAGGGTAGCCGCCGCTAACGTCTGCAGGACGGGCGAAACGCGCTGCCGGGACGTTTTTAGGCGGCAGACTCCTAAGGCGATGTGATTGCGTTCACCGGTTCGCAAATACATCGAAACGGGTTGCGAGAAGCGTGACAACGTTTACCTGGATGAAGCCAGGGCGCGAGCTAGTCTTCCCCTAGGTGCCCGGCGCCGATGAAAGAGATCGGCCAGGCAAAGATGTCCAGAGGTTGGTGTTCATGGCAAGCGACAATGTAGTTTCCTTCGATCAGATGCTGGGCGGCACCCGCCGCCGAGTGGCTGACGCCAAGGCCAACGAGGTGATCGCGGCCTGTCGGGCGCGACTGGTCGACACGCTGCCGCGACTGCTGCAGGAGCTGTTCGAACATGTCGACGACGAGCTCTATCAACTCGCTGATAAATCTGCCAATGACGTTCTGCAGACCCGCTATTTCGAGGCCATGCGCGAGATCCGCAAACTTCGCGGGGCGATCGAAGAGGAATTCCTGCGCGGCCAGATCAGTCGCTATGAGGCCTTTTGGAGCCAACCCGTGGCATCAGAAGACCCGAAAGCGGTGCTCGAGAAGGACGAGCTGAGCCTGGTCGACGATGAAGAGCTCGAGGAAAATCTTGCCGTCAGCGGCATGATCTCTAAGGCCGAGAATCGCTACCATCGGGAGCTGTTCGCGCTCAACATGCGATTCGCTCAGCTCGCCGGTATCCCAGACCTCACCACCCGCCAGAATCCCGTTGGCCCGTTTGATCTGGCCGAAGGCTTCCGCGCGGCCCTGCGGCAATGGCAGGGTGAACTCGGCGTTCGCCTGGTGGTGTTGAAGCTGTTCGACCGCTACGTGATGGGATACATCGGCGGTCTGTACGACGACCTCAACGACAGTCTGGTCGATGCCGGGATCTTGCCAAAGATCGTGCAGCGGGTGCGCCGCAACCCGGTCGCGCCCTCGGTCCAGCGGGCCCGCGAAGAGACGCCCGAGAGTGTTGGCAGCGCCGCGATGGATTTCGCCAACGAACAGGCGGTAGCCGATGGCGGCAATGAGCAGATACTCGGGATGTTAGGGCAGCTGCTCTCGCTGCGCCGAAATCACGGGGCCGCCAATCTCTATTCGCGGCACTTGCCCGGCGGCGGGAACGCAGCACGCTACACGCACTTGCCGGCGGTTGATTCGCACGAACTGATCGATGCGCTGAATTACCTGCAGCGCGAGGTCTCGGTCGAGGCACCGATCAGCCTGCGCGAGATTCAGCAGCTGCAATCCGAAATGCTGATCAGCCTAGGTCGTCAGCTCGAGATGGGGTCCACCGAGGCGCCGTCGAAGCGGTTGAACGAGGTCGATCAGGACCTGCTGGATGTCATCGGGATGCTGTTCGATTTCATCCTTGATGATGCCAATGTGCCCGATGCAATGAAGGCACTGATAGGCCGGCTGCAGATTCCGATGCTGAAAGTCGCGGTTCTCGACCGCAGCTTCTTCGGCAACAAACAGCACCCGGCGCGCCGTCTTCTCAACACCCTTGCGCGTGCGGCCATGAGCTGGGTGGATGACGGCGATCGATCGGCGAGGTCGCTGTACGGGCGAATTGATACAGCGGTCACCCGAATCCTGAGGGACTTCAACGACGATGTCGGTTTGTTCGCGCAGGTCTACGACGAATTCTCTAACTTTATCGAGCGCGAGACCCGTGGCGCCGAGGTGGCTGAGGAACGCGTCAACCAGGTCACCCGCGGTCAGGAGCAGCTATTGATCGCGCGCCGGCGCGTCGCCCAGGTGCTCAACGAGTTCCGTGAGGCGCAACCGGACATGCCAACCGCGGTCGTCAATATCCTGCGCGAGGGCTGGCACGATGTCATGCTGCTCGCCTTTCTGCGCGAGGGCGAGGAGAGCGCTGCTTGGCAGGATGCCTTTGCCGCCGTCGAGGAGCTGATCTGGAGCATCCAGCCGAAGATTGAGACCGCCGACCGGCAGCGTCTGCTGAAGGCGATCCCTGACCTGTTGAAAAAATTGCGCGATGGCCTGAACAATATCTCCTTCGATCAGCACCGCGCGAGTCAATTGTTCAAGGACCTACAGGCGTGCCATATCGCGGCACTGCGCGGGGAAAAAGACGAGCCGGATCCAGAGACCGAGGACCTGATGATTGCCGAAGGCGTGGTGCTCGGCGACCAGACCGATGCCGATGTCGTGAAGGATGCCTCGTTTGACCTGGCGCGGGGATTGAAGGTTGGGCAGTGGTTGGATTGGCAGCAAGACGATACCTGGATGCGCGGCAAACTGTCATGGCGCAGCGAGGTGACGAGCAACTGTATCCTTGTCAATCGCAAAGGTATGAAGCTCGCCGAGATGAGTGTGAATGACATCGCCGTACTGTTGCGCGTCGGGCAGGCGCGTGTGCTCGAGGACCTGAATACGCCGCTGATGGATCGCGCCTTGAACGCCGTGGTGGATGCCCTCAAAGACGCCGACGGGTCTGAGAATCCTGTCTGATTGCCCCATCGTCGGCTACAATCTTCGCGCCGGCCATGAGCCGGCGCTTTCTTTACTGGCGAGTCGAGTACGACGGAGGCAAGCATGGCGGAGAAAATGACCGATACCGGTCTCAAATATGAAGACCTGGTAGAGGGTGACGGCGCGACTGCAGAGACAGGCCAGCAGGTAGTGGTGCACTACACTGGTTGGCTGACCGATGGCCGAAAATTCGATTCCAGCGTCGACCGCAATCAGCCGTTCGATTTCGCGCTTGGTCGCGGCATGGTGATAAGCGGCTGGGACGAAGGTGTCGCCGGGATGAAAGTAGGCGGAAAACGCAGGCTCACGATACCGCCGCAGCTGGGCTATGGCGCGCAGGGCGCCGGTGGCGTGATCCCGCCCAACGCGACCCTCGTGTTTGAGGTCGAGCTGCTCGAAACCCGCTAGCCGGCTGGTGAGATTTTCAGGCTAGTGTCCGCAACGCCAGATCCGCGCGATTTGACAGCGCAGGTGCGCCATGCGTTGGCCGAAGACCTGGGCAGCGGCGATCTAACCGCCGGCCTGATGACTGCAGCGAGCAAGGCGCACGCCGAGGTGGTGGCTCGTGAGTCAGCCATCTTGTGCGGGCGCGCTTGGTTCGACGAAGTCTTCCGCCAGCTCGATCCGGCCATCGTCATCGATTGGTTGGCGGATGATGGCGATAGCCTGCAATCCGGACAACGGGTATGTGGCCTGTCTGGCGGTGCACGCCCGCTGTTGTCGGGGGAACGCACGGCGCTGAATTTCCTGCAGACGCTATCGGGCACGGCGACCCTTACAGCCGACTATGTCGCGGCAGTGGCTGGTACTGGAGCGATCATTCTCGATACCCGCAAGACTATCCCGGGTCTGCGGATGGCACAGAAATATGCGGTGCGCTGTGGCGGCGCGACCAATCATCGGATGGGACTCTACGATGCAGTACTCATCAAGGAGAACCATATCCGTGCCGCAGGCTCCATTGCTGCGGCAGTGCAGTCAGCCAGCAGCCTGGCCGACCACGGTGTCTTGGTCGAGATCGAGGTAGAGAGCCTGGCACAGCTCGATCAGGCGCTGGCGGCCGGTGCGACTCGCATGCTGCTGGATAATTTCGGCAATGAAGCGCTAAGAGAGGCAGTGCAGCGGACCGCGGGCCGGGCGAAGCTCGAGGCCTCGGGCGGTGTCAACTTGGCGACGGTACGCGAGATCGCCCTCACCGGCGTGGACTTTATTTCAGTCGGGCAATTGACCAAGGACGTCGTTGCAACCGATTACTCGATGTTGTTTTTGTGAGGACCAGGCGCTGAGCCAGAATGCTCGGCGCGAATCGATCTCAACCTGGTCATTATCGTTGCGCGGCTAGGCCTTGACGTCGAGCAGCGAACCCAGCAGTTTGTCGGCGGTGGCCAGAGTCTTGATGTTGGCCTTGGCCGCGTGTTCGTGTTGTTTGAGTTCGACCAGCGCCCGTGTCATGTTCGACTGCTCGCCGGGTTTGGTTGCACGGGCAATCTCTGCCGCGCTGCGGACCATGCCCTGGGTGCTGCGTTGGATGCCGAGCAGCGCAGATTGATTCAATTTGTTGATCATGGCGCCTCCCTCCTAGGGTTGCGTTCCTGCGGGTACTATCGGCCTCTGCGTGCCGCGTTTGAACTTGGTGCGTGCAATCTGTGAAGCGTATTCTGCGTTTCAGGGCGGCGCTTCTGAAACCGGGATGGGGCTTCCTCTCTCACTGGAATCGATCATGAAAATTGTAATCTCGACCGTTGTTGTTTGCTGCCTATCGACGCTTGCCATTGGCGCGGAATCGGGCGGACTGAGTGTATCGGAGCGCTACAGTTACGCGATGGGCGTGCGGCTCGGGCAGTTGCTGCGAGGTCAGGGCATCGAAGAGCTCGACAGTCGTGCGTTTGCCGCCGCGATCGATGATGTCCTCGGCGGAAAGCCGTTACGCCTCAGCGCGCAAGAGATGCAGGAGTCCATCCGGGAGCAGCAACAGGTGTTCGTGCAGCAGCGGGCGCAGCGGGCGAAGTCCAAGCTCGCCGCCGAGCGAGACTTTCTGGCCCGCAATGCGGCCGAAGATGGTGTGGTCGTTTTGCCAAGCGGCCTACAGTATCGGGTCCTGGCCAGCGGCGACGGTGCCCAGCCGGGGAGTGATGCGACGGTGCGCGTGCATTATCACGGCACGCTGTTGGATGGCAGTGTGTTCGACAGCTCAGTCGAGCGCGGCGAGCCCGCAGAGTTTGCGCTCTCGGGCGTGATCCCCGGATTCCGTGAGGCCATTTCCCAGATGCATATCGGCGATCGTTGGCAGGTGTTCATCCCCAGCGCCTTGGCCTATGGGGAGCGTGGTGCCGGAGCGGACATTGGCCCCAATGAGACGCTGACGTTCGAGATCGAGTTGTTGGGCATCACCCCCTGAGGAAGTCGTTGGGCGCCACTATTCCCAGGCGGCCCTGCCGGGTGGCATCACTAGGCGGGTGCCGGCGAACAGGTTGCGCTGCTCGGGTAGTCCCATGATCCGTAAGGTCGTGCGGCGCAGTGTCGCCTGGGTATGCAGGCAGCCGCCACGCAGGGTGATGCCCTCGGGGCCGATGGGGAAGGGCTCCAGTGCCGGGTCTGCCGGCGCACGATAGGCCGGGTAAGGGTGGTAAGGGTTGGCGCACCATTCCCAGCAGCGGCCTTGCAATTCCAGCTCGCCGAGACGCGCAGCCACCTCCCATTGATACTCGTGCTGGGGCACGGCGCCGGCGAGTCCCTCGCCACGAGCTGCTGCCCAGGCGGCGTAGGCCCGCGCCTCATGCGCGCTCAGCCCGGAGACGACATCGTCCGCGTGCAGGTCTATGGGGCCATTGGTACCAATGCTATACCAATGCCCGGCCTGGTCGGTTTGCCAGTGCCAGGGTGCTGCGACCTTGGCCGCGGCGAGCCAGCGGCGACCGTCCTCGTCCCACCAGTCCGCGTCGCGATAACCGCCGTCCTGCATAAAGGCGAGAAACTCCGCGTTTCTGACCGGGGCGCGACTGATTCGAAAGGCGTGAAGCTCGACCAGCTGAGCGGGTCGCTCGTTGCACAGCACGGCGCCGCCGCGCGCGCCGATGCGGTAGTGTCCCTGCTCGATACGCGTCGAGTCGTCACGCGGCAGGCGCGCCTGAAGAATCTCGCTGACCCGATAGTCGCGGCCGGCCCGTAGGGCGCTGCGTGAAGTCAACACCGCCAGCAGGCGTTCGTAGATCAGTGCCTGATGTTGCGCCAGGATCCATACCAACCAGCTATCTGCGAGCAGCGAGTGGTCTGGCAGCATGCCCGGATTGGCCAGCCAGACAAGGTGTTCGTCGAAGATCTCATGCGCCCAGTTGAGGAGATGATCCTGCGGCGGCAGTTGGGCGTCCAGCGCTGCGGCGGGTGAGAGCGCCTCGGCGAAAAGATGCCGCACGCGGGAGGCAAGATCGTCGTCGCCGCGCACCCTGCTGCGCAGCAGGTGCAGCTCGAGGTACACCGCGCGTCCGAGCCACCAGCCCGCGGACGGCAGCGTCGGCTCGAAGCGTCGATTACAAGCGCGGGGCGGCAGGGTCTCGACCAGCTGCAGCTGCAGCGCATGGATACTCGCCAATGCGCCCAAGGCCTGAGAGTCGGTCATGTCAGCGCCAAAGTCCCGCTCGGTGTGTTGTCGATCAGGATCGAAAAAAGCGTGACTCAGGTCTGGTGTGCGGCGGCCCGATCGCCGAGGCGCTGTTCAAGATAGGCTATGATGTCATTCGATTCGTATAGCCACCGGGATCCGCCATCGCCACCCGGGATGTACAGACACGGGACCTGAAGACGGCCACCCTCGGTTAGCAGCTGCTGGCGCCATTGCGGATCGTTGCGCGCATCGCGCAGCTCGATGTTCAGCCCCATCCGACGTATCGCCCGGCGGGTCTTAACGCAGAATGGACAGGTTTTGAACTGATAGATGGCCAGATCACGCGTTGCCGCGTCTATCTCGGCCTGTGTCTGTGGATCGCGGAGCGGCGGCTTGGGCGAGGTAAGAAAATCGATCAGAAGGATCAGTTGCCCGAGCGGCCAGCGTACCAGTCGAAATATCATGATTTTCCGCCCCCCAGGCAGAGCGGCGACTCGGGGACAGAGCCGCCCTTGGCGAACCACTCTTCCGGCGTCATGGTGTGCAGCGCCAGTGCGTGTACCTGACCCCTGAGCTCCTCGCTCAATGTGCCGTTCACGGCGCGGTGACGTTGTATCAGCGGTTTGCCCTCGAACTGTGTGCTGACCAGCAGCACGCGAAAGTGTGTCTCCGACCCCTCCGGCACATTGTGCATGTGACTCTCGTTCTCGACCTCGATATGCAGCGGGGTGAACGCCTGATCGAGCTTCTGTCTGATGTGTTGTTGAATTTGCATGTTGCCCCTCCGCTTCGCTAGTTTCCGACCGTTCGCTGATCGATTCAACAGGCCTGCGGCGCGGAAATCAGGCGCGACATACTTCGCTAGTCGCCTGAACCGCCGGCTGGCCGCGCCAGGCGACGATAAAACCCTGGCGTTAGCGGGGTTATGTGGCCTCAGTTGATCCCTTCCCAAAAGGCCGAGTCCCGGGCCAGGAACTGATGTACCGGAATGTAGTGCGAGCCGTCGCAGGAAAAATTCAGCCCGACGAGGCCGTTGAAGATATTGATAGATCCGGCGCGCAGGTAGATGGTGTCGTCGGCAAACCGCAGATGCTTGAAAGTATCGAGGATAGGCCGCACCTGATCCTGTGGCACCACCGCATCCGTCGGATAGGACTGGAGAGGGAAGGCCAGACAGACATCCGGATCCACCAGGTCCTCGAACTCGAGCAGCTGGTAGCGATAAGGATCGTCGCACAGCCAGATGGTGGCGCGACTGCTTGAAAAATGGGTCTTCAAGTGAAACACGCCGTTCTCCACCACCAGTTCCTCGAGCACCGGCAGGATCATGTCGATTTTTTCATCCAAGCGGCTCTGGATTCGACACTGCTGAAAGACGTGGCTGCGGATCGCCGGATCGCCCTTCAATTGGCGCCAGCGTCCCGGCTCGGAGTACAGCTCCTTGGTGATGGGTAGGCCGCGCAGGTCGAAATCGCCTCCCAGATAACCGACGAAGACGTCATCGCGAGAGACGCGCTGGATGGCAGTCACCGAGGGGCGGCGGGCGCGCAGACTAATGTAGGCCTCGGACAGCGTCATCTCCCGGTGTTCATCGAGGTTCTTCATGTAGGGGCGGTGTGACCGGTCGCGTCCCAGATCGGACGCTATCGCGCCATCCGGAGAGGCATTGGCGCTGATCTGGCGACCCGTGGTGTCCAGCGCATAGAGATAGGTGACATATGGCACCTTGGGGATCGACTCGAGCAGCAGGGTGTCGAGTACCGGTTTGTCATCCCAGGCCTTTGCACAGCGCCGCGCGACGCGGCGCATCGGGTCGATCAGCATGTTGTACAGCGTCGCGCGTTGGCGCAGGATGCGCTGTTTCAGCGGCGAGTTACTGTCGGTATCCATGGAAGGCGGCTCAATCCCGGTGCGCAGGCCGCTATACCGCGTGACGCTGTCTGTTCATCGGCTGCGGCCATCCGACGGGGGCAGCGGAAACGGCGCGACGTTGCTGATCGTGCCATCGATGTCCAGGATCTTGTTCTGCCCGCGTTTTTCGACCTCCTCGATGCGTATGATGGCGTGCATTGGCAAGATCAGACGCTGCACACCGGCGAATTCCGACTTGAGTCGCTCCTCGGCGGGGTCGATCACCACCGAGGTGTGCTCGTCGAACAGCAGGTCGCGTATCTCGATGAAACCATACAGCTCGCCCTGAGTGATCTGCTGCGCATGCAGCTGGTAGACCTTGCCGTTGTTGTGAAACGCAATCCGGAAAATCCGCATGGTGACCATAAACCTCTTCAATGCGCTCTATGTTACCCCTAAACAGACAGGACGACGCACACTGAACGCGCGGTCTTGTGCGTTATGATCGCGGCATCGTGTCGGGTCTCTGGATAGCCGATGGGTGTCTTCAAACAACTCGAGTCTCTCGCAGATGGGCAATCGGTGCCGTTGTCGACCGCGCTGGACGGGCTGCCGTGGAATGCCGACGGCCTGCTGCCCGCGATCGCCCAACAATTCGATACCGGCGAGGTGCTGATGCTGGCCTGGATGAATGCCGAGGCCCTCGGCCAGACCCTGTCCAGCGGGCGGGTGTGCTACTGGTCGAGGTCGCGCCAGCGCCTTTGGCGCAAGGGAGAGTCCTCGGGGCAGGTCCAGCTGCTGAAGGAGCTGCGATTCGACTGTGACGGCGACACGCTGCTGCTCAAGGTCGATCAGACCGGTCCCGCCTGTCACACCGGGCGCCGCGACTGCTTCTACAACCTGGTGAGGGGTGACCGCGTGGTGGTTGATAAGCCAGTGCTGATCGACCCGGCGGAGCTGTATCGCAAGTGATCGACATCCGCCCAATCCCGGCCTTCTCAGACAACTACATCTGGCTGTTGAGTCGCCACGGTTATGCGGGCTGCGCCGTGGTCGATCCGGGCGATGAAGACCCTGTGATTGCGCGTCTGCATCGCGAGGGCCTGAGCCTGGACGCCATCCTGATTACCCACAAACACGGTGATCACGTCGGCGGTATCCGGGGCCTGAAGTCCGTCTGGCCGCAGGCCATCGTGTATGGCCCGGCGGGCGAGCCCATCAAGGCGCTGGACTACCGCCTGCAGGGTGGTGATCGCGTCGAACTGCCCGGCCTGGCCGTCGCCTTCACGGTGCTGGACGTGCCGGGTCACACGGAAGGACACATCGCCTACTACGGAGAAGGCGCACTGTTTTGCGGGGATACGCTGTTCGCCGCGGGCTGCGGTCGGGTGTTCAGCGGGACCTTCGAGCAGCTCAGCGAATCCCTGACCCGTATCGGCGAGCTGCCGGCCGACACAAGGGTGTTCTGCGCGCACGAGTACACCCTGGCCAATCTCGGGTTCGCGGCCTGGGTCGAACCGGATAGCGCCGTGCTCACGGCGCGTACACGGCGCGATGAGGACAGGCGTTCGCGTGGGGAACCCACGCTGCCCTCTTCGATCGGTGAGGAACTCGCTACCAACCCCTTCATGCGCACTGATCAGGCAGGCGTGATCGCCGCCGCCAGCGCCTGGGCCGGGCAGCAACTGCCCGACCGCGCGGCGGTATTCCGCGCGCTGCGCACCTGGAAAGACAAGGACTACGACTGATGAGCCGATCCCTATTGATAAGCAACGCCCGCATGGTGAACGAGGGCCGGGAACGGGAAGGCGACCTATTGATCATCGATGGTCGCATTGCGCAGATCGGCGGCGAGATCAGCGCGCCTGCGGCGCAGGTGATCGATGCTGCTGGACAGCTTTTGTTGCCGGGCATGATCGATGATCAAGTGCATTTTCGCGAACCTGGAGCGACGTACAAGGCGGACATGGCCACCGAATCGCGCGCGGCGATCGCCGGCGGGATCACCAGTTTCATGGAGATGCCGAACACCAATCCGCTAACCACTACCCTGCAGGCGGTGGAAGACAAGTTCGCGCGCGCACAGGGGCGCGCCTGGGGCAATCATGCCTTCTACCTGGGCGCCACCAACGACAACATCGATGAGATCCGGGCGCTAAAGCCCAACCAGACCTGCGGCATCAAGGTGTTCATGGGGGCCTCCACCGGTAACATGCTGGTCGACAATCCAGAGACGCTGGAGGAGATCTTTCGCGATGCGCCGACGCTGGTCGCCACGCATTGCGAAGACACGCCGACCGTGCAGGCGAACGAGGCGCACTATCGCGCGCAGTATGGCGATGAGATCCCTGTGCGGTTGCACCCCCTGATACGCAGCGAAGAGGCCTGCTGGAAATCCTCTTCCCTGGCGGTCGATCTGGCACGTCGTCACGGCACCCGACTGCATGTGCTGCACCTGACCACGGCACGTGAGATGGATCTATTCGAGACCGGCCCGATCAGCGGCAAGCGGATCACCGCCGAGGTCTGTGTGCATCATCTGTACTTCAGTGAGGCCGATTACCCGCAGCGCGGCAGCCTCATCAAGTGCAACCCGGCGATCAAGCGCGCAGAGGATCGGGCCGCGTTACGCGCCGCGCTGGCTGACGATCGGCTGGACGTCATTGCGACCGACCATGCACCCCATACCCTTGAGGAAAAACAGCACAGCTCTTATTTCAAGACGCCGGCCGGTCTGCCGCTGGTCCAGCATGCGCTGAGTATGGCGTTGGAATTGGTGCACGACGGCGACCTCAGCCTGGTTCAATTGGTTCAGAAGGTCAGCCATGGACCTGCCGAGCTGTTTGCTGTCCGTGACCGTGGTTTTCTGCGCGAGGGCTACTGGGCGGATCTAGCGCTGGTGGACCTGCACAGCCCGTTTCGCGTGTCGCGTGAAGACGTGCTCTACAAATGCGGCTGGTCGCCCCTGGAAGGCGACACCTTGCGCTCGCGTGTCACGGCGACGCTGGTCAACGGCGAACTCAAATACCGCAATGGTGAGTTTTTCGGCGGTGCCAGCGGCATGCGTCTTTCGTTCGGTCACTGACCCCAGAGTCGGCGCGACCGGTTCAAAGACTTCCATTCGGGCCCTGCGCTGCCTCTGTGCCCCGTCACAGCACCTCTCGCAGCTGTTTCCGCCTAGGCAACACCGATCGCGCCCTTGTCCACGCCCTCATAGGCATAAACCTTGAAGCTATCCTCGGGATGCTCGGCCTTGAGCCGCTCGGCGATATGTTGGGCAATATTCTCGACCGTTGAGTCGCCGTCGATCAGATAACAGGCAGCCGTCGGCAGCGTCAAGCCGAACCTGCCCTGAGTGCTGCGGTAGCCGAACTCCAGATAGTCGATAGCGTCTCTGCGGCTGGTGCCTATGACATCGTCACGCGTTCCGATGTAGATATCGCACCAGGCCTCTGCCCAGGCCTGTTCCAGATCCCTGTCACGCTGGCCGTTGCGCAGAATCTCGAGACGCGAGCGGTGACCATGGGCGATACGCTGACAGTTGCCGTCGTGGTGTTTCAAGCCATGGCTGTAACGATAGAAGGCGCCGTCGATCTGTTCCGACCACAGCCGGATTCTGACGGCATCCACATTGTCCGGCGTGCGCGGCAACACATAATCGCCAACAATCTGCCCGAGTCCGTCGGGCAAGATGCTTTTGCAGGGGATGAGCCGTAGCGCCGTGCGCGGTGAGCGGTGCTCGATGCTAAGGCCATTTTCCGCCTCGAATGATAGGTGCAGGCCTTCTGGATACTCGGCGATCTGCAGTTCAGTATATTCGGCCGGCACCAGCAGCTTATGGTCGAAGGCGTCGTCGATGATGCGCTTGACCGAACGTTTGACCTCGCCGAAGTCCAGCACCATGCCCTGATAGTCGAGGTCGCCGTCCAGCTCGACATCAACCTGCCAGCTCTCGCCGACCAGGCCGTGTGACGGGCTGAGCACGGAACAATCGATGACGGTTAGGCGATTGACGAACAGGGTGGTCATTCGCGGAGCATAACCGGAAATCGGTCGCCGGGAAGGCGTCGGCGCGCCGCGGTTTTTGACACGCTGCTCTCTGTTAGGATCAGCCACGCTGTCAGAAAGATGACTTTCTTCTCTGCCTGTGAGTCAGATGATCGCTAGCGGCGACGCTGGCCATCTATTGGACGACTGTTGAAAAGACTACTTCCGGTGCTGGTGATCCTGGGTGCCCTCACTCCGCAGGCGCGCGGCGAAGTCACGATCGAAGTGCCCGGCGGCGAGGCCGCGCTGGAGGAGAATCTGCGTGCACGGCTGCGCCTGAGCACCCAGGCCTGCGATGCGCCGGCCTGGCGGGTGCGGCGACTGTTTGGTCGTGCGGAGGAAGATTTTCAGCCGGCGCTGCGTGCGTTTGGCTACTACAGCGCGACGGTCGAAAAAAAGCTCGAGACCGGGGGTGATTGCTGGGAGGCGACGTTCGACATCGTGCTGGGCAAGCGGACGACCATTCGCGAGCGCCGCATTATCGTTAAGGGCGAGGCATCCAAGGACCCCCAGCTCCAAGGCCTGTTGAAGACCTTGCCGCTGGCCGAGGGGGCACCGCTCAACCATGCCGACTACGAGGCGATTAAGGAGCGACTGCGGCAGTTCGCCGCGCAGTATGGCTATCTCGACTTCGAATTCAGCCGCCAGGAACTGCGCGTCTATCCTCGTGAAGCCGTGGCGGATATCGTGCTCGAGGCGGACAGCGGTGTACGCTACCGTTTTGGCGAGCTGCGTTTCGGCGAGCTGCCGGTGGACGAGAAGCTCGTGCGCCGGCTTGCCAAGATCCGCGAAGGCGAACCCTACAATGCCGCTGCGCTTCTGGCCATGAATCGTCATCTGAGCGACTCGGGGTATTTCCACCGGGTCGAGGTGCGCGCGCGCCGTGCGGAGGCCAAAGACGACAGGGTGCCGATCGATATCCTGCTCGAGCCCGCGAAGCGCCATGCCTGGCGTGCGGGTATCGGTTTTGCCACCGACACCGGACCGCGCCTCACCCTGCGCTATGACAATCGTTATGTGAACTCTCTCGGTCACCACTTCGAGAGCACCCTTAGCGTGTCCCCGGTCCTGTCCGGATTGAACCTCGACTACGTGATACCGGGCGAGGATCCGCTGCGCGAGAGCTTCAGCTTCGGGGCCCAGCTGAAGCACGAGGATACCGACACCGCGCTAAGCGATAGTGTCACCCTGGCGGCGCGGCAGACCGTCAAGTCTGAGCGTTGGACCCAGACCCGATTCCTCGAGCTGCTGCACGAGAAATCGACAGTGGCCGACCAAGACACCACCTCCACGCTGCTGATGCCGGGCATCGGGCTGGACCGCATCAAGGCCGATGATCTGCTGCGCGCGCGGCACGGTTACCGGGCAAGAATGGAGGTGCGCGGCGCCTACGATGGTTTGGTTTCGACAGCGACGCTGCTGCAGCTCAAGACCCACGCAAAGGGTGTCCATCGCTTCGGTGAGGGCGGGCGTTTGAGCGTGCGCGCCGATGCCGGTTGGACCCTGACCGACAGCACCGTCGACCTGCCGGCCTCGCTGCGCTTTTTTGCGGGCGGTGACAACAGCGTGCGTGGCTATCGCTACCGGTCGCTCGGACCACGCGATGGCGACGGTGATGTGAAGGGCGGCAAGCATCTGCTGACCGGCAGCGTTGAGTACGAGCATCCGGTGTTCGGTGAGGACTGGTGGGTGGCCGCCTTCATCGACGCGGGCAATGCCTTCGACACGAACGATGTCGACGTGCGCTACGGCTACGGCCTGGGCGTGCGTTGGTATTCGCCCGTCGGCAGGGTACGCCTGGACGTGGCGATTCCTGATGATACCGAAGACGACAATTGGCGCTTGCATTTCGGTCTGGGTGCCGACCTGTGAGCATATGGCGGACGACCAGACGCTGGCTGCTGTGGCCGCTGCTGTTCTTGGTGCTCGCGCTGCCGCTGGCCGTCATCGGTCTGCTCGCCAGTGACGGCGGTAGTGCCTGGTTGTTGCAGCAGCTGGCCAGCGCGGCGCGGGGGCAGGGGATCGAGGTCCGTTTCGTAGGCAGCACCGGAAACCTGCTCAGGCGCCTGGAGATCACCGACCTCAGCGTGCAGGCCGGCGATGCCCGTGTCGACGCGCAGCGCCTGCTGCTGGCATGGCGGCCGCACGCACTGTTCGACCGCAGGCTGCACGTCG
>JBATKF010000249.1:0-3291 GCA_049669185.1 Sedimenticolaceae bacterium | reverse complement strand
CACGGTGAACACATCAGTGACGCTCTCAGTGGCATCGAGCTGCTGGATGCTCAGCTGGGTATTGTCGGCCGCGTAGCTCCAGGACCCGGCCGCATCGATCGTCAGGCTGCCATAGGTGCCCACGATGGTCGCCGGCTGGAAGCTCGATTCACCCGGGTCCGGGTCGGTGACGGTCAGGGCATTGTTGACCTCGAGCAGGTTGTCGCCATCGGGATCCACGTCCTCGGTCACAGTCGCACTGTTCACGCCGCCGATCACCGGGGGATCATTGGTGGCGTTCACCGTAACCTGAACAGCGACCGGCGTCGCCGATTCAGCACCATCGTCGTCGAGCGCCACCACCTCGAAGGCATCTAATGTACCGTTGGCGTCCGGGTCCGGCGTCCAATAGGCATGGGTCGTGGCATTCAGCGTATCGTTGACGCCGGCCACCCAGGCGGTCGCACTGCCCGCGTCGGCCCCGATCCTCAGGCTTCCGCTGGTCACCGATTTGACGACGAAGCCATCCACAGTCCCATCGGTATCGTCTTCGTCACCCTGCACTGCGAGATTGCCGAAGGTCACCTCGATCTCGGTGTCTTCATCACCGGCTGTCACAGGCGCGAGAAAACTGGTGAGTGTTGGGATCGCATTTGACGGCAGCGGTGCACTGAACTCGGAAGTGCTACCGTAGCTATCGCCGAGGTCCTCCGTTGCGGTTGAAGTGACGCTGCCCACGTCGCTGGCAGTGACACCGAACAGGGTCTCGCTAAAGCTCTGCGAACCCGCTCCGGCGTGGGTCACAGTCACTGCACCGAGAAAGACCTGCCCTTCACCCAGGCCGATGCCGCCGATGCCCGCCGGGTTCTCAAAAAATTCGATGCGGTAATCCCCGGCCGGGACGTCGAGATCGAAGTCGATGTCGAGGTCCGCGCCGTTCTGCGTGACGCCCGTCAGTTCAGGATGGTTCAGCAGATCATTGGGGCCACTGTCGATGTCACCGGTGTCGTTGGCGGTAACCTGCTCGTTGTCGAGATCGATCGCCATCTCGTTGACGGCAAAAATCTCGTTGCCGAGAATGGCGTTATCGAGTGGATCTGCACCGATGTTGTCGTCGACCACGACACCATTGTTATGCCCGGCGATGCGGTTGCCCTCGCCCGGGTTGGCGCCGCCGATCTGGTTGTTGTAGCTCCCATCCCAGATCACAACACCGTGGTCGCCCGCGGAAACGACGTCGCCATTCCTGTCGAGCCCAATCCAGTTGCCGATGATGCGGTTGTCGTCCGTGCCGACTTCACGAATAGCCACGCCAGCGTAGCTGTTTCCACTGATGAGGTTGCGATCCGCCGGTTCGGTCCCACCGATGGTGTTGAAATCGGCCCCGTCACGCAGTTTCACCCCGACCTCGTTGCCAGCCACGGTTGTGCCATTGGTCGCCAGGCCCAGATAGTTGCCGACAATGGTGTTGTAATCGGAGCGGATCTCAATGGCATCGCCGGCGGAGAACCCGGTGCCGGAGAAACCGGTGACGGAAAGCCCGCGGATCGTCGAACCCGTGCTGCCATGCTCGAGTCGGAGAGCATCCTCGTCCGTCAGCGCCGAACCATCGATTCGGACAACGGGTGCACCGCCATAGTCCGGCTCGCTGGTACCGTCGATGACCAGGGTGCCGGTGATGTTGGGCAGTGCGGCGCCGAGGTTGATCGTGTGCGGCCCTGAACCGGCAATATCGAAATTGATCGTGTTGAGCCCGTCCGTGGCATTGGCGGCAAGAATCGCCTCACGCAATGAGATCTCGCCATCGGCGCCTCGATCAGCGATCAGCGCGGAAACAGACGAGGTATCGCCGTCATCGACATCGTCGACCGTGGTGACGGTCAGCGTGCTGGTCGGCGCGGCCGTCGCGGTGCCGCTGGACACCATCGTCAATGCATCGACGTCTTCGCTGGCAGTGTCGAGGTCCACCGGGCCACCGTCCAGCAGTATCGCGGCGTCCGCCACCGAGGTCCCGGTCACCGCGGTCGTCTTCACCGCCTGCAGGCGGAACACGTCTTGTTCATCGGCGGTGACATTGCTCGTCCCGATGCCACCCTGCAGGGTGTCGACCGACACCAGCAGCTCCCCAGCCGCGAGGGTCTCGTCGCCGAGGGTCGTGTTCCGCTCGACTAGTTCCAGTCCGTCGATCCCCTCAGTGATGCCGACATCATTACCGGAGATCAAGAGCTCAAGTGTGTCGAGAGAGGTGCGGTAGAGATAGATATCCGTCGGGTGATCTTCATCGACCACCAGGAAGTCACCGGCTTCCAGCGTGATGTCGCCGAAGACGGTGTCCTGCTCGATCAATGACAGGGCCTTCAGGTCGTCGCCCGACCCACCGCCGCCCACGATGCCACTGACCAAGACCGAGAAGGTCCCGCTGCTGTAGTCGCCCGCCGTATCCGGGCGGAACAGGATGATGTCGTCGCGCTCGACGGTGCCCGCAGACGGAAGGGTCTCCTGGTTGTTGGTCGAGAACAGCACGTCGCCCTGTTGCAGACTTAGGGAAGGCGTCGTGAGATCGCGCGTCACATAGTGCAGCGCATCGACGTCGATGTCGGTACCGGCCAGGGTCTCGAGATTCGCGGCCGAAGAGAAGGTGCCGTCAGTGGTCCCCGGTTCGAACGCGAGGTCGGGATCACCCAACTGGATCGCCTCGCCGTTCTGCCATGTATCCAGTCCCGGCGCACCGCTGCCACTGACGTTGCCGGTCGTGGACAACCAGAGTCCGGACGGGGTGGACGGCCTACCGCCACTATAGCTCACGATCAGCTGCGGTGGCGTGCCCCCACTCTCGCTGCTGTCGTAATCGAAGATCACCATACCGGTGTCTTCACTGGCCAGCATCAGGCCGTTGTTGGTCTTGGTGCCGGACACCCAGTCCTGTACCAGGTCCGTGATGACCCAGGAATGCTGCCCCAGGGCCGACGTGGTCAGTGAACCCGCAACGGTACTGCCCACGGTGCCACCCGCGGTACCCCAGGCGGTGCCGGTCTGGCGTTCGTTCCAGGTGGCGTCGTTGTTGTCGACGCCGCTGCCCTCGTCCCATGCCTCGGTGAGCTCGTAGGCATTGATGACCGTGGAATTGCCACCTCCGCCGACCGCCTGCATCTGCAGCACCGCGCTGGTGATGGTGGCACCGTTCGGGATGGCGCTGAAATCGAACTCCAGCAGCATGCGACCGTCGCCCAGACCGCCACCGGACTCGTCCATCCGCAAGAAGCCGAAATTGCCGAAGTTGCCGGTCGGGTTGTCCTTGCTGATATAGGTGTC
>JBATKF010000248.1:0-5452 GCA_049669185.1 Sedimenticolaceae bacterium | reverse complement strand
GTCCGGGCACGGGTGACAAGGCGGCAAATCCATCGCGCATTGCGGCCAAGAGCGCCCAGGCCGAGACCACCCTGCGCGTCGATACCCAGCGGCTCGATAACATCATGAACTTGGTGGGCGAGCTGGTGCTGGTTCGCAATCGCCTGTCGACCTTGCGATCGACCCTTGCGAATGAAGAACTGGCAACCGCGATCGCGAATCTCGACGTCGTCACGGCCGACCTGCAGCTGGCGGTGATGAAGACCCGTATGCAGCCGGTGAAGAAGGTGTTCGGGCGTTTCCCGCGCGTGGTTCGCGATCTTGCACGCAATCTGAACAAAGAGGTCGATCTGGTACTCCATGGCGAAGATACCGACCTCGACAAGAACCTGGTAGAGGCCTTGGCCGACCCTCTGGTACACCTGGTACGCAACGCCATCGATCACGGCATAGAGGCACCCGAACAACGTGAGCGGCTCGGCAAACCGCGGCGCGGCAAGGTGGTGCTTTCGGCGACGCAGGAAGGCGATCATATCGTACTGTCTATCGATGACGACGGCAGGGGAATGGATGCCGAGGTCCTGCGCAGCAAGGCGGTCGAAAAGCAGCTGATGGACGAGGAGGCTGCGGCACGCCTGGATCCCAAAGGGTGTTACAACCTGATCTTTCATCCCGGATTCTCGACCAAGGAAGAGATCTCCGATGTGTCAGGGCGGGGCGTCGGAATGGACGTCGTCAAGACCCGCATCGCGCAGATCAACGGTGCGGTGGAGATCGATTCCGAGCCGGGGCGTGGCAGCAGGATTACCATCAAGCTACCGTTGACGCTGGCGATCCTGCCGACTCTGATGGTGATCCTCGGCCAGCAACCGTTCGCGCTGCCGCTGGCCAGCGTCGTCGAGATCTTCAATCTCGACCCAACGCGCACCAATACCGTCGACGGCCAGTTGACCGTTCGCCTGCGTGATCGTGCACTGCCGCTCTTTCATCTGCGCGACTGGTTGGTTGCTGGGAAAGCCGGTGACCATGCGGCGGGCCGTCAGGGCCATGTCGTCGTGGTCAACGTCGGCGGCATCCAGGTTGGCCTGGTCGTGGATTTCCTGGTGGGTCAGGAAGAGGTGGTCATCAAGCCGCTGGGTGCGCTGCTGCAGGGTCTGGAGGGTATGGCCGGCGCCACGATCACCGGTGACGGCAAGATTGCCTTGATCCTCGATGTCCCGGGTCTGATGCGCAAGTATGCGCGCCGCCACTGAGTAACAAAGGAGGCAGGACGGATCGACACAGTCCTGGATAGAGATGGCGGACAAGGTCCGGGTTCTAATAGTTGACGATTCGTCCTTCTTTCGTGGTCGCATACGCCGTGAACTCGAACAGAGCGGCGAGATCGAGATCGCGGGGGAGGCCGGCAATGGTCGCGAGGCAGTCGATGCGGCCGCTGAGCTGCGCCCGGATCTGATCACCATGGACGTCGCCATGCCGGTGATGGACGGCATCGCCGCGGTGCGCGAGATCATGCAGCGGCGACCGACCGATATCATTATGTTCTCAGCGCTGACCCGTGATGGCGCAAGCGCGACGCTCGAGGCGCTCGAGGCCGGTGCCGTCGATTTCATGCCGAAACATCGCGCCGGCAACGACGGCGCGGCCAGTCCGAGTGTGGGCGAAAACCTGCGACACCGCGTGATCAGTATTGCCCGCAGCAGGTCCGGCCGCTATGCCGCGAAACCGCGTGTCGGACCGAGCCCGCGCGCCCGCGGACGTCGGCAGGTGGCGCGGGTGCAGCTGGTCGTTATCGGCGCCTCGACTGGAGGTCCGGTCGCCGTTCAACGCGTCCTCGCTGCATTGTCAGCCGATTACCCCCACCCGGTGCTGGTAGCGGTACACATGCCGGCGGAGTTCACCGCCACCTTTGCTGATCGGCTGGATGCGATGTGTCAGATACGCGTCCGGCATGCCGCCGACGGCGATGCGTTGGTCGCCGGCCAGGTACTGATCGCGCCAGGCGGTATGCAGACCTTGGTCGAGCGACGCGGCGGCGTTCTCAGGGTGCGGGTGATGCCGGGCGGTGAGCAGTTGTACAAGCCCAGCGTTGACATCCTGTTTGGCTCGGCTGCGCGCGTACTGCAAGACGCGGTGCAGGCGGTCGTGCTGACCGGCATGGGTGCCGATGGCACCGAAGGCGCGCGCCTGCTCAAACAAAGCGGCGCGGGAGTCTGGAGCCAGGACCAGGCAAGTTGCGTGGTCTACGGTATGCCCTTCTCCGTCGTAAAGGGAGGTCACAGCGATCGTGTCATCCCGCTAGACGAGATCGGGTCGGCGCTCAGCGAGCTGACCTAGGCCTATGGATCTCCTCAGTTTTATCGGTGTCGCCATTGCCTTCGCTGCCATCCTCGGCGGTAACTGGCTCGAGGGCGGTCATCTGGAGACGCTGGCCAATGGTCCCGCGATGGTCATCGTGCTGGGCGGCACCGTCGGGGCGGTGCTTCTGCAGACGCCGATGCAGGTGTTCCTGCGCACCATGCGCATGCTGGGGATGGTCTTCATGCCGCCGCGCCACTCGCTGGAGACCACCCTCGACAAGTTGGTCAATTGGAGCAAGGTCGCGCGGAAGGACGGCCTGTTGGGTCTCGAGGCCGTCGTCAAGGGAGAGTCCGACCTGTTCGTGCGCAAGGGCATGCAGCTGTTGGTCGACGGCAGCGAGCCGGACGAAATCCGACACACCCTGGAGGTCGAACTGGACAGTCGCGAGCGATTCGACCTGCAGGCCAGTAAGGTGCTCGAGGCGATGGGCGGTTATTCACCGACTATCGGCATCATCGGCGCGGTGATGGGGCTGATCCATGTGATGCAGAATCTGTCTGATCCGTCGAAGCTCGGCAGCGGCATCGCCACCGCATTCGTCGCGACCATCTATGGCGTCGGCCTGGCCAACCTGTTCCTGCTGCCCATGGCAAACAAGCTCAAGGCCTATGTGCTGCAAGAGACTCATTATCGCGAGTTGGTGATCGAGGGCCTGGTCGCGATCTCCGAGGGTGAGAACCCACGGCAGATCGAAAATCGCCTGCAGGGCTTTCTGCGTTGAGGTAAAGGATGGCGAGACGACGTCGACACGAGGAAGAACACGAGAACCTGGAACGCTGGCTGGTCTCGTATGCCGATTTCATTACCCTGTTGTTCGCCTTCTTCGTGGTGATGTATGCGATCTCGTCGGTCAACGAAGGCAAGTATCGGGTGTTGTCAGAGACGCTGAATTCGGTCTTCGCCGAGGTGCAGCGCAGCGAGGATCCCATTCAGGTCGGCGAGCCTACCCGCGATGTGGTGGCGCTGCCGGACGGCCCGCTGGCGCCGCCCCAGGGCATAGCCGGTCCAGGGGATGCGGCAACCGCGGGCGCCGCATCGGGCCTCGGTGAGCGCTTTAAAGAGGATGGCGCGGCACTGCGGGTGGCCGATGAGATCGCGATTTCGTTGCAGGAGTACATGGACAACGATCTGCTGCGTATCAACCAGGTCGGTGATCGCATCGAGATCGAGATGAAGGAGCGCATGCTGTTCAGCTCCGGCGAGGCGCGCCTGTCGCGCGATGCGCTGCGGGCCCTGCGGGAGATCGCCAAGACCCTTTCGCGCCTCCCGAGTCATCTTCAGGTCGAGGGCCATACCGATAACGTGCCCATCACGACGGCGGCATACCCCTCGAACTGGGAATTATCCGCCGCGCGGGCAGCCAGTGTCGTGCACTTTCTGGCACGCGCCGGCATCGAGCCCTGGCGTATGGCCGCGGTCGGACTGGGCGAACACCGGCCGATTGCCGAGAACGGCGACGCTGTGGGCCGCGCGGCCAACCGCCGCGTCACCATTGTGGTCCTTACCGGCCAACGCGAGTCCGAGGCCGTGATCGATCACGATGTCCCCTGGGCAGAAGGGCCGGCACTGCAGCGTCAGTGAACGCCTGGGCGCTCGCGCGTCCGGTCGTTGGATAGCAACGCCAGCGGCTGATCGGCGGCGCACGATCTTGGTGTCCCGCAAAGATAGGCACGATTAGTGCTTTTCACCCTTTAGTTATTTCCCGCGCCGATGTTTTGACGGCTCGTGGGGGCACAGGGGGACATCGAACGTGAATCTTGCGGCGGCGGAAACCAAGGCGGGTGGTACGGTCACCAAATTTGTGACCTTTCGGCTCAAGGACGAGACCTACGGCATCAACGTCATGCAGGTGCAGG
The DNA here is from genome assembly GCA_049669185.1 of Sedimenticolaceae bacterium. Taxonomy (GTDB): domain Bacteria; phylum Pseudomonadota; class Gammaproteobacteria; order Chromatiales; family Chromatiaceae; genus Thiosocius. The sequence goes on along the minus strand of JBATKF010000248.1, from coordinate 1,256 downwards.
AGGTGCTACGCGTCACCGAGATTGCGCCGGTGCCCGGGGCAGCCGCATTCGTGCTTGGCATCATCAATCTACGCGGCAATGTGGTCACCGTGATCGACACCCGTACCCGCTTTGGACTATCGGCCACCGAGCAAGACGACGCCAGCAGGATCGTGATCATCGAGGCAGAGGACCAGGTGATCGGCATACTGGTCGACAGCGTCGCAGAGGTCGTTGAACTGCGCGAATCCGAGATCAGTCCCGCGCCGCACACCGGTAACGAGGAGAGTTCGCGTTACATCCAGGGCGTCGTCAGTCGCGAGCATGATCTGCTGATCGTGATCGATCTGAACAAACTTCTGAGCGAGGAGGAGTGGTCTGAAATGGCGGTGTTGCAGGGCGAGTGAGCGTCGAGCAATGGGCGATGAGATCAAACAACCGGACAATATCGGCAGGGTGCTGCCGGTGAATCCCGCGCGTGACACAGGGCCGCGCAATCGGCCGCGCCAGCCGCCCGCCCCTGACAAGCGACGAAAACGCAGGCAACCGCCGCCGGACGATCAGGTACACCGGGTAGATGAATATGTTTGACTTCGATCTGACGCTTGTCGTGGCGCTGTCGGCGTTGCTGTTTGGGGTGGCTGCCTGCATCGGGCTGGCCGTACTGCATCATCGGCTGGTCGAGCAGACCGCCCGTGCGGCGCAGCTCCAGCAGCAGATGATGCTGGTGAGCCAAAGTATCAGTGGGCTTACCGCGGGCGCGGTCGGGATGGATCGCCGCATGCGCCGTCTGCAGGCGCGCGAGAAGGTCCTGACCGAGCGCCAGGAGACCTATGACATCCAGCAAGCGGACGATCAGCCCTACAGTCATGCGATTCGCCTGGTGCAGCAGGGCGCAGCCACCAGTCGACTGATCGAGGAACTTGGTCTCAGCGAGAGCGAGGCCGACTTGATCCTGCGTCTGCACGGTCGGCGCGAAACCGCCTGACAGCCCCTTCGTGAGCCGCCCACGCGGCCCCCAGTTTCTTTTCTGGCGCTTGGTTTGCGCGTCGGAAAGTGTTACCAATGCCCCCCGAATAACAGACCCTGGGGCATCCTATGCGATCCAAATCCATCATCGTCGGTCTGACGGCTGCGCTGGCGGTGGGCGCGACCAATGCGGCATTCGACGACATGTTCAAATCGGCCGGTGATCTGATGAAGACCGTACCGGGTGCGACCAGTGGCGCCGGCGCCGGGGCGCTGAGCGACTCGCAGATCGGCGCCGGGCTCAAGGA
>JBATKF010000247.1:0-5612 GCA_049669185.1 Sedimenticolaceae bacterium | reverse complement strand
CGGCGCGAGTGGCGGTAAAAAAGATGCGACTACAGTAGGTGGATACTATAAGGGCATGGCCACATTCACGATCACCAAGGGTGGCCTGATGTACGAGGTCAGCGTCGGTGGGCAGAAGTTCAGTTACAAACCGATTTGATTGGCCGATGATCCCCTAGCCTGCATGTTGCACCAGTATCCGGGATGATCGCGCCGGCCGGGTGCTTTTGGACGCCGCCCTGGAGCGAAAACCATAGCCGTAGCTATGGCTCGAGTGAAGGGCAAGTACAAACGTGCCTGGACAAGCGAGGGCCCGGATAGATCGGGGACGGAGGACAAACTGTACCGTCGAGAATCCGCCCCGAATATGACTTTCACCGCATCTCTGCCGATTCATTCGCGCCCGCCCGCGATCGACTGGTGCAACATGCAGGCTGCCAACAATTCCGTGCGCTGCACGGCTGACAAAGCGCTTTGGATTCCCATCCTGGTGAGATATGCAGGCTGGCAGTGCCGTCCATCCAATGGGTGCACCCTGGCGAGGCGCAGTCGCAACAGGCAGAACAGTCGAAGATCAACATCGCAGAAACGCGGCCTGGGCCGCCATCGCAAAATTTTGGCGCAATTACTGCAAACATTTTGGCCAAAAAGAAAAAGCGGAAAGCATGATTCAGTCAATACAGTGATTTTCGAGGGTAGTCGTTGTGCGTTTATCTCGTTCGTTTTGTTCATTTTTAATCTTGCTGGCTTCCAGTGCTTACGGCGTCGACTGGAAGGATGTCAAAGAAAAGGCGTCCTCCGGGATCGTGCGGGTATATGTCGTTCACGAGACCAGAGAACACCTCAAGCCCTACCGCCAGGGCGATCTGGCGCGGCGCATGGGCACAGGATTTTTCATCGACGAGAGCACACTGGTCACCAACCAACACATTATCGAGGGCGCACGTTCCATCAAGGTCGAGGGCGTACGAAGCAAAGAGAAGTTTGCCATGCGCCTGGCATCCAAACCCAGCATTCGGTTCGACTTGGCCACGCTCGAATTCACGAACGAGGCCGATCGTGAACGTTTTCAACGCATCAACGGCCCTATCGGCCCGCTAGAGTGGGCCGGCTGGGACGAGGCCCGGCCCGGCGGCCAGATCGCTGTACTTGGCTTCGGCAACAGCGAGAAGCTGGTTGCCACGCAGGGCATTATTTCCAGCTGGGAGGCACGCCACGATCTCTATCAGCGCAGGCTGGATCATGTAACCCTGATCAGGACCGACGCCGCAGTAAACCCGGGTAACAGCGGCGGTCCGGCCATCAGTCCGGAGGGACGGGTCATCGGGATCAGCGCACGCTACGGCGCCGGCGAGAACATCGGCTTATTGATCCCATTCAGCACCGCCAGGCAGGTTGTATCCGCCATGATGGAGCAAGGCCGGTTCGTCACAACCGACACCGGCATCCTTGCCTACAATCTCAACCCGGTTTCTCGTAAGGCGCTGGGCGTCAGCGCAGAACAAGCCGGCCTGGTCGTCTCGCATGTTCTCGAACATAGCCCAGCCGCGGACGCTGGCATCAAGCGCTGGGACATCGTCACCGCCGTCAATGGCCAGGCCATCGATCACGGCGAAATAAACCATCCGGTCATCGGAAAGGTGCCCTGGTGGTTCGCAGTGAATACCGCCACGCCTGGCACGGAACTGAAGCTCGAAATCAAACGCAACGGAGCAGACGCAACGGTGCACCTGGCGATGAAACCAGTCGAGGTGCCGCGTATCTGGTTGCCCACCGAAGGTGCCGATTACCCCTTGGAGTGGGGATACCTCGGTGGCCTGGTCATAACCGAAGTGACACGTGAGCTACTGGAGAAGATTGAGAGCACCGGCAATTGGCGCTGGGACCTGGTGAATGACGCCGGACCCGGCGAAAAACTCTTTCTCGTGACCAGCATCGAACCCGATACCCAGGCAATGAGTTATTCGGAATACGGCTTGGACCTGCTGCAACTACGAGTACTCGCCATCGATGGCCGCCCAGTAGAAGACTCGCTTGGCGAACATTTGGACCGCCTGTACGCATCATTAGAGCAAGGTAGCGCACCGCCATTCATCGCCATCGAACTGGAAAAGAACATCTCGATACAGTTTGCCACTGATCAGTTGATCGCCGATATGGCAGGGCTGGAAGACCGCTTCCCGGGTATCGTTCAGCAAGCTGTGCAGCCACGCTCCGAAGCCGCTGCGATGCAACCCCACCAGATTCAGCGGGGAACGACACACCGGTGGCTGCGTCATGCGCAAGACGCATCGGCCAGGACTATGGAACGCCCTTGCAGCTTTTATGGACGGTCTTGGCCGGGGCGGTGCCTGGTGTCGGCTAAAGGAGGTTCCCTTGATGCATCAAAGCAGGTTCGAGAACAACGTAGCAATCCCTAGAAAACTGAAAAATCCGGTCACGTCTGTCACTGTCGTCAGCACGATCGACGACGACTGCGCAGGGTCCTGCCGCGCGGCAGTTAGGAGCATCGGTATCGCCGCACCAAAGATACCCGCGATCACCATCGACAGGATCATGGAGACGCCGATGATACCGGCCAGTCCATGCGATCCGCTCCAGAGCCACACGCCCACCGAGGTAGTCACAGCGATCGCAACGCCGTTCCAGAAGCCGGCCGAAGCTTCCTTGAATACAACGCGGGGCCATTGCCGCACGCGGATCTCGCGCAGCGCCAGGCCGCGCATCGTAACGGCGAGGGCCTGGGCGCCGGTATTGCCCGACTGACCCGCGACCACCGGCAACAACACTGCCAGCGCCGTGTACTGCGCAATCGTATTCTCGAACAACCCGACTACTGCAGCAGCAAGAAAGGCGGTAGCGAGATTGATGTGCAGCCAGGGCAGACGTTTGCGCACGGCGAACGACACGTTCGACAGCGCGCGTTCATCCTTGCTGACACCCACCATGGTCTGCATGGCAACAGTGGCCTCATCTTCCGCAGCGGCCATTAGATTGCGGTATCTAACCACCCCGATCAGCCGATCTTCCGCATCGATAACGGGAAGATCGGTAAGCTGGAACTGTTCAAAGATGTCGACGACCTCTTCGCGCGGCGCGATAGCATTGACCACGGCAACTACGGGGCGCTGGATCTCTTCAAGAAACGTATTTGCTGACGCGGTTGCTATGTCCTGGATATCCAGCTGGCCTTCGAGGCGATTGTCGGTATCGACGATGAACAGACGACGGATGCCGCGCTTTTTTTGCGCCCGCATCCGCGCCAGTGCCTCGCGCACTGTGGTGTCGGCACGCAGCAGCAGGACGCGCGGGTCCATCAGCGCACCGGCACTGTCGGCCGGATAAAACAGGATGGTGCGCAGTTCTTCCGCCTCGGCCTCGGGCAGCAGATCAAGGAACCTGTTGCGGGTTTCTGCATCGCGCGCGGACAGCATGGCCGCCGTGCGTGTGGGGTCTATATGCTGCAGAACATCAAGCGCCTGTGCCTCTGACAAGGCCTCGATGGCCCCGATAGCAATGTCCGGTGACAAGCGCTCCCACACCGGCGCGGTCACCGAGATCGGCTGTTGTTGCAGCACTTCAGCGATGTCGGCGGGCGACTCGCGTTCGAGCAGGCGCACCGCATCCTGGTGATGATTCTCCAACAGATCCCGCTGCAGGGCATGAATGGCATTAGCCAAGCCCGGCTTCATGTCATGTTTCCCGCTGGCTTCGATCAGCGCGACTGGCATGGCCGACGAACAAGGCGCCTACTGCGATCCAGAAAATATCGGCCAGCGCGGCACGCGTGGAGATCAGGTCATTGTGCTCGGCAACCTCGCTCAACAACTGCGGTCCTTCCTCTGTCACACGCGAGCGGCGCAATACGCCCTGGAAAATGCCGTTGCGGCTCACTACCGGCAGGCTGTCATGGTGTAGCCAGGCCGGATGATTGGTCACGGTCTGCAGCGTCGTTCGTCCGACCAGCACATGATCGGGAGGGCGCATCAGGTGTTGGACCAGGCGACGATCGGTGTTGCCCAGGAGATCGTACAGGTCAATGACGGCAAGCAGATGCCGCTTTTCGTCCAGCACCGGGATCATCTGCCCGGTTCGGTGACCGCTTTGCCGATACAGGCGCAGCGCATCACCGACGCGGTGCGTCGGCGAGAGCGTGAGTACGTCTTCATCGACGAAAGCCCCGACAACCGATTCGGAAAAACGCAGACGCAGACGCAGACGCGCCGCCACAGGACGTGGAATGAGTGCCAGCAGTTCCTGCACCTGTTGCCGTTCCATCACTCGCAGGGCCGACACAGCGGCCAGGATCGGGGTATGGGCCAGAATCTCTGCGGCCGTGACCTTAGGCAGCTGTAACAGACAACGGCTCGCCGACGCTGGTGCCATATACTCCAGGACCCCAGCGGCGAGTTGTCGGGGCATACTTTCGAACGCCGCCTCTATGTCCCGAGAATGCATGCGGGACAGGGTGCGTGCCGCAGAGGCCGGCCGCAGTGTGAGGTAACCCTTGGTCACGCCATCAAGCATATCAATCCTCCTCACTCTCGACGATCACGGCAACCGATTCGAGGAACTGCCGTGCCGGAATCCACGCCTCTCCCTCTTCAGTACCAACAATTACCGCCACCTGGGTCAATTCCAGTATTTCGCCGTGAACGTTTCCGACACGGACCCGCTGCCCCGCATGGTAGGCCCTCCGCACATAGTGCAGGGCCATCACATTTCGCACCGCGTCTGCTGCACCGATACCGAACGCCAAGGCGGCACTGGCGAACAGCGCCGCCGTCGCCAGAAGGATGATGTTGAAGAACAGACTCACATCCAGCCCAAGCTGCGCCAGGCTCAACAACAGTGTGAAGGCGAGGATCAAACCCGCCGACAGGTGGCCGAGCGAAACACCGTGCTGGAAGCCGTTGGCTTCGGAAACCGCCAGAATCAGATTGCGTACACCACCCGAAACCAGATAACCGATGAAAAGTATAAACAAGCTGATCAACAACCCCGGCAGATAACCAAGCAGTCCAAGCACCCAGTTTGCAAAGGTGATCAAGCCTATCTGCTCGGCCGCGGCACTGACCGCGTAGGCGAGGGTCATCCAGAATACACTGTGACCGACCAGCTTCGACACAGACCAGCGTGGTTGTGACACCGGCTGACCGAGCCAGCGATGCACGACTGCCAGGATCGCATCGAGGCCCTTACCGAAGCGCAGAATCAGCCAACGGATGACGAATGCCACCAACCAGCCGAGCAGCAGCAGAGCCAGAGCACCCAGCAGGTTGGGCAGGAGGGTCTTCAGCGCCATTGTCAGTTCGCCGACGGCCTCGTCTAACCACAGGCCGGGGTGATCGATCAAGTTGACGCCGATCTCCTGCAGCGCGGAGGGGGGTGGTGTCTGCGGAGGGGCTTCGGGCGGAACGCTGGCTGGCACTTCAGTGGATCTCCCGATGCCGGTTTAGCATGTCTGTACCGGGTCAATATAGCCAATTCCGGCAGGTGCGACGCATATCAGATAGGAAGCCGACCTGTCGATTGGTTCCCTGTTCGAGATTCCCGACCGCCGCGAAAATTGAAGGGAGTTCGAATCTCCCCCGCGTACTCCTAACCCGCATCAGTCACCGTAGGTATAGAAA
>JBATKF010000246.1:0-2453 GCA_049669185.1 Sedimenticolaceae bacterium | reverse complement strand
GTGTAGCAGGGCCTGCTGTGCAACCGCGGCCGGATCGCCGGCCAGCATGACCGCCCGGCGCACCGCAGCGACCGGCTGATCGGCCGCCTTGGCGATGGCATCGATCATCAGGCCCTCCAGCGCGCCCTGCCGCAGCTCACCGAGGACCAGGCGGACCAGAAAATCCTGAACTGCACCGTCGGCCTTGCGAAACAGCGCCGTCAATAGCTGCATCCGCTGCGCGTGCGCGCCTGCCCCCTTAACCTGACTGAGGCGCTCGAAGGCCTGATCGGCCTCCCCGACAGACAGTTCCGCCGCGCCCGCCGGTTCGACGCCGAGCTTCCTCAGCAGCGCCTGACCCAGGCCGATCCGGCCCTGTGGCAGCGTGCCCATCAGGTAGCTGACGCCCGGGCGGATCTCCGCCGGCGCCAGCCGGCGCAGACAAGCCGCCAACCGTTCCACTTTGTCCAGACGGCTGCGCGTGGCGCCGACGGCGTCGGATGCGGATACCAGGGTGGAGAGATGCATGGCTGCTCGACTGACTTGCGCGGCGCGGTGCGCCTTCAACTGCGCTGGGTTTTTTAGTCTACGTCGCCGCCAAAAAGCAAACACCCGCGCACGGTCTGGGTAATCTCACTGGCAGGCACACGACGTGACCGATATCAGAAACCGATTGGGTATACTGATGGGCGTTCAGTCCGACGCCCGGAGACAACCATGGCCGACCTCCCGATGCACTATCAGACGACTTATCGGTGGCTGAAGGACGCGGCCGCGGGTCTGACTGGCGTCGAGGGACATGCCGACCTGCCGGTAGGCACGCCGCACGACGCAGACCGCTTCTGTCCAGAGCATCTGCTGGTCGCCACGGCCGAGATCTGCCTGGCCAACTATGTCCTGCTGATCGCCGAGCGGTCCAGACTGGATGTGCTCGATTATCGCTCGAGCGCCGAGGGTGAACTGGAGCGCGAGGAAGGTGCCGGCTACCGGTTCAAGCGCATCCTGATCCGCCCCGAGATCACCGTCAGCAGCGGTGCGGAATCGCTCGCCGAGCGCGTGCTCGACAAGGCGCATCGGTCTTGCCTGATCGCGCGCTCGCTGCGCTGCCCGGTGGATATCGAGCCGTCGATCCAAGTCTAACTGTTCATACGGTATACCCAGCGCGTCACTGGCCTTGGGCGATCTCCCGATAGAGCCTGCCGCCGCGAATCAACCATTTCTCGAACTCGACCACGGGAAGGACCACGCCGGCAAAGGCAATGCACTGGACGAGCTCGCCGAGCGATAGCGCCTGGGTATTGAACACGCCCTGCAGAAACGGCACGTAGGTCACCATCAGCTGCAGCGCGAAGGTGAAGGTCACCGCGCCCAGCAGCGGCAGATTGGAAAACAGGCCGATGGTGAACAGCGACTCGCGCTCCGAGCGGATCGCCAGCACGTGGAACAGCTGGGCGAAGGTCAGCGTGTTGAACACCATGGTCTGCCAGTGGCCGGAGCCTGAATGGTAAGACCAGGCCAGGGCGGCGATCGACAGCGCCCCGATCAGCAGGCCGATCCCCAGCATGTGCCAACCCATGCCGTGGGCGAAGATCGATTCGTTCGGCGGCCTCGGCGGTCGCCGCATCACGCCCGGCTCGCGCGGCTCGAACGACAGCGCCAGCCCGGGCAGCCCATCGGTGACCAAGTTGATCCACAGGATCTGGATAGGCAACAGCGGTATCGGCAGACCGAGCAGGGGGGCGAGGAACAGCGTCCAGATCTCGCCCGAGTTGCTGGTCATCGTGTAGCGGATGAACTTGCGGATATTGTCGAAGATCCGCCGGCCCTCGCGCACCGCGGCGACGATGGTCGCGAAATTGTCGTCCAGCAACACCATGTGTGCCGCCTCGCGCGCCACATCGGTGCCGACCTCACCCATGGCCACGCCGATGTTGGCGCGGCGTAGCGCCGGCGCATCATTGACGCCGTCGCCGGTCATCGCGACGAACTCGCCCCGTCGCTGCAGCGCTTCCACGATGCGGATCTTCTGCTCGGGCGCAACGCGCGCAAAGACCGGCGTATCGGCAACCCGTGCATCCAATTCGGCATCGGACAGCGCTGCCAGCTGCTGACCGGTCAATAGCCGGTCGCTCGCGGTGGCGATGCCAAGACGCTCGGCAATCGCCAGTGCGGTGACCGGGTGATCGCCCGTGACCATGATCGGCCTGATGCCGGCACCGCGACAGGCGGCGACGGCCTCGAGCACCTCCGGCCGCGGCGGATCCATCAGCGCGACGAGACCGACAAACACCAGCTCGGCCTCGAGATTGTCGCTATCCATCGTCTCCGGCAGGGCCTGCCAATCCCGGTAAGCCAGCGCGAGCACGCGATAGCCGTCAGCGGCCAGGTCCTCGGCCTCTTGCAACAGCGCATCGGGCGCGAAGGCCGACGCCGCAGTCTCGGCCTCGTCGCCGCCAATGGAGGCTGTGCAACGC
>JBATKF010000245.1:0-10272 GCA_049669185.1 Sedimenticolaceae bacterium | reverse complement strand
GTAGAGGACTGGCGATGATAAGAACATTGAAAGAAACGGTAGTCGTGCTGCTGATGCTCAGCATGAGCCTGATCGGCATGCCCACGGTTGTGCTGGCGGCGCCCATCGGAACCGATACCGTGGTGCAGCTGGATAAGCGCGGCGAGCTGGTGTCACGCATCCAGGCGCAGCTAGCACGCGACGATGTCAGGGCACAGTTTCTGGCGCGGGGTGTCTCACCGGCTGAGGTCGATGCACGGATCGCGGCATTGAGCACCGAAGAACTGCAGATGCTGTCGCTGCAGCTGGATGACCTACCGGCCGGCGGCAGCGTGCTGGCGGTGATCGGCGTGGTGTTCGTAGTCCTGCTGATCCTCGAGCTGGTGGGTGTCACCAACGTTTTCACAGAAATCTAAGTTCGCGACGAAACCAGGCGCGCGGGGTGCCTTGCGGGCTATTACAGCCGCAGTCTTCATATCACTTGCGGCCTGTGCCTCGCGGTCGCCGGTACTGCCGGCGCTGATGCTGCAGCCCGCCGCAACGGTCGAACTGGCCGACACGCCATTCTTCTCTCAGGATACCTATCAGTGCGGCCCCGCGGCATTGGCCACGGTGTTGAATGCGGCGGGGGTGGAGGCGCGGCCAACAGTCTTGGTTGACCAAGTCTACGTGCCCGAGAGGCGAGGTAGCCTGCAGGTCGAGCTGCTTGCGGCCACTCGCCGAGCCGGACGCGTCCCTTATCTGATCGAGCCGACTCTGGACGCACTGATCGCAGAACTTGAGGCCGGCCGGCCGGTCTTGGTGCTGCAAAATCTGGGGCTGGGTTTCCTGCCAGTTTGGCACTACGCCGTGGTGATCGGCATCGATCCCGAAGGCGACCAGGTGATTCTGCGCTCCGGCACCGAACGTCGGCAGCTCCAAGACGCCAGGTCTTTCCTGCGCCGCTGGCGGCTATCCGACAACTGGGGCATGGTTGTGCTTCGCCCCGGCGAGATGCCGGCTGATGCCCAGGCGCAGCGCTATCTCGGTGCGGTGGCGCTGGCCGAGCCGATGCTGTCGGCAGAAGCGAGGTTGCGTGCCTATGCCGTGGCACTCGAACATTGGCCGACGAGCCCCACAGCGAGTTTTGGTTATGCCCATGCACTTTACGGTGCGGGTGACCTAGCCGCAGCGCAAGATGCCTATGTGGCGATAGTCGCGCGGCATCCGCGCCACGCGGCGGCCTACAACAACCTTGCCCTGGTGCTGATGGATCGAGGATGCAAGAGACAGGCGCGGGCTGCCGCCAAGCGTGCTTTCGCGATCGCGACCGATGATCATCCGGCCCTGGTCGATGCGATCAGTGAAACGCTGCGCAGCATCTCGGCTTCATCGACTGGTGCAGCATGCAGGTTAGAGACGTTCGACACGTACCTTGATCACTGAGCGCTCGTCCGCCTCCAATACGGTCAGACGATGCCCCTGCTCCGTCACACTATCGCCGGCCGTCGGGATCTGACGCAACCGGCTTATGATGAGCCCGCCGATAGTGTGGGCCTCCTCGACGGGAAACTTGGCGTACAGGATGTCGTTGACTTCCGAGATCGGCGTCCTGCCGCTCATCAGGTGGATGTTTTCGCTCTCGTGTTCGATGTATACGCGCGGCTTGGGGTGGTATTCGTCGAAGTCGTAGCCGACATCGATCTCCCCAACGACCTCCTCGAATACATCTTCCATCGTGAGAATCCCGATCGCGGAGCCGAACTCATCCACCACCACTGCCATATGGTCCTCGCGTGCCTGCAACTGCGGAAGGGCCTGATCAATGGTCTGCTTCGGCGAGACGAACAACACCGAGCTCATATAGTCAGCCGCATTCTTTTCCAGGATGTCGGGCTCCATCAGATCCCAGGAACTCAGGGTGAGGATACTTTTAATGTTGGTCATGTTTCCGCGATAGACCGGTAGGCGGTTGAAGCCGTATTTCATCACCAGGCGCACCGCCTCCTTGATCGGACGCGCCTCATTCACACCGACTACATCGGCCAGCGGGATCATTGCCTCACCCACCGTGGTGTCGGCGAAACGGATGATGCGGCGAATGCGCTTGCGATCGATCGTCGACGGATTGGCGGATGATTCGGACACATCCAGCATTACGCGCAGTTCCTCGCGGGTAATGAACATATTCTGCGGAATCGCCCCGCCTCCAACCAGGCGCGTAATGAAACGCGCGACGCGGCTGAACACGAATATCACCGGATAGAAAAGGTAGGAGAAGAAACGCAGGCCGTAGATCAGGCGACTGGAAATCGTATCCGCCTTCTGCTGAAAGATACTCTTCGGAACCACTTCGCCGAAGATCAGCAGCACCGGGGTGAGGACGATCACCGAAATCAGATCACCCGCCGCGCCGAAGTGCTCGATGAAGATCAAGGCGCCCAGGGTCGATATTGTGACAGTGGCCAGGTTGGTCCCCACCAGTGTCGTTCCCAGGATCACGTCCGGTGTGCGGAACAACTTCAGCACCAAGGCGGCGCCGCGATCACCGGTCTTTGCCTGGTGTCGCAGCTTGACCTTGTCGGAATTCACCATCGCAATCTCGGAACCTGAGAAGAAGGCCTTCAACAGCAGGAAACCGATGATGAGCAAGAGCTCGAGCATCCAGTCCATTATCCCTCTCCCCGCTGCCGTGGCCCATCAGATGTCTGCCTTGGTGTTTCCCCCTCGGGGAACACAGCACGATCCTCGACTTCGCCGGGCAGCTTGGTCTCGTCTGCGTCTTCGTCCGAGACCGCCTCCCCTTCCTGTTCTGCCGAAGACTCCTCGGAAGAAGATATCCGCTGCACCTGGAGTTGGCTGATTCGTAGTCCACTGCGCTGCTTGACCACGAAGCGATAGCCGTCACTTGTCACCTGATCACCCGGTTCGGGTAGACGATCGAACAATCTGAACGCCACCCCGCCGATGGTGGACATCACCGGGTCTTCGATATCGAAGTTGGTGAGATTGTAGAAATCGATCAGCCGCATATCACCGGGCACGATATAGCTGTTTTCATCGTCCTCTTTCCAGAATTCCTGCCCCGCCATGGTCCCCGAGATCTCGCCGAAGATGAACTTCAATACATCCTTCATGGTGACAATCCCGAACACCTCGCCGTACTCGCCCAGAATAATGGCGACCCGGGTATTGTGAGCTTGGAAATAATCAAACATCTCGTCCACTTTCTTGGTGGGCGGCACGAAATGGGCGGGCTTCAGGATCATATCGAGGGTCACGGATTCCAGGTCACCGCCGCCCCTGACGAGCTTCAAGATATCTTCCGAATGGACGAAGCCGATCACGTTATCCCAGTGCCCCTGATAGACGGGAACGCGGGGATGGCGATAGCTTCGGAACCGCGCAATGAGATCCGGCACCGGTAGCGCGGCATCAAGAAAGAGTATCCGTGGGCCAGGTGTCATAATGCGAGAAATGTCAGTCTCCGATGCCTCCAGCAGGTTGTCGATCAGCACCCTTTCGGTGGCGTCGATAATGCCGGTCTCCTCCCCTTCCTCGAGCAGTGTGCGCAGCTCGTCCGGCTGCAGGATGTTTTCCCGATCGACCGCGTCACCAACCACCATAGTAGTAATCCGGTCAGCGACCAGGCGCACTGCAGCGCGCAATGGCGAGATGAACACGATCCAGCGCGGCAGCACCCGCGCGCTGATCATCGTGCTGAATCTTATCGGATAGCTGACCGCGATGGTCTTGGGGGTCACCTCGCCGATCAGCAGCAGCAGCGGGACCATGATCAGCACATTGATCCAGCCTACGTCCTGCCCCCCGAAAACAAGCAGCAGTATCGCCGTCATATTGACCGCAGACGCGATGTTGACCAGTTCATTACCGCAAAGGATCGAGATGATCAGACGGCGCGGCTCATGCAGCATGGCGTGAATGCTTTCGGAATCACTGTGGCGCGACTGCCTGAGCTTCTGCAGATCGATGCGACTGAGAGAAAACAAAGCGGTCTCTGACCCGGAGAAAACGGCAGATGAGAGCAACAGCAGGGTCTGAAAGAATATCCGGACATATAGCTCGAGATCCTCGAGAGGAAGATTGAGCGTATCCAGAAACGCTTTGATCTCATCCATCGCCGTGCTCGCTATTTCGTTATCAGATTCGCGACGTGAGCTATTCTGTAGCCAGTTTCAGCATGTTAGCGCATCTGATCTGAGCGTCGTCCGCACAACCGGACGTGATGCGAAGATTATGCGTTTTATATGACCTGTATGCGTGCTTCTACGGAGGCAGGCTAGTCCTTCCAGCAGATGCGGACCTCCTGTATGGCCCTGGCGCTGCGACGGTGCACCGTCAGGACGTAACGGCCTTCGTCGATGCGTGTTCCCTGTGGCGGGATGGCCCCGGTCTTGTGCAGGATGAAACCGGCAAGTGTGGAATAGGCACCCGGGGGAAGATAGACCGGCAGGCGGATATGCGCAGTCTCTGCAGCCAGGCGCCGTGCCTCACCACAGTTGGCCTGCCTGTCGACCACGGCCACGTCGATCAATGGACGCATGGCATCCCGCACCTTCGTCTCGGTGAAGCTGAATGTGCGCCGGATCATCTGCTTCTCTGTCGGCTCATTGTCGCGATGAGACTCGAACACCGGCATCCGCGACTGCTTGCTCTGACGGAAGATCTCCAGGATCTGACCACCGCCGACATCCAGCGGTACAAAGGTGACGTCTGCCCGGGGGGTCATCAAGTCTCCGACCGTCCGGCTGCTTAAATCGAAGATGTGGTCGATGAGCTGGGCCTCCATGTGATCCAAGGCGCCCTCGCCGACGGCTTCATGGGCGAGCGTCCGGACCATGTCCTCCGTGATGATATTGCCTGGAGAACGCTCAGTGCCGACGATCAGCGTCGTGAACCAATCGGCGACCTTCCGCACCGCCCAGCGAATCGGGCTTATCAGGCGGGCAAACAGATCGATCGGAGCGCTCTGGTAAGTGGCGAAGGCGATATTGTTGCGGATGGCCAGGGTCTTGGGCGTGATCTCCCCGAACACCAGCAGGATGGGCACCATGATGAACAGGTTGAAGAACTTGTTCTCGGCGCCAAGGAGCTGAATCACCATCGCGGCCGACAGCACAGAGGCGGCCACATTGACAAATTCGTTGCCGATCAGGATGGTGACGATCAGCCGCCGTGGTTCACTGAGCAGTCGGCCGATCAGGCCAATCCGCGGATTCCCCCCGGTACGCATGTTCTCGATCTGCACACTCTTGAGCGAAAACAGCGCCGTCTCCGAGCTCGAGAAGAACGCGGAAAAGCCGAGCAGAACCACGAACAACACCAGCTCGATCCAGAAAGTCAGATCCAAGACCAGATAGCCTCCAAGGTGAGGCCCGAGAGCCGGAGCGGGGCCTTGTAACGCCGTTGTAATGGAAACGTAACAAAAAATGCGACGGCCGGCTATCGGCTCACAGCAACGCGCCGACACGCGGCAGCCTGGTGAGGTCTGGCCCCAAGGCTCGCGGAGAAGTGCCGTTGGGCTATCGATGCTCCTCGTTGTCGAGGGCCTTCGCCGTGATGTCTCGGTAGATATGAATCACCCGCGCGAACACATCCCGACACTCGGGCAGAGAATCGATCAGCAGATGATTTTTCTGCGCATCGGTCACCACCAGTTCGAGAAACGCGAAGTCCGTGTCGTCCAATGCGAGTCCCTGGTCGACGCGTTCCTTTATCTTGAGAATCCTCGGCAGGCGGTCCTTTTCGAGGCGTTCGAGGAGCACCTCTGAGATACCCAGTTTTGCGTCGTCATCGAGCATTTCCTGCTCCTCTCAATCGTCAACGCGGCCGCCACTGTCCCCGGATTAAATCGCCAGAAATAGATCTGCCTGTTTCAGGAGATCCGGCTGAGGCAGCAACTCGACCCGCGGGAATCGCACCATGGCGCCGATGCGCGGCTGTTGCGACGCGATACGAAATTCCGCCAGCTCGAGCTCGTACGCAGGCGTCTCGTCGTCGTCCGCCAGCTTGACCGCCTGGCGATTCAAACGCAGAGAACACCGATCGCTGCCCAGGAACTCCGCCGGGTGGGACAGGACATGGGCGACAAAGTCCAGGTGTTCCGACAGGGTGCTCAGGCGCAGCTCCTGGGCGGCCAGCTGCTGCTCCAACTCCTGTATGTTTTTGGTCAGTACGGGCCCCCGATTCTCGGGATCTTCCTCACGCGAAAGACGGCGCAGTCGACTGTTGAGCGAGTTCAGGCGGTTCTCGAGATCCAGGGTTCGGGTCTTGGCCTCTGTCGCCCTGCGTTGGATATAGGAGAGCAGACCATCGAACATGCAGCATTTGAGCGCACAGCGCGCCGCCATCTCGTCGATACCCGGTGAGACGATCTGATGGTCGGTGAAGCTGACGGAGGTCTGCATGACGTCCCGCTGCAGCTTGTCCTTGACCAGCGCCATGCCGGGTTGCGTACGTTCCTGCCTGTGCATGCAAAGCAGCCCCCAGCAGTCCTCCACCAGCGGGTTGGCGTCGAACAGTCGCCGCACTTCGTCGCTTTGACTGAACACCTCCTGCATGTGCTGCGGGCTCACAAAAAAGGCTGTGGCATGAGGGTCTTCGGAGAAACGCGACCGGGAACACAGCAAGGGCCCCGGGATGGACTCGGCGACCTCGTCGATATAGCGGAACGTGGTCGCAATCGGTTCCTGCAGCACCCGGGCATAGTTCGGGACGACGCGAAGACGACTGTAGAGCCGGTCCACGACCTGCTCCACCGCACCGGAGAGATCATCCGGACACGCCCTGTCAACGCGCCCGTGGGCCGCCGCCGAGGGCATGGCCTTGTCGGCACGCAGAAACATCTGTTGAAAAAAGCTAACGAACATCGCGGCCTACCCTCCTTTAAGGATGTCTGATCATCCTTGCGACTGGGCTTGATTGTTGTTTCGGTGCCAGCCGTGCCTTGACCGCGCAGAATCGATGGCTTGCGCCGGTCGGGCATCTGTCTACCGGTCTACTGCCGGTTATGAAAGAAGTATTGCATCTTTTTGGGGCAAGTGGGGTGGTGGCAGCACCGATCTGCGAACCTGCTGAGGGCCGCGGCCACGGACGCAGCGTGGCATCTCTATCGGGTGGCGCCAGGCCCGATCCGGGAGGCATAGCCTCGTTGAACAATGCCCAATTTTTATTATTTATAACAGAAACTTAATTTCATTATTCAAGTTATTTATGCGAATTTATAGCGGACCGCTGGGGGTTTCCGCATTAGGCGCCGCAGGCCGAGTCAAACAGGCAGTTTCGCCCCCGGCGCGGCCGAACTGCGCAAAGGCAACATGGCACCCTTTAGGTCACCGGACTCGACCGGCAGCCGGCTCCACCGCTGCCGCGGGAAGCGACAGCTGAACCTGGCGCCGCGACCCTCCTCGCTGCGGATCAGCAGGCTGGCGTCATGGGTGTCCAGGATCTGGCTCACGATCGCAAGACCGAGACCGGTGCCACCTGCATCGCGCGAGCGACCGGCATCGACCCGATAGAAACGCTCAGTGAGTCGCGGCAGATGTCGGGTCGGGATCCCGGTACCGTTGTCCCGAACCTCCAGGAACGCGTAGTCCCCATCACTACCCCAGGTGACATCAACACGTGTCCGCATCGGTGTATGACGGATCGCATTGAAGATCAGATTGGAGAACGCGCAACGCAGCAATGACTCATCGCCCAGAAACAACAGCGTAGGGTCCCCGGCGAAGGCCAGCACGTGTTTAGACTCCTTCGCCAATCGCTCGGCCTCGTGCGCGACCTCGTCGAGCAGATCGGCCACCACCACGGGTTTCCGGCCTACCGCCTCGGACCGACTCTCCAGCCGGGACAACATCAACAGATCCTGGATGACATCCTGCATGCGTTCCGCCTGCTGCAGCATGCGCAGCAGCGGCTTGCGACGCGGCGACTCCGGGGATTCGCTGTCGCATAAGGTCTCGAGATAACCGCGGACCACGGTCAGCGGCGTGCGCAACTCATGCGACACATTGAGCGAGAAGTCGCGCTGGGATTGATGCAGATAGTGCTGTCGGGTTATGTCGCGGGCCACCAGCAGAAAGCGCTGCCGGCCCTTCTTGAAGCGCGATACGCTGATCGACAACATCACCGCCGGATCGCCCGGGGCCTCGAGTTCCAGCACCCGCTCGAAGTCTCCTGCCTCGAGATAGTCCAACAGTAACGGTTCATCGACCAGGTCTACCAGCCTGCGTCCTTCCAGCGCGCCATCGCCGAGACCGAAATACAATCTGGCCTGGGGATTCACCCAGCTGACCTCTCCACTGCTGCCGAGGATGATCACACCATCGGGCATCGCCGCGACCATCTTTCGGAAGCGCGCGAAAAACCGCCGTTGACGACGCTTGCGTTTTTGCTCGCGCCGCTGCATCCAGCGCACCCTGTCGAAGGCATCCCGCCAGACACCCCAGATCCAGGGTACCTTGAGGCCGCTATTGCACTGCACGAACAGCAGCAGACGCACCGCCTGCACGAGATGCCAGAGCAGATAGGCGGTCAGGCCCACTGCAATCGCGATCGTCGGCTCGGCGCCGGCGACCAGCGCTACCCCCACCGCCGCAGCGAACAGCGCCAGCCACAGGAGTTCTTCGGACAGTGCTTGTCGCTGTAAGGGCATCGATTCGGCTCGGGCAATCGTCTTGGTAATGACGGGTCCGCTCAACAGACCGAAAAGCGGTAACCCACACTGCGCACGGTCTGAATCACCTGGCGGCGACCGGATGCCTGCAGCGCACGGCGCAGATTGCGGATGTGCACATCGACGGTGCGTTCCTCGACATAGGTGTTCGGCGGCCACACATAGCCGATCAACTCGGAACGACTGTATACTCGCTCCTGATGGCGCATGAGAAAATGCAGCAGGCGGAATTCCGTCGGCCCCAACTCGATCGGCTTGCCGTCCGCAGTGACACGCCGGGTACGCAAATCCAGATGCAGCCCACATACCGTGATCGTCTCGCCGTTGTGCAGCTGCTTGGCGGAGACCGGCGCGCAGCGGCGCAGCACTGCATGGATGCGTGCCTTGAGCTCCGACGGCGAGAACGGCTTGCTGATATGGTCGTCGGCGCCGGCATTCAGCGCCGCCACCTTGTCGGGGCTGCTGTCGCGTGCGGTCAACATGATGATCGGGATGGCGCTGTGCCAGTCGTCCGTGCGCAGGCGCTTCATGAAATCCAGCCCCGACTCGCCGCGCGACAGCATCCAGTCCAGCAGGATCAGATCCGGTGGCGCCTTTGCGATGCGTGCCTCGGCCTCGGCGATCGTCGCGGCACCGACACAGCCAATCCCGTCCGCAGAAAGTGCGAAATCGACCATCTCCCGGATCGGTGCTTCATCGTCGACGATTAGAATGTTGGCCGATCTGACGGTCACCTACGCTCCTCAATAAAGAGGGGCGCTAGCCGAAACGTCCCTCGATATAGTCTGCCGTCTCTTGCTTCTCCGGGGCCAGGAAAAGCTCGTCCGTCTTGCTATGCTCCACGACCTTGCCCATCAACATGAAGATGCACTCCTCGCTGGCGCGCCGCGCTTGGGCCATGTTGTGGGTCACGATCAGGATAGTGTACTGGCCGCTGAGCTCCCAGATCAGCTCTTCCACTGCCTCGGTCCCCTTGGGGTCGAGGGCCGAGCACGGCTCATCCATCAACAGCACCCGCGGCTTGACCGGCAGCAGGCGGGCGATGCAAAGCTTCTGCTGCTCCTCTAACGACAGCTCAGTCGCCTTGCGCTTCAGCTTATCCTTGACCTTGTCCCACAGCAACACCTGGCGCAGCGCCTGTTCGACGACCTCGTCTTCCTCGGCGCGGCCCCCCTTGGCCTCCTTGTTGTGGATCTTGTAGCCGAAAAGCACGTTGTCGCGGATCGGAAGCGGCAGCGGGTTGGGACGCTGGAACACCATGCCGATCTGCTTGCGCACCTGCAGCAGTTCGACCGCGGGAGCATAGATGTTCTGATCGAGGACTTTGATGCTGCCGTCGATGCGCACGTAGCCGAGGCGTTCGTTGATCCGGTTCACGCTGCGCAGAAAAGTCGACTTGCCGCAGCCCGACGGACCGATCAGCGAGGTAATTAGACCGCTACGAATGCCAAGATTGACATCGAACAGGGCCTGAAAGGTGCCATACCAAAGATTCAGATCCTCGGTTTGGATGGCGTATGTCAGCTCCGGATCGGTACTCATGGCATGATTTTCCAGATGGTTCGTCGGATTCGCTGCGGCCTTCATCAACCGAACTTGCCTTCGATGTAGTCCCGGGT
>JBATKF010000244.1:0-8381 GCA_049669185.1 Sedimenticolaceae bacterium | reverse complement strand
GAACCCGAGGGCTTTCGCAAGATCACCTGGTTCCTCGACCGGCCCGACATCATGGCCCGCTTCTCGGTGCGGATCGAGGCCGACCGTACGCGCTACCCGGTGTTGCTGTCGAACGGCAACCCGCGTGAGGCCGGTGAGTTACCGGCGGGGCGCCATTATGCGGCGTGGGACGATCCCATTCCCAAGCCAAGCTATCTGTTCGCCCTGGTCGCGGGCGACTTACGCTACATCGAAGACGCTTACAAAACGTCGTCGGGACGCAGGGTGCAGCTGCGCATCTACGTCGAGCCGGAGAACATCGACAAATGCGATCATGCGCTGCGATCCCTGGTCAATGCGATGCGCTGGGACGAGCAGAATTATGGTCGGGAGTACGACCTCGACGTCTATAACATCGTCGCGGTGAACGACTTCAACATGGGCGCGATGGAGAACAAGGGGTTGAACGTCTTCAACTCCAAGTTCGTGCTGGCACGCCCAGATACCGCCACTGATCAAGATTTTCTCGGTATCGAGGGCGTGATTGCGCATGAGTATTTCCACAACTGGACGGGCAATCGCATTACCTGCCGAGACTGGTTTCAATTGTCGCTGAAGGAGGGATTTACGGTATTCCGTGACCAGGAGTTTTCCGCCGACATGGGCGCACGCGGGGTCAAGCGCATCGAGGACGTGCGTCTGCTGCGTGCGCACCAGTTCGCCGAGGACGCCGGGCCCATGGCGCATCCGATTCGCCCGGCCTCGTATATCGAGATCAACAACTTTTACACCGTCACGGTCTATGAGAAGGGCGCCGAGGTGGTGCGCATGCAGGCCAATCTGCTCGGCCCGGAGACCTTTCGCAAGGCGACCGATCTGTACTTTTCCCGTCACGATGGCCAGGCGGTCACGACCGAGGATTTCGTGCGTTGCATGGCGGACGCCTCCGGGCAGGATCTCTCGCAGATGCAGCACTGGTACGACTATGCCGGCACCCCATTGCTCGAGGTAAAGGCGACCTACGATCCGGCCGCGGCCAGCTACACGCTGGACATCCAGCAGTCCGTGCCCGATACCCCCGGTCAGACTGACAAGCCACCCTTCCTTATCCCGATCGTGGCTGGCCTGGTCGGGGGTGACGGCCGTGACATGGCGGTGCGGTTGAATGATGCGTCGCAGCCGACCACACAGCACACCCTGCAGCTGACGGCAGCGCGTCAGCGTTTCACCTTCCACGACGTGCACGAGGAGCCGGTGCCCTCGCTGCTGCGTGGATTCAGTGCGCCGGTCAAGCTCGAGTTCGCCTACAGCGACGCGCAGCTGATGTTTCTGATGGCCAACGACAGCGACGGCTTCAACCGCTGGGACGCGGCGCAGACGCTGTCTCGTCGCGTACTGCTCGAGATGGTGGACAACTACCAGCGCGGGATCGAGATGGCCGTACCCGACGGCCTGATCGAGGCGTTCCGCGGCGCGTTGTCGAGCAAAGATGCAGAGCCCGCGCTGCTGGCAGAGGTGCTGAGTCTGCCGTCGATTGCTTACCTGGGTGATTTCATGGCAACGGTCGACGTCGATGCCCTGCACCTCGCGCGCGACACGCTGCGCATCGCCGTCGGTCGTGCACTCGCTGACGAACTGCACGCAATATACCGACGCATGGACGATGCTGCCTCGTATGCGCCGACCGCCGAGGCGATCGGTCAGCGAAGCCTGAAGAACCGGGTGCTGGGGTACCTGGCGGCGTCGGCCGGTATGCAGGGCGGGGATCTCTGCCATGCACAGTATGTTCGGCAACACAACATGACCGATGTCATGGCCGCACTCTCGCTGCTGGCCGATGGTGACCATCCGGCGCGTTCAGAGGCACTGGCGGATTTCGAGAGGCGCTGGCAGGGTGATCCGCTGGTGATGGACAAATGGTTCGCCGTCCAGGCGATGTCGAGCCGAGCGGACACACTCGAACGGGTTCACCAGTTGATGTCCCATCCGGCCTTCTCGATGCGTAACCCGAATAAGGTGCGGGCCCTCGTCGGCAGCTTCGCCAACGCGAACCCGGTACGTTTCCACGCCGCCGATGGCAGTGGCTATGCGTTTCTGCAGGCGCAGGTGTTGGCGCTGGACCCCGCCAATCCGCAGATCGCGGCGCGCCTGCTGCGTGCGATCTCGCGTTGGCGGCGTTACGACGAGCACCGCCAGGCGGGCATGCGCGCGGTACTCGAGGCCGTCGCTGCCGCCGAGGTCTCGAAGGATGTCTACGAGATCGCGGCCAAGAGCCTAGAGGCGTCCTGAGCGAATGCGCGACACCGACCTGGACGGCACAATCGCAGCATCCGGCAGCAGCTGGCAAGAGGCGCTGAATCCGCCGATCTACCTGGTCTCGCTGCTGCCTGGACTCGGCGTGCCGCTGCTGGCTCCGGCCGCGCTGCGGCATCCGCTGGGGCTGTCGCTCGCGACCGTCGCGGTAATCCTGGTTCAGCATGCGATCAATCTGTTCAACGACGCCGCCGACTGGCGCCTTGGGGCAGACGTCGAGAAACACGACTCCTGGGTAAGGGTACACCGCGGGCGGCCGCGGACGGCGGCACGGCACGGCCTGATCAGTCTGCTGGCCGGCGGCCTGCTTGGCCTCGCGGTACTGTGGCAGCAAGACCAGTGGTGGATATTGCTAATCGCGCTGCCGATGGTGGGTCTGGGATATCTGTACAACGCGGGTCGCCGACCGCTGTCCTATACCCACCTGGGGGAATGGGTGACGGGTATCTGCTACGGCCCCGGAGTCTTCGGCTGCCTATGGCTGGTAGCGGGCCTCGACCCGGATATCGGCATGCTGGCCGGGTCGATCGCGTTCGGCGCGCTGGCCATGGCCCTGCTGCTGTCGCATCAGCCGCCGCAGATCGAAACGGATCGCCGCGCGGGCAAGCGTTGCTTCGCGGTCCGCTATGGCGTCGACCGAACCGTGCGAGTCGCGCAGCTACTGTTCATGCTGTTTCTGGCCTGCATCAGTGCGGCGCTGTTGATCTCGGCAGACTGGCAGGTAGGCGTCGTCGGGGCGCTGACTGCGCTGGTCGGCGGGGTGTGGGTGAACAGCGGCGAGGTGAACCCACGGCGGGTACTCCTGGCCGCGAGCGCGTTCGTCATGGCCAGCCTGTTTGCCTCGGTCGGATTCTGATCCATAGCTTGAATCACCGGGTTTGAGTTTGGCGCCGGCTTTCATTAGGGTTGTTGAGGAAGCGGTTGAATGGCCGGTTTTGCATAGTTCTCTGCGGTAGATCGTGGTGGCTGTGTCAAGCCACCGTCGACGCAGCCTCAACGGCAGGCAATACAGGAGAGATCTCATGCAGAAACCCAAGAGCGGCGACACGGTGCGCGTCCACTACGCGGGGACGTTGGACGACGGCACCCAGTTCGATTCCTCGCGTGGCGCCGATCCGTTGGAGTTCGCGATGGGGCAGGGCCAGCTGATCAGCGGTTTCGAGCAGGCGGTTGCCGATCTCGTCCCCGGCGAGAGTTGCACCGTGACCCTGGCACCGGTGGATGCCTACGGGGAGGTCAATCCTGAGATGGTCCAGGAGGTCCCGCGCAAGCTGATGCCCAAGGACCTCGAGTTGACGGCAGGCATGGTGCTTCAGGGCCAGGCGGATGACGGAAAAGTGGACAATTTCACCGTCATATCCTTCACCGAAGAGACTGTGAAGCTCGATGCGAATCACCCGCTGGCAGGCAAGGCACTGACCTTCGATATCGAGCTGGTCGAGATCCTCTGAGCCCGGGTTCGACGCCGCATCCGGACGGCCGGATGCGGCCGTGCAACAACACCTTACACCGCAAGTTAACTCATTCCCTCGAACTAGCGGATACTAGCCTGGAAATCTGACCGGCATGTGAGATTTCCAGGCTAGTGCCTCAAGCGAGGTGTTGTGTCCTTATCGGGGGAGAAGCATGGCCGATCCGGTCATCTTGCTGGTGGACAATGGATCGCGGCGCAGTGCGGCGACGCTGAGCCTGCGGTCGATTGCGGCCAGGCTGAGCGAGGCCAGCGGGCGCCACATCACCCCGGTGTCACTACAGCATGCAGACAAGATTTCCCGCGACGAGCTCGGCGGGGAGCCGGCCAGGCTGCTGCCGGCATTCCTGCGTGATCAGCTGGAGAAAGGACAACGGGATTTCGTCGTTTTGCCACTGTTTTTCGGCAAGAGCCGCGCGCTCACGGAATTCATTCCGGAGCAGGTCGAACGCCTGATGGACGAATTTGGCCCATTCAAGATACGCCAGGCGGACGTGTTGTCACCGATGCCGGAGGGTGAGGGCCTGTTGGCAGACATCCTTGCCGACCATGTCATTCAATGCAGCGTGGACCTGGGTGCGGAGCCGACCCGCGTCATCGTGGTAGACCACGGCTCGCCGTTGCCGGAAGTGACGGCGGTCAGGGCCAAGGTGACCATGATGCTACGCGAGCGCCTTCCGGAGGGGATCTCGCTCGGCCAGGCGGTGATGGAGCGCCGCCAGGGCGCGGAGTACGACTTTAACGGGCAGCTGCTCGGTGATCTGCTCGACAGCTGCGCGGGCCAGGACGCCGATGCGGTGATCGTGTTGGCGATGATGTTCATCTCACCGGGCCGTCATGCCGGAGCGGGCGGTGACATCGAAGAGATCTGTGCTGATGCCATGGCACGAAATCCCGGACTGCGGGTCAAGATTTCGCCCCTGATCAGCGAACATCCGCTGCTTATCGATATACTTAACGACCGCCTGCAGACTCTGCTACACGCTTAGTCTGCCGAGATACGTTTGGCAATCGGCAGCACGTCACTGGCCGATACGTCGATCAACTCCAGACAGCGCTCCTCCGACGCCGAGTATTTGGTCAACTCGGCGACATGGCAGTTGCGCGCCGCCGACACCTCGACCGCGCTGATTTCGTCGCAACTGATTCCCCGGAAGCTGATCTCCTGGTATTGCGATGCCGTCGGTTTGATGTAAGAGAAACCACGACTCACCGTCTCGAAAGGTATGTTGTCGTCCTTGTAGGCCGTGAAGCGCAGGACCAGGGTGCGGATTTGCGCGGTGAGATCGTTTTTCAGACGCAGTCCCAGACGGCAGCCACGTGCCAGGTCGAACTTTTTTTCCAGCGTCAGGTTTGCCTGTTGAGACGACTCCTCGCCGGATTGATCGGTCATCAGCGTCCAGGTGCCGTTGTCCCGCAACAGCACCTCGCGGCCATCCGCCGTGGTGGCCTTGATGTCCGCGCTCGCGGCCTGCGTGAGCAGGGTGAGGGCAATGAATCCTAGCGTGCGGTACAGCATGGACGACTCCGGTTTGTGATCTGGGTATCAATGCTCGCACGATCCCAAGGTTGTTTTGAAGATCTCCAGATTCCTGGATTCACTAAAGCACGTGTCCAGCGAGGGGATCAGGCGTATTTGTAGTGTTTGACCTCGCGCCGACCGGATGCCGTCTGGCCGCGGCGCAGCGTCCGCTGCATAATGATGCCCTCTACCTTCCAGTCGAGCCCCTCGAGCTCGATCTCAGGGTAGAGGTCATTCAGCGCCACCAGACGTTCGCCGTGGTCGTCTTTGAGATATTGCCGAAACCAGCGCACGCCCTCGACCATGGCCATGATGTACATGCCATGCTGGCACCAGTCGGACGGCTCGATGACGACCAGGCAGGCATCCGGGAACTCCGGCTCCATGCTGTCGCCAATCACCTGCAGCGCAAAGGGTTCGGAGCTGCTGCAGCTCCCTAAAGGGTCGCTCATTGGAGGCTTTTGCATCGCGATGACTCTGATAAGCTGTAGCCGTCTGGCGACAGGTCATTGAAATTGCTGAAATTCTATCATGCAGCACACAGCGCGCGCGGCGCCCCAAGTCCATAAGGATCGTCGGGATTGGCAAAACCTGCGCGGCATGCTGCCGTTTCTGTGGGAATTCCGTGGTCGGGCGTTGTTCGCGCTGTCTTGTCTCGTGCTGTCCAAGGTCGCCAATGTCGGTGTGCCGCTGGTCCTGAAGGAGATCGTCGAGTACTACGAGCGCGCCAAAGACGATCCTATGCTGTTGGCTGCAGCACTACCCTTTTCGCTGTTGCTCGCCTATGGGCTGCTCAAGCTGTCGTCGACACTTTTCAACGAACTGCGCGATGTCGTGTTCGCCAAGGTCCGCTATCGCGCAATGCGGCGTCTGTCGACGCGTGTGCTGGAGCACCTGCACAAGCTGTCACTGCGCTTTCACCTCGACCGCAGGACCGGCGCAGTCAGTCGCGACCTCGAGCGCGGCACGCGCTCCGTGAGTCAGATCTTGAACTACATGGCCTTCAGCATCTTGCCGATCATGGTCGAGTTCACCCTGGTAGCCGTCATCCTGCTGCGCGACTACCACCTGATATTTACGGTGGCGATGTTCGGTGCGGTTGCTGTGTACGTACTGGTGACCTTTGCCATCACCGAGTGGCGCATGGATTTTCGGCACTCTATGAACCGCCTTGATTCCGAGGCCAACAACCAGGCGTTCGATAGCCTGATCAACTACGAGACAGTGAAGTATTTCGGCAACGAACAGATGGAGCTAAGGCGCTACGACGGCACGCTGTCGGATTGGGAGCACTGGGCGGTCAAGAGTCAGACCTCGATGTCGATGCTGAACTTTGGGCAGGGCGCGGTCATCGCGCTAGGCGTCACCCTGGTGATGTATCTTGCGATGCGCGGCGTGACCAATGGTGACATGAGCATCGGTGACCTGGTGCTGCTCAATGCCTTTATGCTGCAGCTCTTCATCCCGCTCGGCTTTTTGGGCATCGTATACCGCCAGATCAAGTACTCGCTGGCGGATATGGACCTAATCTTCAAGCTCCTCGAACGCGAGCCTGAGATCAGGGATGCCGCCGATGCCGTACCGCTCGAGATAAGGGGTGGCGGCCTGCGTTTCGCCGGCGTCGATTTCAGTTACCAGCCGGAGCGGCAGATTCTGCACCATCTCGACCTGGAGGTGCCGGCAGGCCAAAAGATCGCGGTAGTTGGCCACAGTGGGGCCGGCAAATCGACACTGGCACGCCTGATCTATCGCTTCTACGACTTGAATGCCGGGACTATCAGCATCGACGGCCAGGATATCCGTTCGGTGACTCAAGACAGTCTGCGGGCAGCGATCGGCATCGTGCCGCAGGACACCGTGTTGTTCAACGACACCATTTACTACAACATCGCCTATGGCCGACCGGGCGCCACGCGGCAGGAGGTCGAAAGTGCGGCCGCGATGGCACATATTCGCGAATTCATCGAGAGCCTGCCGGACGGCTGGGAAAGCGTGGTCGGCGAACGGGGCCTCAAACTCTCAGGTGGTGAGAAACAGCGAGTCGCGATCGCACGCGCGATCCTCAAGGATCCCGAGATTCTGATCTTCGATGAGGCGACCTCGTCGCTCGATACGCGCACCGAACGGGCGATCCAGGAGACCCTGGCCGAGGTTGCCGCGGAGCATACGACGCTGGTAATTGCGCACCGGCTCTCCACGGTCGTGGACGCCGACCGGATTCTGGTGATGTCCAGCGGCCGCGTGGTGGAGAGCGGTACGCATGAGCAGCTGCTGTCCGCCGCCGGTGTCTATCGTGAGATGTGGGAGCTGCAGCGCAAGGAGCGCGAGGCAACCGAGCAGGTTGCCTCGTGAACTCTACATTGCCGGCTCCACGCCGACTGGAGGCGAAATAGGCCATGGAAATCTACCTGGTCGGCGGCGCGGTTCGGGACAGGCTGCTGGGTATGCCGGTCAGCGAACGCGACTGGGTGGTGGTTGGTGCCGATGAGGCAGCGATGCGCGCGCGCGGCTTCATCCCCGCCGACCGTGAATTCCCGGTATTTCTGCATCCCGATACCGGGGAGGAGTATGCGTTGGCACGCCGCGAGGTAAAGCAGGGCGAGGGCTATCGCGGATTCGAGGTGTACGCCGATCCTGACGTGACCCTGGAGGAAGACCTGCGTCGTCGTGACCTGACCATCAACGCGATGGCTCAGCGCGACGACACCCGCATTATCGATCCCTTCGACGGTCGTGCCGACCTCGCCGCCGGGCGGCTGCGAAATGTCTCGCCGGCCTTCGTCGAAGACCCGGTGCGGGTGCTGCGCGTCGCCCGCTTTGCCGCCAAACTGGGTCGAAAGGGCTTCTGCGTCGCGCACACCACGCATCGTCTGATGTGTCAGATGGCGCAGCAGGGCGAGATGCGGCACATCGGTGCCGAGCGTTTGTGGCGTGAGATGCGCAGTGCCATGGAGACCGAGCAGCCGTGGCGTTTTTTTGAGGTGTTGCATGGCTGTGGTGCCCTAGCATCCCTGATTGCGCCGTTGGCGGCCGCAATGGGTGACTGGGTGGCGCACCGTTCGGCCGCAGACAGCGCGCCGATCGCGGCGCTGAAGC
>JBATKF010000243.1:0-13380 GCA_049669185.1 Sedimenticolaceae bacterium | reverse complement strand
CAGCAAGGATTCTGCAGTCGAGCCTCCAGGGAGGGATTCACGGCGTCCCTCGGCTCGAACCGGCCGGGGCGAAAGCCGTTAACTCGGTGCCATTGGCCCTGACGCGTCGTACAGGTTACCGGATGGTAAAATCCATCTCTCGATCGATTGAGCCATCTTCCCTGAGAATGGCGTGCTGGTTCCCCGAAGGATCGACCAATACCACGATCTGATCTTGGAAGAGCGGCCTGCGGACGAATTTGATTGTCCACCCGAATCCCTGCAGTTGTGCCAGCGAATGGCGTTGCACTTCCGTCAATCGTGCCTTGATATCCTTGGGGATGGCGTCGACACCTATCCGACGTTCGTTCGATGTATCGGTAGCACCCATTCGAGTCCGCCTGTAGTGGGACAGAAAACGCCCGTATCAGACAGGTTTTCGGCAGTCCGCGATTCGACTTTAGATGCGCAGTCGGCAACGCTGCATCAGCGGGTCAGGGCCCTGGGAATGGGCAGTGGGCGGGATACCCCAGTTGGCGCGGTAACGGGCGGAGCGCCTCGGGCTCCCCGCGATTGCATTCTGAATCGATTGAGCTGGTGCTGCTGTTCTAGTTGAAACTGCCGCTGCCGTCCGATGCCGTCCAGTCGACTGGGCCCATAAGGGGGCTCCGCAGTCCGGGCACGCCGGTTGAGCAGCAGCAATTCACGTCGCTGACTCTCCTGCAAGACCCGCTGCTCGCTCTGCTGCTGGCGATCCCGCTGCCGCTGCACCGAATAAGGCACCGGCTCAGACACTTCCTCTTCCGTGGCGGGCGATTGCTGGATGTCCCTGAGTCTCTCCTGATTTGCCCGATTCAGCTGCATATGCTGCGGCAGATTGGCGATGGGCGGATCAGCGCTCACCGGCGGCGTATACAGTAGCGCACCGCACACAAGTGCTGCGAGAGACCTCGTGGAGATTGAGAACCCTCGGCCGACGCAATCTGAAAAACTGACCCAGTTCATAAGCTCAGAATAACACTAGCGGCTGACCTGATCGATGCCACGATTGGCGAGGGCGTCCGCACGCTCGTTTTCCGGATGACCGCTATGACCCTTCACCCAATGCCAACTCACTGCGTGCCGCGCCACCACATCATCGAGTAACCGCCAAAGATCGTCGTTCTTGACCGGTTTTCTGGCCGCAGTCCGCCATCCGTTGCGCTTCCAGTTATGGATCCACTGGGTGATCCCGTTTTTTACATACTGCGAATCGGTTGTCACGTCGACACGGCAGGGGCGCTTGAGCGCCTGCAGCCCCTTGATCACAGCCATCAGCTCCATCCGATTGTTCGTGGTCAGGGCCTCCCCTCCGTGCAGTTCCTTCTCGCTATCCTGGAACCGCAACACTGCGCCCCAGCCACCTGGGCCGGGATTGCCGCGACAGGCACCATCGGTAAACAGCGCGACACGATCAGACATCCTTGATCTCGCGCACCGTGGGTTCGATTGCCCGCGGACCTACTGCACGCAGGCGCGACCAGTGCTGGCGGATTGGGGTAACGCGCGAGACGCGTTTCACCGCCCTGACGACGTAAACGCCGGCCAGCATGGGCCACACGCGACGCCCCACGTTTTCTATCATCTCGAAACGGCCTTTTCGGGTAGGCGGCCGGAACTCCATGACGTCCATTCGCTCAACCCGAAAGCCCAACAGCGTCAGCCAGTCGTTGAGTCGCGGGTACGACAAGAAACGCCCGCACCACGGTATCGCCCCACGCCAACGCCCAAACAGGCGCCACAGCCCCCAGAGGCTGTAAGGATTGAATCCCACCACGATCACCCGTCCCTCCGGGATAAGGACACGCTCGACCTCGCGCAAGACCTGATGGGGATCCGGCGAAAAGTCCAGCGTATGGATCAGGAGTACTGCGTCCACACTGTCAGACGCGACTGGAAGGCGGCAACCTTCGCCGACGATAACGCTAGCGCTAGCGCTTCCCGTCGTTACGCGATGGCTGACCAGTGTCTTGCGCGAAATCGGGCAGTTTGCCAGGTAGGCCGTATCGGCACCGAGCTCACCCAGTTGCAGCAGCTGATAGCCGAATAGGTCTGACACCATCGCTGCCAGTGACTCGCGTTCCTGTTCAGCGATCCGCGTTCCCGGCTGGGCTGCAAACCAGTCCACAAGCCGCTGGCCGGTTTCACTGCTATCTTTGTCACGTTTGCTGGACTGATACATCTTGGTGCCGAACCTGGAACCCCCGTGCTGCATTTCGTATATTCATCGATGATGACAACCGCGCGCCACCCCATCGATTCTGAACAAAGCATCCGCCCTCAGCAACGATCGCGGTTCCTAATTGCGCCGTGTGGCCTGCTGGCTGCCCTGGCCCTTTCTGGATGCGTAACGCAAGACATTCGGCCCGCCGAACTAAACGCCCAGCAAGCCCCACAACCACCGGAATCACAGCCGGAACCGTCGTTGCAGACGCAAAAGCAGCCGGCGAGCCCCATTGTCGCAGACGAACCGGGTGAAGCGTTGACTCCCGTGGTCACGCCCGTAGCGGTTATCGCCGACCAGGACATATGGCCACGTCTGCGGAAAGGTTTTCGGATGCATCCGGGCTCGCACCCGCGGATCGATCGAGAGATCCGCCGACTGCAGCGCTCGCCGAGCGCCTTTCAAGGATTGATGGAGCGCTCACGCCCCTATCTCCGCTACATACTCGATGCTGTCGAACAGGCCGGTCTGCCCACCGAACTGGCGCTGCTGCCCGCCGTAGAAAGCGGATTTCAGGCCCACGTGTATTCACAAGATGGCGCCGCCGGCCTGTGGCAGTTCATGCCTGCTACCGGCGGGATGCTGGGACTGAAGCGGGATTGGTGGTTCGACGGTCGGCGCACGGTCCGTGCGTCCACCGCAGCCGCGATAGTCTACCTCGAACGGCTCGAGGCACATTTTTCGGGTAATTGGGAGTATGCCCTGGCAGCTTACAACGCCGGGGCACGGACCGTTAGTCAGGCGATCCAACGCGCCAGACGACGCGGTGAGCCGACCGATTTCTGGTCGCTTGATCTACCGGGCGAGACCGATCGCTACGTCCCCCGCCTGTTTGCACTGACAGCCATAATCGCCGATCCGGACAAATACGGCATGGTGCTACCCGAGATCCTCGATCGCCCATTCTTCGTCGCGGTCGACACCGGCGGACAGATCGATCTCACGATCGCCGCGCAGCTCGCCGAAATCCCGGTCGAACAGCTGTTGCAACTGAATGCGGGCCACAAACGGTGGGCCAGCAGGCCGAGTGAACCGCATGAACTGCTCGTGCCCGTCAGCAAGGCGGAGGGCTTTCAAAAGGCCTTGGCGCAACTGCCGGCCGACGAGCGACTGCGCTGGCAGCGCCATACCGTCATTCGCGGTGACAGCCTCAACCGAATCGCACGTCACTACGAGGTGTCGGTGGCCGCCATTCGCCACGCAAACCATCTGAGGGATTCCCGCATCCGAGCCGGCAAGGTATTGCTTATCCCACTGTCGGAAACGGTTGGCTTCGCGAATACCGCATCCAACCCGTTGGCGCGGCAACGGCTGCGTTATCTCGTGCGCAAGGGAGATTCTCTCTACACCATAGCGCGGCGTTTTCAGGTCTCTATCGCCGATCTCAAGCGTTGGAATCGCCTCGGCCGGTATATCCATCCCGGCGAGAGGCTCACGTTGTTCATCGAGCCCGACGCCTAACCGATTTCCTGCGACGGCCGCCGATACCCTCGCCGTCACTGCGGCGACATCAGCCAGCAGCTTACCCGCCGGCCGGGCTCGACCTCGATTGTTTCCGGATAGCGTTCACGGCAGACTGCACTGGCGTGCGGACAGCGTGGATGAAAATGACAGCCCGTTGGTGGATCGATCGGTGACGGCATGTCGCCCTGCAGCTTGATGACCTCGCGCTCATGGGCCGGATCCGGCACCGGAACGGCGCTCAACAGCGCGGCAGTGTATGGATGCAGCGGATTCTCAAGGACCTTGCCCACCTCTCCATACTCGACGATGCGCCCGAGGTACATTACCGCAACCTCATGCGCCAGATAGGCGACTACTGAGATATTGTGGGTGATGAACAGGTAAGACAGCCCCAGCTCCGCCTGCAGCTCTTTCAGCAGGTTGAGGACCTGGGCCTGAACCGACACATCCAATGCACTCGTCGGCTCATCGCAGACGATCAGGCGGGGTTCCAGGGCCAGCGCCCGGGCAATAGCGATACGTTGGCGCTGTCCGCCCGAAAATTCATGGGGATAGCGATCGGCGGCCGTCGGCTGCATCCCCACCTGCCCAAGCAGACGCTCGACCAACGCGCGTCGCTGCTTGCGGTCGCCGCCGATACCCTGCGCAATCATACCCTCAGCGATAATGTCTTCGACCAGCATCCGCGGGTTCATCGAGGAGGCCGGATCCTGAAAAATGATCTGGAACTCGCGCCGCAGTCGACGCAGACGGCGCCCGCGCACGTTCGCCAGGTCGTTACCATCGAAAAGAACCTGGCCATCGGTCAGGCGATTCAGCTGGATGATCGCCTTGCCGACCGTCGTCTTGCCGCAGCCGGATTCACCCACCAATGCAACGGTGCAGCCGCTGTCGATCTTGAGGTCTACGCCGTCGACCGCCTTCACCTGGCCAGCGACACGACGCAACACGCCTTTGTGAATCGGAAAATGTACCTTCAGGCGCCGGACATCGAGCAACGCCTTCCCGGCTGTTCCCTGGCTGTGCCGCGTCGGGAGCAACGGCGCGACGGATTCAGGCACTTCCTCCGGTGCAAGATGGCACCGGTAGCCGCTTTGTTCCTCGCCGCGCCAGGGTGGCAGCTGCGTGCGACACCGGTCATGGGCAAACTCGCAGCGATCAGCGAATCGGCAGTAATCGAATGCCTGGTTCAGTGACGGCACGATTCCGGGAATGACATCCAAGCCCTGGTGACGTTTCTCCGCCTTAGGGACCGAACGGAAAAGTTTGCGACTGTAGGGATGAACCGGGTTCCGGAAAAAGCCCTCGACATCGTTGATCTCCATCAACTGACCCGCATACATAACGCCCACCCGATCGGCCATCTCCGCGACCACACCAAGATCGTGTGTGATCAACAAAATGGCCATACCGGTATCACGCTGCAGCTGCTTGAGAAGATCGAGTACCTGCGCCTGTATGGTCACGTCCAACGCCGTCGTGGGCTCATCGGCGATCAGCAGCTCTGGCCGTCCGGCCAACGCCATCGCGATCATGATCCGCTGCTTCATGCCGCCCGACAGCTGGTGCGGATAGTCTCGGGTGCGGCGCTGCGGATCGGGAATGCCAACGGCGCGGAACAACTCGACGACGCGCTCTGCTGCCCGGCCACGGCTTTCGCTGTCGTGCAGGCGCACCGCCTCTGCCACCTGCTCACCCACGGTCATCACGGGATTGAGTGAGGTCATGGGCTCCTGAAAGATCATGCCGATACGTCCGCCACGCTCGGACCGCATCTCTGCCTCGGATAGCGCACGTAGCGACTGCCCGTCGAGCCGCATGTCGCCCCCGACGATTCGCCCCGAATGTGGCAACAGGCGCATGATGGACAGCGCAATCATCGATTTGCCACATCCCGATTCTCCGAGCAGCACGAAAGTCTCGCCGCGCCGGATATTCAGGCTCACTTCGTCGACCGCACGCACCGGACTCGTTTCACTGCCGAGGTGGGTTGTCAGCTTATCCAGTGCCAGCAAGGCTTCGGTAGGTGCCGGCCGCGCGCTCATGGCGTTTTCGATCAGGCTCATCGCTGTTGTCTCAGTCGGGGGTCGAAGGCGTCGCGCACGACATCGGAAAACAGGTTTGCCGCCAACACGAGCGTAAACATGAAGACGAAGGCCGCGAGCAGCGACCACCATACGACGGGCTCGCGGGCCAGCTCGAGGCGTGCGCCGTTGATCATATTGCCCCAGCTGTTAGTAGCCGGATCGACACCGATGTTGATGTACGACAGCACGGCCTCGGCAAGCACCAGACCGCTGAAGTCGAGCACGATCGTAATCAACACGATATGCATCACATTGGGCAACACGTGACGTAGCAGGATCCGAAAGTTGCCGACGCCGAATGCGCGCGCCGCCTGAACATATTCCAGCTCCTTCAGCTTGAGCGCCTCGCCGCGCAACAGACGACATAGCGACGTCCAGCTGGTCACGCCAAGGATAAGACATAGAAACAGCAGGCGTAGATCGGCTCGCTCAGTGACACTGTTGAAGTCGTCTTCATGATTGCTCATATAGATCTGCATCATCAGCACTGCCGCAGCAATCAGCAGCACGCCTGGTATCGAGTTCAAGGTCGTGTAGAGATACTGTATGACGTCGTCTACCCAGCCGCGAAAATAGCCGGCCATGATTCCGAGCAAGATCGCGGCCGGCAGCATCACCAGTGTGGTCAAAGTACCGATGACCAGCCCCGTACGGATGCTCTTGAGCGATTGAAAATACACGTCCTCGCCTACTTTGTCGGTACCGAGTACGTGATAGAAGGCAGAAAGCTCCCAAAGCGCCCCCAACAGAAGCGCCAACGCGAGCGCCGTCCATGCGCCGACGTGCCAGGGATTGCGCAAGCGACCTCCCAGCAGACGGGACAGGCGATCACGATCCGCGCGACAGACCACGACCAGCAGTATCAACCACACTACCCCGCCTTTGAGCGCACCCGACAGCGCCTTGAGCGCGATATCGTGCAGCTTGTTGTCGTCACCAAGCTGCAGATGCGCCCCGCCGTAAATCAGGCGCGGGTAGTCACGCCGCATACTGCCGTCGGGCTGTTCGATATTCTCCTTGCTGAACAGGTGGGTGGCGAATGGGGCCGAATAGGTCTTTTCGCGCTGGGTGCGAAGAGATCCGGCCATATGATCAAACAGGCTGAGCACCTCGGTTGAATAGATCGGCTCTCCCTGGTCGTCGACGCCGCTCTGCGGGTTGAAGTGCAGCGTATCGAGCAGGCCCACAACGACATAGAACAGCAGCACCACCATCGCCGCCTGGCCGGTTCGACTGCGCGCGACGCGCCGCCAAGGCGCCGCGAGGTGCTCGTGGCGACGCGTATGCCAAACCATCGCCGCCGTGAGCCCGAGCAGCAGGTAGATCAGGGCGTCGGTCCAGAGGATTACCGGCTGAAACGCCATGCGATCAGTCTAGCCTCACGCGCGGGTCGACCATTGTGTAGGAGATGTCGGTGAGTAACAGCCCGATGATGTACAGCACTGCGCCGAGGAACACCATCGCCCGCACGATTGCGAAGTCCTGGCGATTGATGGCATCGATGGTGTAGCTCCCCAGGCCCGGTATCCCGAAGAATGACTCGGTCAGCAGACTGCCGATGAACAGCAACGGCAACACAACGACCACCCCCGTCAAGATCGGTATCAAGGCATTGCGCAGCACATGACGGAACAAGACCCAATGCTCAGACAGACCTTTGGCGCGCGCCGAGCGAACGTAATCACGGTGGATCTCTTCCAGAAACAGCGTCCGATACCAGCGCGTCCCCGAACCGATGCTACCGACAATGCCGACGACGACCGGCAGAACCATGAACTTCCATGCATGCAGGCCCGTGTCATAGCCGGATATCGGCACCAGGTTCAGCAGTTTCCCTACCAGGAACTGTCCGCCGATGATGTAGAACAGGCTGGAGATCGACATCATTGCGACACACAGCACCACGCCCCAGAAATCGAGATAGGTGGCACGGAAGAAAGCCAACAGCAGCGCGAAGGTAATATTTACGGCCAGACCCACCAGCAGGGTCGGCACCGCAATCGCGAGGCTGGGCCACATTCGCTGCGAGATATCGTGGCTGATATCACGCCCGCTGTCCGATTGCCCAAAATCGAACAGGAACAGGCGCAGCGACTTCTCGTAGAGAATCGTGTCGGTCAGCATGTCGGCGCCCTGCGCCGAGTGATTGATCAACAGTGGCTTTTCATAGCCATGCTCTTGCTTCCAGGCCTGAATGGCCTCTGCCGTCACGCGCTTGTTACCGAGATGCATTCGGGCCATGTCGTCCGGCGAGTTGACGACGAAGAACAAAACGAACGTAAGTGCATTGACGCCCAGTAGGATCGGCAGCGCATACAGCATTCGGCGCACGATGTACGCAGTCACAGCGCCCGACTCCTCTCACGCGCAATGAACCCCCGGATTGCCGGCAATACCGAAACAATGAGCACAACGACCAACGCGCCAAGCGGCCACAACACGGGCCGATTCCAGGCCTGCTGCGCGGCACTTCGCGCCGCGCCGTCCACACGCTTGTACTTCAGCGTGTTGTTCGCCATCAGATGTGGCTTGGAGTTCTGGAACCAGGCGTGGTGCAGGCTGAACGCCTTGGGAAAGAAACCGAACATCCAGGGTGACCCCTGGCGCAGAATCTCTACCATGCGGTCGATAATCTGCTGACGTTCCGGCCCATTCGGCAGGTCTTTCATGGTCAGGAAGAGTCGATCGAACTCTGCGTTCTTGAAATTGGCTGCATTCTCTCCCTTTGATTCCACCTTGCCGTTCGGACCATAAAGCAGGAAAAAAAAGTTCTCTGGATCAGGGTAGTCGGCGTTCCACCCCCAGCTGAAGATCTGCGAGGTTCCCTTGAGCATCTTGTCCTGAAAACGGTTGTAGTCCGTAGCGCGGATAACCAGCTCGATGCCGAGTTTCTCCAGTTGTTTGCGATACCACTGCAGCATCGCCTTGCTGTCCGGTCCGGCAGCCGGGGTGTCGTAATACAGGATCAACGGACCGCCGGTCTTGGGATCGCGCCCCTCGGGGTAGCCTGCCTGCTCGAGCAATCGACGCGCTTCGCTGATGTCCCGTCGGCGGGCGCTACCATTGCGCCAGACGTGGGTCACCGGATTGACCCCCTGCTCGCCGTCTCGATAGCCAAAGATCCCCGGCGGCAATGGACTTTGTGCCGGCTCGCCGCGGCCGTTGCGGAATATCGAGATGAACTCCTCGAAATCCACGGCGATCGCTATCGCCTGACGCAGCAGTCGCGCTCGTTCACTGTCACCGCCGACAACCGGATCGAGCATATTGAAACCGGCGTAGAACACCGACGTCTCCACGGCAGTGCTGAGTTGTATACCCTTCTCCCGCATCGCGTCGGTCAGGCTGGCTTCCCCGGCGCTCCCGAACTGCACCGCCTGATCGAAGCTGTCGGAGCCGATACCCGAGTTGTCGTAATAGCCTTGCAGAAACTTGTTCCAGCGCGGTATCGCCTCTTTTTCCAGCGCGTAGACAGCACGCTCGATGAACGGCATGGGCTTCCCAGCGTCTTCCAAGAGGCCTTCCTGGCGGTCTTGTTCTGTCCCTTGCGTTGGAAAAAGCTCGCCATGAAAATTCGGGTTGCGCTCCAGCACCATGCGCAGGTTGGGGTTGTTCTCGACCAGCATGAAGGGGCCTGTGCCGATCGGATACCAGTTCAAGTTGATATTCTTGTCGTCGAGGCCGGGCTGGGAGTAAAAGCGCTCTGCCTCCCAGGGCATTGGCGAGAAGAAATTCATCGCCAACCAGAATACGAACTGCGGATACTTACGTTCTATTCGTATGCGAAAGGTGTAACGGTCGATCGCCTCTAAACCCGCCATGTCTATCGATCGCAGATCCAGCCACTGGTCCGGCTCGCCGTTATCCCGCAAGGCGTCGTGCGCGGCCTTGGAGCGCTCGGCGAAATCGGCGAATCCACGGATATGTTCGGCCATCAGGCTGGCGATCGGAGAGTGATTTGGGGAATAAGCGAGGCGCTTTATCTGATACAGATAGTCAGCCGCAGTCAGCTCACGCGTCCCGGTCAGCGGGAAATCACTGAGCCTGTTGACCGAATCCAGCATCTCCGGCGCCAGCGGCCAATACGCCGAATTGCCATCGTCGCGCAGCGCCAGCGCCGGGTGCGGTTGATAGCGGATGCCGGGTCGAATACGCAGGATATAGTCCGTGTAGGCGACATCGGCCGCCGGCGCATCTGCGCTCAGCAGTAAACCGTCGTGGCCATAGTGACGAATCTCGGGCAGCTGCTCTGCGGTCTGTGGGACCAGCGCATACGGCCGACGCAGAAAATGATACTGCAGCGGCGGCTCATAGACCTGAGAGATGAAAGCCCATTCATTGGAGCTGTAGGAGCGCGCCGGATCGAGATGCTTGGGTCGTTCTGAGAAGGAACTGAAAAAC
The DNA here is from genome assembly GCA_049669185.1 of Sedimenticolaceae bacterium. Classification (GTDB taxonomy): domain Bacteria; phylum Pseudomonadota; class Gammaproteobacteria; order Chromatiales; family Chromatiaceae; genus Thiosocius. The sequence continues at coordinate 3,186 of JBATKF010000243.1, read as the reverse complement.
ACCGGACCCGCCGAGGCGCCCGCCCGGTAGGGATCGTTCCACGCCTGACCTTCGCAGCCAGCAAGCAACGCCATACCCAGCCACGCAATGGCATGCAGGATTCGTCTGCCGCGCATTTGCGACCCTTTGAATAGCGGATTTCTTTGGGGTAACGTACGCGCCATTCTCGACCAGATTCTCTACCAGGCTATGGGCACGGAACTCCCGCGAGAATGATGGCATTGCAGCGGTTCGCTGTCAGCCCATTTGTTGCCCGGACAAAACCACAATCGAGAGGGAATTTCCATGGGATTCTTGCAAAACAAGCGCGCGCTCATCGTGGGTGTGGCTAGCAATCGTTCGATCGCCTACGGCATCGCCGCCGCCATGCATCGTGAAGGCGCCGAGCTTGCGTTCACCTATCAGGGAGAAAAATTACAAGATCGCGTATCCGGATTCGCCGCGGAGTTCGGGTCGGATATCGTGCTGCCGCTGGATGTCGCCAGCGATGAACAGATCGACGCGGTGTTCGCCGAATTGGCAGAGCGCTGGGATGGCCTGGACTGCCTGATCCATTCGGTCGGTTTCGCCCCGCGCGATCAACTGGAAGGTTCCTACGTCGACGCAGTGACTCGGGAAGGCTTTCGAATTGCACACGACATCAGTGCCTACAGCCTCGCAGCACTCGCCAAGGCGGGCCGGCCGATGATGCAGGGGCGCAACGGTGCCATCGTGACAATGAGTTATCTTGGTGCCGTGCGCACGGTACCAAACTACAACGTTATGGGTGTCGCAAAAGCCGCACTCGAAGCCAATGTGCGTTATCTCGCTGACGCCCTTGGTCCAGAGGGGACTCGCGTCAACGCGGTCTCTGCCGGACCTATTCGCACGCTGGCTGCGTCCGGCATCAGCGGATTCCGCGGCATGCTCGCCGAGGCCGAAAAGAAAACGCCGCTGCGGCGTAACGTTACTATCAGTGAGGTGGGCAATGCGGCCGCCTTCCTGTGTTCTGATCTGGCATCCGGCGTCACCGGGGATGTGCTGTACGTCGACTCGGGTTACCACATCCTCGGAATGGCGTGATGTGACTACTCACCTGTGGACTTTTTTTCGACGTCCGATCGATTGCGCAGGCTCTGTGTGAAATAGCGCATCTGGGCGCCGGCGACCTGTCCCGCAGCCTGCTCGGATACCAAGGGGCGTTCCGCGTCCGCCAAGGCATCCAGGGAACCGAGCTCCGTCGCCGTCAACGAGATCAGGTAGAAATCGCCCTGACCGGAACCGACGCCGCCGTGCACTGCGCCGCCATCCCGTGCCGGCTGCATTGCAAATGCCTCTGCCAGCACCTCTGCCGGTACGCCGCCCCCGACCCTACCTACGGGCCCCGGCGATTCAATCTGCCACGCATGATCGGATGCCACCTGCTGCAGCGTTTTTTCACCCTTTGCGAGCAACGCCAGCATTTGCCGGCCGGTCTGCGCCGCAGCCTTTGATGCCTCGAATGCAACGAAGTCCTGATCGATCGCCGCGCGGTTATCATCGAACGGCAACACACCCGCCGGCTCATACTCGGCAACCCGAATAACGACTGCGCGCTGCGGCCCGATTTCGATCAGTTCGCTGTTGTTGCCTGCCTGAAGCACATCGTCGGAAAAGGCGGCATTCAACACCCTTGGCGAATCAAGCCCTTCTGGCAGTCCGGCGTCTCGGGTCACCCAGTCCGTGCTCTGGATCTGCAGATCCAGCGCCTCGGCCGCGGGCGTGAGGCTATCGGCGTGATCGTAGGCGGATTCCGCAAGCCTTTCGGCATAGTCAAAGTACAGGTTTTCCGCCTCGAACTTGCGATAGGCACTTTCCACCTGATCGCGCAGCTCGGCAAACCCCGCGTCGGAACCGCCGCGCACATCCGTCACCTGGATGATATGAAATCCGAAATCGGTGCGAACCAGATCACTGATTTCACCCACCGGAAGTGCAAAAGCGGCCTCTTCGAACGCCGGGACCATCATGCCTAGCTCGACCCAGCCGAGATCACCGCCATTGGCGGAGGAACCCGGATCATCCGAGTTGACTCGGGCCAGTTCTGCAAAATCACCGTCGGCGCGCAACTGCTCCAGCAGCGCCTCGGCCTTTTGCCGAGCACTGTTGATTTCGTCCTCGCCAGCACCCGGTGGAACTGCGATCAGGATGTGTCGCATTGCCCGCTCCTCGCGTGCGACGAACTCCGCGCGATGATCGTCGAAATACTGCCGGAGCGCTTCTTCATCGACTTCGACGAGCCCGCCGAGGCTGGTCGCGTCTAAAAGAAGATAACTCAGTTTCATTCGCTCCGGCGTGCGATAGCGGTCGGAATTCGAATCATAAAAGTCGCGCACCGCGTCGGTGGTCACAGCAACACCATCCCGATAGGCAGCCGCCGGGATACGCGCGTAATCGAAGATCCGCTTCTCGTCTGCCAAGCCAATGCGTGTGCGCAGATCCGTCTCCGTGACGAATGTCGTTTCACGTATTCCACTGCGCAGCTGATCGAGCGCCATGTCCTGGCGCACACTCTGCTCGAAACCCGAACGGCTCTGTCCCAGATTGCGGACTGAGGCTTCGTACACCTGCTGATCGAAGCGTCCCTCACGCTGGAACGCCGAAATCGACGCAATAAAGTCGCGCGCCTGCGCATCACTGGTTCGCATATTCCAATCCCGCGCATGGTTGACCAACACCATCTCCTCAACCATCGCATCGAGCGTTTGCTGCTTTAGTTGATTTTCCTCGAAGAGATCCGCGCGATAGGCATCGCCCAGTGTTGCCCGCATCCTTTCACGGACCTGACGTGTTCGCTGATCCAGCATGCGTTCGGTAATTACCTCCCCCTCGACAACCGCGACCTCCGGTTCCGCGCCGACGCCCAGGTATTCTTGAATGCCCCAGAGGGCGAAAGGAACGCTGATAAGAATGACGATGGCCCAGGCGATCCAGCCCTGAGCTTTTTCTCTGATGGCCTGCAGCATGTTTCCGTGGGTCTTCTGCGAAGTTCTAAAACGAAAAACGGGGTATCGCGATGATACCCCGTCCAGGCAAATTTTTGGCGGAGTGGACGGGACTCGAACCCGCGACCCCCGGCGTGACAGGCCGGTATTCTAACCAACTGAACTACCACTCCGAACTCTTGGTGGGTGCTGCAGGGATCGAACCTGCGACCCTCGCCTTGTA
>JBATKF010000242.1:0-2683 GCA_049669185.1 Sedimenticolaceae bacterium | reverse complement strand
GAAAACCGGGTCAGAGAACAATTTCCGCTAATATTGGCGAGACCTTGGGTCGCAACGTCAGGGAAGACGATGCCACGGAAACCGCGATTTCATCTGCTTGGGTTACCCCAGCATGTCGTGCAGCGGGGGAACAATCGCCAGGCCTGCTTCTTCGCCGAAACCGACTATCTCTGTTATCTCGATGCGTTGCGCACCGCCGCCGAGAAGTACGGTGGCCGTATCCATGCGTATGTGCTGATGACCAACCATGTCCACCTGCTGATGACGCCGGATCGGGAAAACGCCCTGTCCGCGATCATGCAATCGGTTGGGCGGCGATACGTCCGCTACGTCAACAAGGAATATCGGCGCAGCGGCACCTTGTGGGAAGGACGATTCAAGGCCAGTCTGATCCAAAGCGAACAATACCTGCTGACGTGTTACCGCTACATCGAACTCAATCCGGTGCGCGCGGGGATGGTCGACGACCCAGGGGAGTATCGCTGGTCGAGCTACCGCGCGAATGCCCAAGGCGCCGCTGATGAAGTGCTCTGTCTCCACGACGAGTATCGACGCTTGGGCCCGACAGCGGGCGAGCGGCAAGCGGCCTATCGGGCGCTATTTCGCAACCAACTCGAACCCGGTGCGATCATGGGTATTCGCGACGCACTGAATCATGAGTTGGTTGTTGGCGCCAGCCGTTTCAAGGACGAGGTCGAGGCAATGACGAACCGCCGCGCGCGTATGGGGCAGCCGGGCCGCCCGCCGAAGAAATCTAACAATGGGGCGTATTAGCTAAAATTGTTCTCTGACCCGGGTTTCCCGGAACAAAGTGCTTGCAAACGAGGAGGAGTCCATACACGGTCATAGCCCCGTAAATCTGGCTGAGCGGCAGCTTTCTGATTGCCCGACCGGCAGGAAACAACACACAACGGCCCTTAATCATTTGCTAATGCAGCTTGGATTGCGCCTGTACGGCACCATCGTCGGCAACGACTCTTCCCGACACACAGCCGCCATTAGCCGACGTGATGTCACAAACCACTTTTGGCGATTCCGCACTCGTCATCTGACATTCTTCAGAGCCGGTTTTGATTCAGCGCACCTCTTCGTGCATTAGCTGGGCCTAAACTTGTATTAGGAGCAGGAAAAGTGAGCCCCAAGAGGGAGGGGCTGGCCATGCGAATCCGTAACCTAGGGAAATGGTTGGTCTTGCTGCCGGTATTGTCGGCGGCATCCCCTGTTGAGGCCAGCCAGTTGATCAATATGTCCACGCGCGCTTACCTCGGTGGCCATGGGCCGTTGGTCCACAGCGGCGTGGTGTTGCACGAGGAGGTCCGGTCGAAATTGATCATGGTCGGCGTGCGCGGTCCCAGCCTGCCAATCCCCAACAAAATGCCGAATCCTGCGTTGCAGCTATACAAATTCCATTCGAACTACCCCCCCACTTTGAGAGATCAGAACGATGACTGGATGACGCACCCGTCCGCACCGATCCTCGAGGAGCATGGTCTGGCCCCGACCGATCCGCTGGAACCGGCAATCGCAGAATACGTGTATCCGGGGAGCTATTCGGTCGTGGCGCATTCCTCTGACGGTGCGGGTGGCGAAATTCTTATCAGTGTCACTGATATGACCCCAAGCGTAACAACGATGCGGGTGATCAATCTCTCGACCCGCGCTTACGTCGATAGTGCACAGGCCCTGGTGCATGCCGGTGTCGTAATCCGAGGGGAAGGCCGTGAACATGTCGTAGTGCGTGCCAGAGGGCCTAGCTTGCCTTTGGCCAACGCGATGTCAGACCCACTCTTAAAGGTGTATGACTTAAACGTGGATGACAGCGTTCCCCCTGTGATCGATGCCAACGATGATTGGATGGACCATGAGACGGCAGGGCTGGTGGAAGACCTCGGCCTGGCACCGCCTGATCCACGGGAGCCCGCCCTCGCCTTGTCGCTCCTGGCTGGAAGTTATACCGCCGTCGTGGAAGCAGCGGATGGGCGTGCCGGTGAGATGGTGGTTGGCGTCACAGAGATTCCGACCGGTACGGTCTTTGATTACTGGGAGACCTGTGCGGGATTTGATATCGCGCCAACGCCGCTCGGATCCGGTGAATCAGCAGAGGGCGTTCTTTCCGCCGCAGGTGAAGTACAGCACGACGGGACCTCTTATCCTACAAATGATGTTTACCTGGCAAAGTTCTCGAGCGACGGCCAAGTTCTTTGGACCGATATTCTCCCTCATCCCCAGTTTGGATTCGCCAGCCTGACAAACGATATCCAACCCACGATGGACGGAGGCTTCCTGGCGACGGGTGTCGCGTTCACCGACTTACCCGATGAGCAATTCGAGGGTGATGTCTTCTTGGCGAGAATCGATGCCGAGGGGGTTGTCGATTGGGCGCGTCGGTTTGAAATGCAGGGCTATCAGAGCGGCCACGACGTCAAGCCGCTTCGGGATGGCGGTTTTGTTATCGCGGGGACCAATAGTGATCCGCAGAATGACCGAGAGACGTGTCAGGTGATCCGTACAGATGCCGATGCAGAGATTCATTGGGTACGCAATTTTGCGCCAGAAGATCGTAGTGCAGATTGTTCAGTTGTAGAACAAACGACGGATGGTGGCTTTATAGTGCTAGGGCAAACAGGGTTCTACCCAGACGTTCAAGGCTATAAAGTGCGGCTTGATGCAGACGGTTATATAC
>JBATKF010000241.1:0-9886 GCA_049669185.1 Sedimenticolaceae bacterium | reverse complement strand
CCTTGGCCTGGTCGACATCCTCCGCCGCGGCCAGCTTCTGCGGCCCCAGTTTGCGCAGGCGCTCATAACTGATCTGCGCGATGCGTGCCTTCGCCTGCAGCGCATCCGCGTGCGCACGGGCGATGCGGATCTCTTGCGGGCGGCTGCCGGACTCCAGCGTGGCCAATGCCTGATGGGCCGCCTCGGCCACTGCCTTTGCCGCCGCCACGGCAGCCTCCAGCTTCTCCGTGCGCAGACGCGCAAGGACCTGCCCAACCGTCACCAGGTCACCCTCCTGCACCAGGATTTCCGCGACATGCTCTACGTTGTCGAACGCAAGATCGACCTCACGCAGATCGACATTGCCGTACAGCGTAAGCCGGGTCGCGTCCTGGGCGCCGTCCAGGGACCGCTGCCAGGCGTAAAAAACGCCACCGGCAGCGGCCAGAACGATCAGCAGGAACACCACGGTTCTCTTGTTCACGAATTCTACCCGCCTGATAAAAATTCCCCGCCGCTCGACTCCCGGTCAACGCAAGGGCGGCCACAAAGGATCGCCTGCGAGGGGATTAGGTTTTTTTGAGACCGTCGCGTACAAGACCGACACCACGGCGGCTTTCTTCTCGCACGCGGCCGCGGCGCACTGGGATCTCCAGGTGAACGTCGGGGCCGAAATCCAGAGATTATACGAATATCGTGCAAAGGTTCGGCGTGCAACTTCGCAACGTCAACGACATCGAGCCGCTGCATTTTGTCTAGACAACGACCAGACCCGCAATGAAACACTACATCAAATGCCGGTCACTCAGCTGTCTACAGCCTCGATCGGCTTTAAACCCATGGATTCAGATGAGAACTGGAGTTTTGCCAACGCCTTGTGCGACAGCGTAGCGACATGTAAAGCCAAGAATTGAATGTTCGCACCGGTAATTTTCACCTGCCACCGGATTGTTGTTTCAGTCGCTTGTTCTATAGTGATTTCTATCACCACATGGCAACAAAACGCTTTCATGAGGAAGCACGTGACAACATGTCGTCAGCGCCCGATCGCTGTCATCTCAATACTCACGCCGTTGTTGTTCCTTCTTTCACCGGGCGCCAGCGCCAACGGTGAGATCGAATCCTGCATCAAGACCGCCAAACAAGGGCTGCTCGAGGTACCGGACGACCGATCGGACCGATTTCTGGGCAAGGTTCAGGAAGATACCGCGCGCTGCCGTGGCGGTGAAAAGGCTGTTAAGTACCGCGATCGTCCATGGGTCGACTGGCAAAACTATTACGCAACCGGTGACGCCAGTTCGCGAACAGAGGGGCCCGAGGCGCTCACCAAACTTGGCGAACACCTGCATCCAAACGGACGCGGCATCGACGGAGCGCTGCTCGACCTCGAGTACCAGCGCATCGAATTGATCAAGTTCAATCTATTCGATCCGAACACGTACGACGACTATCTGGGCGGCCGCGATGGGCAACCCGGTGCGACACTGAAAAGTTGGGAGGAAATGCGCCTACCGCCGGGTCACGCGCATTTTGCCGCCGTCGGCGGCAACGGCGAACAGCTCTGCCAGGGCGAACTGATCACCCATCGCACGCTGACCGGGATCTGCAACGATCTGTTGAACCCGCTGATGGGCTCTTCGGGCATGCCTTTCAACCGCAACATGCAGTTCGAGGCCACCTTCCCCCGTCTGGGCCTCACTGAGCTGACGCGGAATCGCCATGGTGACCGTCTTGATCTGCTGAAACCAGACCCCCAGTTGATAAGCCGTAAACTGTTCACCCGAGAACAGGCGCCAGGTAACGGCTGCAATGACGGCATGGGCGCCTCCGATTTTTCGCCGGGCGCCGACTGCGATTATTTGAAAGCCCCCTTTTTCAACGTCCTGGCCGCCTTCTGGATCCAATTCATGACGCATGACTGGTTCTCGCATACGCGCGAAGGCCGAAATGAGCCCGAACTGCACCCTGTTGGCTGCACGTCGAGCGAGGCGAGGGCCCTGGGTTGTCGCGAGGGCGACCGTCGAGAGCCGTCGCTCCACTTGGCCACCGATGAGCCGGGTACGTTCGAGCACGACGGCACGATCTATCAACAGCGGCCGATCAAAACGACCGCAAACCTGGTCTCAGCCTGGTGGGACGCATCGCAGATATACGGCCATGACGCATTGTCATTGAAGCGCGTCCAACGCGACCCCGATGATCCGGCAAAGCTGCTGTTGCGCGACAACTATCTTCCGCTGCTCCCCGCCTGCGAGCGTCACTCCGACGACTGCCCGGTACAGCCACAGTGGTTGGGACAGGAGGCCGCCGCTTTCCCGGCCAACTGGAACATCGGCATGAGCTTCTATCACAACCTCTTCGCGCGTGAGCACAATTACTTCGTCGACAGGTTCCGTGAGCTCCAACAACAAACCCCGAATGAAGACTCGGGACTGCGCGACCCGGGAGATCCGGAACGGGTCATCGCCTACCAGGACGTCAGCGATGAGCGCCTGTATCAAGTCGCCCGGCTGGTCGTTTCGGCAGAGATCGCCAAGATTCATACGATCGAGTGGACACCTCAATTACTGTACGACGAGCCGTTGTTCGCCGGCATGAACGCCAACTGGTTCGGTCTGTTCAACCAGGAAGAGGGTCGTGTATCGCAGATCCTGCGCCGCATTCTGTCGAAAGACGAAAGCCTCCTCAGCCGCGTGTCGGACAAAGCCACGGGTTGGTTCTCCGAGTCCGACGATCCTAGAAAGGCCAATTCGCTCTACTCGGTGTTGGCCTCGGGCGCCGGCATCTTCGGGCTTGGGAGCAAAAAGACCGAAGGACTGCTGTGGTTTAAACACGACGCGTGGGACCTGAGTGATCTCATAGGGGATGTCAACGGTGGCATCAATCACTTTGGATCGCCGTTCAACTTCCCGGAGGAGTTCACGTCCGTTTACCGTCTGCATGCCCTGGTGCCGGATCTCATCGAGTTCCGCGACAAAGCCGATCCAAACGAAATCCGCTTGAAGATCCCGGTGGCCAAGACCATCAGGGCCGGTGCGACCCAACACATGCAGGGCCGCGGGATCGACAACTGGGCACTCAGCATGGGGCGCCAGCGCCTCGGCCTCTTGCACCTCCGCAACCTACCGGTATTCCTGCAGAACTTGCCGATGCCGCACCTCGAATCCGAGACTGGGAAGCTGGATATCGTAGCGCTCGATATCATTCGGGACCGCGAGCGCGGCATCCCCCGTTTCAACGAGTTCCGCCGCCAGATCGGTCTTAAGACACTGACCGGTTTCGACGACTTTATCGATGTCCGGCTGGATGAGGACGATCCCTGGCGCAAGCACCAGGCGGAAACCGTTCGCCGGCTGCGCGAGGTCTACGGCACCCATACCTGCGATCAGAGCAAGGTTATCTCGGTCGTCCAACGCAACGCGGACGGCAGCTTCATCAACGACTGTCTGGGGCACCCTGACGGTTCTGTGGTCGACAACATCGAGGATGTCGACAACATCGTAGGCTGGCTGGCCGAGTACACGAGGCCGCATGGCTTCGCGATCTCGGAGACGCAATTTCATATCTTCATCCTGAACGCCTCGCGGCGGCTGTTCAGCGACCGGTTTTTCACGTCCAGTTACCGTCCGGAGTTCTACTCCCGGCTGGGCTACGATTGGCTGCAAGACAACGGTCCGTTGACAGAATGTCCCTACGGCCTGAGCACAAGAGCCGACGGTCGCAAGGCCTGCCTCGAACCAGAGGAGATCAACGGCCACGTGATGGAGGTATCGCCATTGAAGCGGGTTCTGCTGCGCAACATCCCTCAACTCAAAAACGAACTGTTGCCGGTCAAGAACGCCTTCGACCCCTGGGCGAGGGACCGCGGCGAGTATTACAGCATCGACTGGAAACCGCGCCGGGACGCTGCATCTGATCCGGCGTTCGCCAACTGAGGGATCGAAAGATAAGGCGCAGTCGAAAGCGAATCGACCACCTGTTGCCCTGGGGCATGCAATGCACAGGGCAGAGCTTCATCGGGACTGGATAGGGCAATGCTCCATCACGGCGCCTGATCGGATTTCACGACTCTGGCCATCGTCTCGGAGATCCCGAGCGCTGCATTGAACAGGGCATCGCCGGCCCGATGCGCAAGCTGTGCGGCCACCATCTGCTCGAGACGACGTTCGACCGTCGGGATAGACGATGGCCGCAGGTCCTCGTCACTTGGGTAGTAACGCAGGTGATGGCCCTCCTGCCGGTAGTCCGCATGGCCTGAGCACTGACCTTGTGCGCCCCGCCAGGCGATGCGCATCTGATCGATCCGCGGCGGGCCCTGATCGGATCGGTATACCTTGATATGGATCGGCCCCGCCGCAGACTCGAACACCCAGGACAGCTGATTGCCAGCCTTGGCGACCCCCTTCTTCGGGCGCCATCCGAGGCGCGAGGCCAGCCAGCCGATCAGCAGCCAGGCAATCGGCAGCGCGTGTGGCCCATGGTGCAGCTCGATCTCGGATACCTGCCACAGTGCACCGGGCAAAACGCTGGGTGAAAGGCTTTGGGCGATAATTCGTCGCCAGGGTTTGAGGCGCCGCCAGGCCAGGTTGAAAGTGACCTTCTCATTGCCCTGCGACCAGCGTGCCATCGCCTGCACGCCGCGGGCCGGATTCGACCAGCCAACGCTGTCGTAGATGATCTGATTGGCCATTGGCGCGAAGGCATCGAAGAGCACACCGGTGAGCGCCGGTGGTTCGGGACTCAGCCACCAAAGCGCAGTGGGCAGATCGCTGATCAGCAGGGACCGGACGACCGATGCGGCACGTTCCGCGCTGCCCGATCGAAAACGCAACTCGATATGCTCGGCGCAGAGCTGAGTATCGGCACCGGTGCGCCTGCAGTGTGCGGTCACCCAGGCCTGGATGTCGTCGCTGGACTGGTCATCGATTACCGCAAGCACCAGCACGCGCGCGGGATGGTGCTGCACCAACTCCGGGATTCGCTCGGCACTGTTTAGCGCCTGATCCTCACCCTTGCAGATGATCATTACGTTGGACATCGAGGCCCGGGTGACGGTGCCGTGGTCTTTCTGCTGGCCGTCGATGGTCGCCCAGATTGCAGCGAGTTCTCGTTCGATCTCTACCGGGTCGATGAACTGTTCAGGCGAGCGCGACATAGTGATGCATGCGCTCCTATAGCTGCCGCCAGGCGTAGCCGTCGGTGTCGATCAATCGATCGGCCTCTACCGGACCCCAGGTGCCGGCCGGATACTCGGGCAACCAGCGCTCGCCGCTCGCGGACCAGGCGTCGAGAATGGGTTGAATCCACTGCCAGGACGCCTCGACGGCGTCGTCGCGCATGAACAGCGTCGCATCGCCGGCCATTACGTCCAGTAGCAAACGCTCGTAGGCTTCTGGCGACTGGTCGCCGAAGGTCGATCCGTAGCGGAAATCCATTTTGACGGGATAGATCTTGACCTTCGGTCCGGGCAGCTTGGTGCCGATGCGCAACGCCAGGCCCTCATCCGGCTGAATCCGCAGTGCTAGGACATTCGGTTCCAGCGGGTGATCCGTGTCGGTATTGAACAGCATGTGCGGAACGGCCTTGAACTGCACCGCGACCTCGCTGACGCGCTTCGGCAGTGCCTTGCCGGTGCGGATATAGATCGGGACACCGGCCCAGCGCCAGTTATCGATGAACAGGCGCAGCGCGACGAAGGTCTCGGTCGTCGAATCCGCGGCCACACGGTCCTCGCGCCGATAGCCAGGCGCGTCCTTGCCTTGATAGAAACCGGAGGCATACTGCGCCCGGACGACGTGCTGCTCCACCTCCCCGGGCCGCAGCGGACGCAGGCATTGCAGGAGGTCCAGGCGCCGATCACGAATGACATCCGCCTGCATGCTCCACGGCGGCTCCATTGCCACCAGCGACAACAGCTGCAGGATGTGGTTCTGCACCATATCGCGCAACGCCCCGGCAGATTCATAGTAGCCACTGCGGGTTCCGACGCCCTCGGCCTCGGCGACAGTGATCTGAACGTGTTCGATATGTTTCGAATTCCACAGGGGCTCGAAGATGGAATTGCCAAAGCGCATCGCGAGGATGTTCTGTACCGTCTCCTTGCCGAGGTAGTGATCGATACGATACAGCTGGTGCTCAGCGAAGCAGGCCTGCATCGCCTGGTTGACGTCGCGCGCACTCTGCAGATCACGCCCGATGGGCTTTTCGACGATCAGGCGAGAGAACGGCAGGTCCTGATCCGCCGGCGCGACCAGGCCGCTGTCCTTGAGGCCGTGGACACAGCTCTCGATGAACGTCGGCGGAATCGCGAGGTAGAAGACCCGGTTGCCGGGGATTCCGAAGTGCGGCTCCAGTTCCTCCAGCCGGGCCCTCAAGCCCGCATACGCAGCGGCCTCGCTGAAATCCCCGGTCTGATAGAACAGATGTTCTGAGAATTCCTGCCAATCCTCTTCGCTCAATGGGCGACGGGAAAAACGTTCGATACCCTCGCGCGCAAATTCGCGGAATGCGTCATCGCTCATTTCATCGATGGCGAACCCGACGACCGCAAACTGGGTCGGCAGCAGACCGTCCAGCGCAAGATTGTAGAGCGCGGGGATCAGTTTACGGCGTGACAGGTCACCCGCACCGCCGAAGATCACGATCGTGCAGGCCTGCGGGAAAAGCTCCTGGCTCCCACCCGCAATCAGCGGGTTCGGATCGGCGGGTGATTCTTTCATGGGGTCTTGCCCGCCTCCTGATGGCCGCCGAACTGTTTGCGCATCGCAGACAGCAGCTTGTCGGCAAAACTGGCCTCCTGACGGGAGCGAAACCGTGCGAACAGCGCCGCCGTCAGGACATGCGCAGGGACTGCCTCATCGATCGCGGCCTGCACCGTCCAGCGGCCCTCGCCAGAGTCTGAGACCCGACCGCTGAACTCGGCCAGGTTCGGATCCTCACTCAGGGCGATCGCGGTCAGATCAAGAAGCCAGGAGCTGACCACGCTGCCACGGCGCCATAGCTCGGCGATATCCGGCAGATTGAGGTCGTAGCGGATATCTTCCGGCAGGCTTTCGGACCCCGCGTTGCGGAAGATGTCGAAGCCCTCGGCATAGGCCTGCATCAGGCCGTATTCGATACCGTTATGGACCATCTTCACGAAATGCCCCGCACCCACGGGACCGCAGTGCAAAAAACCGCGTTCCGCAGCAGACGGCGTTTGGCCGTCGCGGCCGGGCGTGCGCTCGATGCTGCCCAGACCGGGTGCCAGCGTCGCGAACAGGGGTTCGAGTCGATCGACGGCCTCCTTCGCGCCCCCGATCATCAGACAATAACCGCGTTCACGCCCCCAAACGCCACCGCTGGTGCCGACGTCGACATAGGCAATGCCCTTGGCGGCAACCTCCTTGGCCCGCCTGACATCGTCTTTGAAATAGCTGTTTCCGCCGTCGATGATGATGTCGCCGGTCGAGAATCGCTCGCGCAATTGGGCCACGACGGACTCGGTCGGCGCGCCATCGGGGACCATGCACCAGGCCACCCGCGGCGGTTCCAGCCAGCTGATGAACTCGTCGAGGGACGTCGTGGCCCGAAAGCCGTCGCGCGTCATTGCCGCCGCGTTGCCCTGATCGAGATCGTAACCGACGCACTCGTGGCCACCATCAGACAGACGCCGGGCCATATTGGCGCCCATGCGCCCAAGACCGATCATGCCGATACGCATAGTGAACTCCGTTGATTGAGAAATGACGTCAAGTCGATTCTTAGCTGCATGTCGCGTGCCATGGATAGACGTTGCGAAATCCGGCGCCGCTGCGGACCAGGCGCTGCACCACTTCATTCGAACGCACCGCGTCACGCACCAAAAAGACGCAAACCATTACCGCAGATGGGGTGCCGGAGATCGCCAAAAAACGCACCAACCCGACCGCTCTTGCCGATCAAGGGCTCTGCCGAATGGCGCTTAGTTAGCGCATCCCCGAGGGGTGTGGGGGCGCTCCGGGGGGTTCGAGCCGAGGGCGTCTGCGGCAAGGATGCTGCAGTCGAGCCTCCACGGACGGATCCACGGCGTCCCTCGGATCGAATCCGCCGGGGCGCAAGTCCTTAACTTCAGTGCCATTCGACTCTGACCCCTTGAAGGGATCAGCCGCCGGTGTGGCTCATGAAACGGATGATCTTTTCCGGCACCTCGCGAAACTCGTGCCGCTGGGGTTTGTGCGCAATCGCCTCGAGCACCGCGCCGCGCAGGGCCTCATCGGAGGCATCGTTGCGCAGCAGCTCGCGGAATTCGTAGCGGTGCTCGTTGCCCAGGCACAGGTACATGGTGCCATCCACGGCCAAGCGCACACGATTGCAGGTATCGCAGAAGTGCTGTGACAGCGGGGTGATGAATCCGATGCTGAAGCTACCGTCCGTGCTTTGCAGATAGCGCGCCGGGCCGGCACCCGGAACCACACCCTCGACCAAGCCGAAACCTTCCTGAAGACGCTGCTTGATCGGCTGCAGATCGACGAAGCCAGCATTTCGGCCGGTTTCTCCCATCGGCATCAGTTCGATCAGGCGCAGGATAAAGCCGCGTTGCATGCAGTAGTCGACCATGTCATCGAGCTCTTGCTCGCTGGTCTGCTGCATCATCACCATGTTGATCTTGATGGGTCCGAACCCCAGCGCAAGCGCCGATTCCAGGCCCTCGAGCACCTGCAACAGACAGTCCCGCCCGGTGATCTGTGCGAACCGCGCCCGATCCAGGGTGTCCAGGCTCACGTTCAGGCGATCGACCCCGGCCGCATGCAATGCCTCGGCCTGGGCGGCGAGCTGCGTCGCGTTGGTGCTCAGCGACAGGTCCTGGATCCCGGGGATCGCGCGGATGCGCGCGCTCAGATCGGCGAGCCCCCTGCGAACCAGCGGCTCTCCGCCGGTCAGGCGCACCTTGCGCAACCCCAGGCCCGCCATCACCCGCAACAGGCGCTCGGTCTCGTCGAATCGCAGCCAGTTGGGCGGCTCTTCAAAGTCCTTGAAGCCCTTCGGGATGCAGTATTGGCAGCGCAGGTCGCAGCGATCGGTGACCGACAGACGCAGGTATTCGACGGTGCGGCCAAAGGGGTCGATCAGGTCTGTGTCATTTGTCACTTGGCATCCCCCGACAATGTGCGCCAGGCATAAACACGCGCGGCCAGCCCCATGGCCGGCATGGCGTCACCGGCATGCGCTCAGACGGCATCGAGGGCATCGGCCAGCGCCTCCCAGGACAACAGCACACAGCGCCGCCGGGCCGGATACTCGCGCACCGCAGCCAGCGCCTGCAGGTCCGCTGGAGGATCGGCAAGGCCCTCGCCCTCGCCCTGCTGGAACCAGTGCTGCATGTCCTCGCACATGTGCCGGGCATCGTCTGCACGCTGCCCGCTGACCGCCTCGGTCATCATGGACGAGGAGGCGATGCACACCGAGCAGCCGCGGCCGCGAAACTTGACCTCCCGCAGCACCTCGCCATCCAGGTACAGCCCCACCTCGATTTCATCCCCACAACGCGGATTGGCGCCACGGCGCACGACATCGGCGCCCGTGAGTTCACTGTCGCATTTGTTGTGTGGCTGGCGATAGTGGCGCAGCAGGATGTCTTTGTACAGGCCGTGGTCCACGATCAAGAGGTCTCCGGGGAAAACACGCGGCCGGCGGCATCCAGGGCGGCAACCAGGGCATTCACATCGTCCTGGTCGTTATAGACGCCAAAGCTGGCGCGTGCGGTGGCCACGATCCCGAGTCGCCGCAGCAGCGGCTGGGCACAATGATGGCCGGCGCGAATCGCCACGCCGCGCTCGCCGGCGATCTGCGCCAGGTCGTGGGGATGCACCCCCTCCATCGTGAACGACAGGATCGCCGAGGATCCCGGCGGGCTCAGCAGACGCAGGCCAGGCAGCGCGCCGAGGGA
>JBATKF010000240.1:0-16054 GCA_049669185.1 Sedimenticolaceae bacterium | reverse complement strand
TGGCAGCGCCGAGCGCAGCAGATTGACACCCTCCCACAGCCCGGGGGCATCGACGATTCGAGCCGACTGACCGGCGGCCTCGAGCTGAGCGAGCAGCGTCTCAACGAGTTCCTTGCGCAATACCGCCAACTCAACCTTCACCTGGCCTTTGTCCGCCTGCCTGCCGAGAACACGAAAATCGAACAGCACCTCGGCATCCGCAAACGGGGTGAGTCGATCCATTTCGAATTGCAGGACCTGCCGGAGATTGCTGGTCGCGGCGATCGGCAGCGCAACCGTGCGCTTGAAGACACTCTCAGTGGGGACGCGCAACGTCAGCGACGCACGGCGCTGCCGCCCGTTACCCAGCAAGCGCGCCAACGCCGGGTTTTGCAGTGAGTCGAGCTGCCCCAGGTCCTCTACGGACTCGATACCGTGCAACTGCAGTACAAACCCGCCATCTTGTGCCAGCAGCACATACCGGCGCGTCTGGCCAAGGCCATGGCGCAGCCGCCGCGGCAGGCATTGTCTGAGGCCACCGAGCCACCAGTCGAGAAACGCCTTCCAGTCGGGCAGCACAAAGCCGCCCGGCGCTTGGGTCTTATCGACCATGCGTTAGCCCGAAGATCTCACCGGCCGGCCAACGCCAACCTGGTATGTGCTTGAACATGAAAGGATATGAGACCACATGCTAGCCCGGTGACCCACTGTCGGTGGTGTACTGTGAGGGACCCACGCCTGCCTCGTGCCACTTGACGATGCGAAACCCGTTTGCGGCTCGATTATCCAGCACTACCGTGGCCTCTGTCACATAACGTCCTCCCTGGGTTAGCGGGACCTCGACCTGAACCCTGAGCCCGCCCCGACCTCTCCCACTGATGCCGCCGACGAAACCACCCTTACCCCCCACCGGCAGCCGCGCTCGGCCTGCCGGACGTGCGCTGTCGACCGTGGTCGTCAGATCGTCCGATAACAATTGACGTACCACCGGAGGTGAGGCTGTGAGCTTGACCGACGTCCGGCCGGAATCGACCGTCAAAAGGTCGCGCAAGCTGAGGAAGATGTCTGGGGTCATTCCATAGACCAGACGCAGTTCCAAAAGGTCGCGGAATGGGCCGTTGACCGGCCCATAGCTGTAACCCGCCGTGAGGTATTGCTGTTCTTCGGCGCCGTGCAAGCGGTGTACATCGTCCTCATCCTTCCAGTCCTCGATGACGTCGAGCAGCGCATCGGCGGTCGCGACGTCCAACCCAACGGCCGCGAACGCCTTGGCCAGCAGGTCTGCGCCGGCTCGATTGAGGTCGATCAGGCCCTGCTCCTCGAACACCGCGACCCGGATGAGATGTTCGCCGAAACGAAACGGCCTCGACTCACCGTCGACTTCCCAGGCCAGCTCCTGGTCTGCCAACTGCAGCATATAAACCGCGTAATTCACGCCTGCACGCGCCAGTTGCCGGGCCTCTACCTGCGCGAGCAGGCTGCGGTTCAGCTGGACTTCAGTACGCTGCGTGAACGTGACCGACGCCGCCAGCGCAGTCAGTAGCGCCAGCGCCCAAAGCACCACGATCAGCGCAATACCAGACTGCTGTCGCCGTATCCTGTCTATCATGGGCTAACCAGCGCCACGGCCAACCGTCGGGTCCGGCAGCTCGACGGCCATATCCGGCCAATCCTCATCGGCCTGTCGCAGCCGGATCTTCACCAGCCGCGGTAAGGCATCGATGCCGTCCCATTGGCTAAACCAGCGTGGCGCCCCGCCGCGTTCTGCGGCACCGAAGTAGGCCAACTCGAAGCCCTGCAGCCGCTCGACCAATACGTGCCGACCGTAGATGCCGGCATCTACCTCCCCGTCCGGCACCCGGGTCGCGACCAGCGGCGTCCATGCTGGCGCAGCTCCGGTTTCACCGGTCAAGGCCTTCGGGTGATAAAACCAATGCTCAAACAGTAACTGCCGCTGCTGCGCTTCGCCCGCCACACTCAGGCGCATGACACTGAGACCACCGTTACCCACGTACGACGGCAGCGGCGCCACCCACTCGAGCATCTGCTGGTTACCCCAGAACAGCAGTGCATCCCCATCCGGCAGTCGATGCGTAATGCCGCGTGCCGCCGTCAATTGGCGGCGCAAGAACTCCAGAGCCTGCCGGGTTTCGCTAACGCTCTCCGCCTTCGCATCGACCGCGTCCCAAGTGCGGGCGCCAAGGTAGATCCCACCGGTGACGAGCACCATGATCAGCCCAACCAACGTAAGCGCGATGACAAATTCGATCAGGGTGTAGCCGGCTCGTGCCCGGACAGCGCGGCACATTGCAGGCCTGCGTCGGCGGTGTCCATGCCCGCCCTGTCTCATTGGGGCGCCTCGAGCTTGATGGTCTCAAGGCTGAGATTCCGACGTTGTCCCGGCTGGCCCCACTCCACCGCGACGGTCACCCGGTAGGGTACGAGGGCCGATGGACCGGCGTATTCGGTCGCCATCGGCGCACTGTCCAACCGCCAGCTGAATGCCCCCTCCAGCACCTCGCCGGCGGCGGGCTCGGTGACGGCCATCAGATCGCCGACCTCGGCGAGTCTGGATTCGGCAATCGTTAGCGCCTTGGCGTAATCTGCGCTGATCCCGATATTCCGACTGCTGAGAGAGAAGGTCTGCATCAGCACACCGAGCGACAAAGCGAGGATAGAGAAGGCCACCAGCACCTCGAGCAGGGAGAAGCCGCACTGCCGGTGCCAGGCCATGCGACTACTCAAGTAGGGAGACCCTGCCGGTCAACCAGTCCACATCTACCTGGTAGTGGATGTCGGCGCGGCCGAGGCGAATCCTGCCGCCCGTGGAGCTGCCGTCCGGAAAGAAACTCACGGCCGCCCTATGCTCGCCGCTGCGCTGTGACTCCGCCACCGTAAGCTCCACGTCAATCTTGGCGGGTATGTCGATCGCCTGCGCTCGCCCCGGAATCCGGACCTCGCGGGCCTGCAGATCGACGGTGAGGCGTTTTGGCATCGCCTCGCTGATCGCCAGGCTGCGGGTCTGGCGCAGGGCCGATACAAGGGTGCGCGCAGCGCTCTTCAGCTGCACCCCGGGGATGGCATTGGCGATCAACGGTGGCGTAACGGCCAACAGCAGCCCCGCGATCATCAGCACGACCAGCAGTTCGAGCAGCGTGAAGCCGGCGGCCGCTGCGCGATCGCTACTCCCAGCTGACCACGTCCTGCGCCTCACCTTCTCCACCTTCGCTGTTGTCGACACCGAGCGAAAAGAGATCGTAGGTCCCATGTTCACCTGGATAGCGATATTGGTAATCGTTGCCCCATGGATCTTGCGGAATGAGCGCCTTCTTCAGATACGGACCATTCCATTTCTTGATGCCACCGACGTCCGATACCAGGGCCTGCAGCCCCTCCTCGGTGGTGGGATAACGTCCGACGTCCAGGGTGAACAGGTCCAGGCCGGCGCCAAAATCTTCGATCTGCAGCTTGGCCGTCTTGGTCTTGGAGTCGCTCAGCGCATTCATGACCTGCGGGCCGACCAGGCCGGCAAGCAGCGCGAGGATCGCCAACACTACCAACAGTTCGATGAGGGTGAAGCCACTCCTTGGTCTCAACAGTCGTTGCATGTGCATTTACCTAAGCGTTTCATATCCGGATCACGACGGGTAACGGTGACCACTAAAGTCGCCGGGCGACGCGCCTCGGGCATCGCGAGCACCGGCGCGGACGCCCCACCGTGGGTCGCATATTGAGATTTGCGGTCGGCACGGCGTGGATAGCCGGAGCGGCGGTCCCCGGCTTCCGCCCGATGGTTCCCCGAGCAAGAAGACTGTGACCGCGGGGCCTTGCTTATTGCCAACTGCAGGGCAGCGAAGGATGACGTCACAGGCCTCAGAATGCAAGCTGATTGGCCTGCATTATGGCCACCAGGATCGAAATTATGATGCCCGCCACCACGACACCCAGACCGACGATCAGCGCCGGCTCCAGCAGGGTCAGCAGGCGCTGCACCGTGGAACCGACCTCGCGATCGTAGACGTCGGCGACCTTGGCCAGCATGGCATCGAGCTGGCCGGATTCCTCGCCCACCTTGATCATCTGCAATGCGAGGTCGGGCAGGATGCCATCGCGAATCAGTGGCTCGGCGAATCCTTTGCCGCGCTTGAGCTCTTGTGCCGCCTTATCGATCGTTTCGGCCACCCGCCGGTTGTCGACGACGTCTTTCACCAGGTTGAGCGCCCCCAGCAAAGGCAGACCGTTTTCCAACAGCGTCGACAGCGTGCGCGCAAAGCGTGCTGCCTCGACCTTGACCAACAGGTCCCCGAACAACGGCAGCCTGAGGGCCTGCCGGTCCCACCAGTCGCGCACCTTTGGGCGCTGCAACGCGGCCTGCAGCAGCGCGGCGAGCAGCGCGAAACCGGCCAACCCCGCCCACCAATAGGCGCGGAAGAGGTCGCCCGCCGCGATCACGATACGCGTCGGCAGTGGCAGGGCCTCACCCATGTCGGCAAACATCTGGCTGAACTGAGGCACGACAAACGCCAACAGCAAAACAATCGACAGCAGCGCCACGACCACCAGGACCAGCGGATAGGTCAGGGCAGAGCGAACGCGTTCGCGTAACTGCG
Organism: Sedimenticolaceae bacterium; assembly: GCA_049669185.1. Taxonomy (GTDB): domain Bacteria; phylum Pseudomonadota; class Gammaproteobacteria; order Chromatiales; family Chromatiaceae; genus Thiosocius. The sequence continues at coordinate 11,465 of JBATKF010000240.1, read as the reverse complement.
CGGTACGTTCCAGGTACTCGGCAAGGCGCGCGAGTACGGCCTCCAGCACGCCGCCACTCTCGCCTGCGCGTACCATGTTGATGTAGAGACGCGAGAACGTGTGCCCTTCCAACTCCAGCGCGGCCGCAAAGGTACCGCCGGCCTGGATACGCTCGCGCAGCGAACCCAGGAGTCGACGGCTTATGTCATCACGGCTGAGATCGTGAAGCACCTGCAGCGACCGGTCGAGGGTAAGACCCGCATTCAGCAGCGTGGAGAGTTCCTGCGTCAGCGTGGCGATCTGTTCGGCGCGAAGCCGCATGGCACGCGGCCGCCGGGCATTGCGCAGCAATGCGCGCAGGCCACCAGCCGGGCGGATCTGAATCGGAATCGCACCCTCGGACTGCAGCTGACGCACCAGCGTCTCCTCGTCAGCGGCCTCCCGCTCGCCATCGAGGCTTTCACCGTCGGGCCGCACCGCCTTGTACGAGAACAACATCGAAGACCTCAGTCGCGCTTCGGCGAGGATTCGGAATCACAGGCCTTGCTCCGAATCGACGCCAAGCCAGCCGATCTCGCAAAACGGCGATCAGATTGCCTGTTTGGAGCAGTAGACGGGTCCAACGGTGCCTAGCCCTGTTCGCAGACGCGCAGTACATCGTCCAAGGTCGTCAGCCCAGCCACACATTTGCGCAGACCCTCCTGGTACATGGTCTGCATGCCCTCAGCCTGGGCCTGGCGCTGCAGTTCCGTGGCGTCGGCATGACGCATAACAAGCGCGCGCAGCTCGTCGCTCATGACCAAGACCTCCGCCAGTGCAAGGCGGCCGCGGAAGCCGGTATCACCGCAGTGTTCGCAGCCGCGGGCCTGGTAGAGACGAGGTTCGGTGCCTTCCGGCAGGTAACGCGCAAGACCCAGTTCGTCAGCCAATTCGGGTAGCACGGGCTGCGGTGATTTACAGCTGTCACACAGGCGGCGCACCAAACGCTGGCCGACGATGCCGTTGATCGTCGATGTCAGCAGGTAATCCTCCACACCCATGTCCAGCAGTCGGGTGATCGCACCGGCCGCGTCATTGGTGTGCAGCGTCGACAGCACCAAGTGCCCGGTCAGTGCAGACTGTACGGCGATGCGCACCGTCTCGGTATCGCGCATCTCACCGACCATGATGACGTCCGGGTCCTGGCGCACGATGGCGCGCAATGCGTTAGCGAAGTCCAGGCCGATCTGCGGTTTGACCTGGATTTGATTGACCCCGTCGAGCTGGTACTCGACCGGATCCTCCACGGTCATTATCTTGCGTTGATCGGTATTCAGCCGGTGCAGGGCGGTGTACAGCGTGGTGCTTTTGCCACTGCCGGTGGGGCCAGTCACTACGACAATGCCATACGGAAGATCAAGGACACGCTTGAGTCTTTCAACGGTTTCACCGTCATAGCCCAGCGCAGCAAAGTCGAATTTCACCGTCTCCTTGTCCAGCAGACGGATCACCACGCTCTCGCCGAACAGCGTGGGCACCGTGGACACGCGCAGGTCGAGCTCCTTGCCCTGAATGCGAACGCCGATACGACCATCCTGGGGCAGGCGCCGCTCGGCGATATTCAGTTTGGCCATGATCTTGATGCGCGAGATCACTGCGGCGGACGAGCGTGCGGGCGGGGCCTCGACGTCGCGCAACACGCCGTCGATACGATAGCGCACCTTCAGGTGGTTCTCGAAAGGTTCCACGTGGATATCGGAGGCGCGCGACTCGACGGCGCGCTGGATAATGAGATTGACCACGCGAATTACTGGCGCCTCGCTGGCCAAGTCTTTGAGGTGTTCGACATCATCCTGATCGCCATCCTCGACCTCTTCCAGCCCGCCGGTGATCTCGCCCATGGCGCTGCGACCTTCCCCGTACAGGCGTTCGATGGCGTCATCGATCTCTGTCGCCACGGCCACCCGCAGGGCCACGGGGTAAGCGGCAGCCGCCTGCAGGGCCGCGGCCACGAAGGGCCGCTGCGGATCCGCTACCGCGGCGACCAGACAGCCGTCTTGCAGATGCAGCGGCAGGACATGGTTCTCCTTCATGAAGCGAACCGCGATACGATCTTCCAAGACCGGGACATCAGGAAACTCGGAGGCCTCGACCAGCGGCAGACCTGTCAGCCGGGCCAATGCCGCGGCCAAGTCACGCTCGGAGACCAGGCCCAATCGCCCCAGCATGGCCTGCAGAGAGTCGCCGGAGTCCTCTGTCAGGCGGCGCGCGCGCGCCAGGTCGGCGGCGTCGATCTTTCCCTGCTCGAGGAGCAGTTCGCCGATATCAGTGAAGGTATCGTTACCACGCAGATCGGCGGTGGGCGTAGTCGGGGAGGACGTCATTGGGAATTCGCGGCGCGAGCCAGCGCTCAGTCGCCCTGCGCCAGCGCAACCACGTCTGCGGGCTTCTCGGGCGTGCTGCCAACCCGCTTGCGCTCGGGAACGAACCAGTTCAGCAGCTCGCCCAGCCGGGTGGTGTCATAGGCCGCGCAGGCCTTGTCGAGCTCGTCGAGCCGGTTGGTGAGCAGATCCCAGCCGACCTCGCGATAGCGCGCCAAGCGTATCTGCTCGTGACCGGTTTCCATCAGCAGCTCGCGCTCGTGGAACAGCTCCTCGTGCAGCTTCTCGCCAGGCCGCAGACCCGTGTAGACGATCTTGATGTCGCGTCCCAACACCTTGCCGGAGAGGCGTATCAACTCCTCGGCCAGGCGGCTGATATTGACCGGCTTACCCATATTGAGAACGAAGATCTCCCCGCCTTCACCGAGCACGCTGGCCTGCATGATCAGCTGGCAGGCCTCGCGTACCGTCATGAAGTAGCGCTCCATCTTCGGATGCGTGACGGTTACCGAGCCCCCTGCGCTGATCTGCTTTTCGAACAAGGGGACTACGCTACCAGCGGACCCGAGCACGTTCCCGAAGCGCACTGTGATGAAGCGCGTCTCGGATTTGGCGTCGAGATTCTGGACGTAGATCTCGGCCACCCGTTTGGTGGCCCCCATGACATTGGCCGGGTTGACCGCCTTGTCGGTCGAGATGAGAACGAACTCCGAGCAGCCGTAGCGGTCGGCGGCCTCGGCCAGCACCTTGGTGCCTAGAATGTTGTTCTTGACCGCCTCTCTGACCTGCGTCTCGAGCATCGGCACATGCTTGTAGGCGGCGGCATGGAAAACCACCTGAGGATGGTATTTGGCGAACAGACGATCACAGGCAACGGCATCGGTGATGTCCGCGAGGTGGGCATGCAGCGACAGTTCCGAGAAGTGCTCGCGCAACTCCAGTTCGATTCTGTAGAGGTTGTATTCGCTGTTCTCGAGCAAAATGAGTGCCGCCGGCTCCAGGCTCGCGATCTGCTGGCACAGCTCAGACCCGATAGAACCACCCGCCCCGGTGACCATGATCACCCGTCCCGTGAGGCCTTCACGGATGCGTGGCCAGTCCAGGTTGATGGGTTCACGGCCCAGCAGATCTTCGATTCGTACCTTACGCAGTTCCTGGACCCGAATCTGTCCGCTCATCAGCTCTTCCAGGTGAGGGACCGTGCGGAACGGCACCTTGCATTGTTCTGCCAGGCCCACCAGGTAGCGCATCTGTGCCGCATTGGCCGCAGGTACCGCCAGCATGATGACGTCAATGGCCAACTCCTTCACCACGCGCGGCATCGCGGCATAGGGGCCCACCACCCGGATGCCCTGAATCTCTTTGCCCTGCTTGGCCCGGTCGTCGTCGACAAAGGCGACCGGCCGGTACGCCTGGCCCGGGTCGCGAAGCATGTCACGTGCCAGCATGTCGCCCGCCTTACCCGCGTTGACGATGAGCACCCGCTGGGCAGAGCGGAAACGGTAGCGGTGGTCTTTTAGCCAGCGATAGAAGAAGCGCGGCAACGTCAGAAAACCCAATAGCAGCAGCCCGTAAAGAAACATCACCGAGCGCGGCATTCCGTTGACAAGACCCGCAACGAACAGGGCCATCGTGCTGATCAATACGCCGACCACCAGTGCCTTGCTGATGCGGATCAGATCCGGGAGGGAGGCGAAACGCCATACACCGCGATACAGGCCGAAGTACCAGTTGACGAGAGCCTGAATGGGCACCACCAGGATCAGTGCGACGAGCGCCTGGTGAACGTAGAATTCGGGGACATCACCGAAATCGAACCGCATCCAGTAGGCGCCCAGCCACGCCACCGGGATCATCAGCAGGTCGTGCAATAAAGCAGCGGCTCTGCTTTGTAAGCGCCCCAATGCCATTTTCTTCATCAACCCCTGGTGCCTGCCGTGCCTTCCCTGCTGTTGGATTTATAAAGCCGAGCGAAGTGCGCCCGGACGTCTTCGGATGGCGCTCTGAAACGAGAACGGCTACGCCAGCAATCGTCCCATGGCTACAGTAGATTTCCTAGAACCCCTACGGGAAAACCCACATTTTCGTCCGGTGCGCCGGTCGCGAGTTTGGCTTCCGATGCGCGTAATCTTCACCGCATTTTCGGCTTTAACGTCAGGCGGTTATGCGAAAATAATCACAACATTCGCGAATGTTGGAATGTTACTCCCTCGACGCCAAGCGATGCAACGACCGCTACGAGAACCCGTTCACGCGGCCGAGACCGGCCCGCACTGCCTAGGCGCCAGGGGGGCCATAACACCCCAGGCGCCCGCGAAGGCCGTCCCACAATCCGCGCGTCATCATGCGCCAGTGGGCCACCCGCGGGCGGGCGTAGACCGCGTAGGCCCCGAACTTCAGCAGCAGCCGCCAGGCGTCCACGATCTTCCAGCTGACCGGGAGACCGGGCTGGCGATAAAGCCATACCGCGTTGCGAAACAGATAGTAGTGGCGCAGCGGCGTGCGTACCGGGCGCGGCAGCCCGAATACCATCAACGGCTGCTCACCCAGTGCATGGCGCATCTGTGCCGCGCAAACGCCATAACTCTGCAGGCCGGCGGCGACGGCGCGCAGCCCCCACTCGATGTCGATGTAGTCGATGAACAGCGCCTCGTTCATTTCCCCCACCCGCTCGATCGCGGCAGCCGGTATCAGGCAGCCGGAACTCACCAGATAGTCGACCGGGACGACGTCGTCCTGGCGCGTGCAAGGTTGACGGTGCAAGCGCAGTCCGCGCACCTGGATGAAGGGCGGTGGGTTGTTCTGGCGTTCGTCTCGGTATCGCGGACCCAGCGCGGCCACCGGCTGCCCGGCCTCGTTCAGCCTGGCATTGACCGCCAGCAGCTGAGCCACCATGTCCGGGGCTGGCTCGCTATCCTGGTCGAACAACAGGATGTGGGTCGCCGCGCCGCGCTGCGCCCAGCGAATGCCCTCGTTCTGCGCCCGCGCAACGCCCAGGTTTGCGCCCAGAATCACGAGATGCAGACGCGAGTCGTCGCGGGCCTGCACAGGCAATGGCGGCGCCTCGCTGCCATTGTGGACCACCACCATGGCAGTGACCTGCGGGAGGGTCGCGGCGATCAGGCGTTGCAGCGGTTCCGGCTCGGGCCGGTAGGTGACAACGATGGCGAAGACATGTGGTTCGGACACTGCGGGTCAGACCGGCGCCAGCCTATCGACCCAACCAACCGAGACATCGGGCAATGACCCGATAACCGCGGCGTTGCCGGACACGGCGGGATGCCCTCAGCCCTTGGCGGCCTTTTTCAGATCCTGCAGTTTCGCCAGGTTGCGTCGGTAGGATCCCGCGATCTTATCGATGCCTGACGCGTGCAGATAGCCTTCGTTACCGGCCGCAGTGTAGGTCGCGTAGATGGCGGAGGCGAACATCAGGGCACCATTGACCACCGCCGGTGACCGGCCCTCGTTCTTTATTTCGTTCGCCAGTTCGATGAAGCGTTTGGCAAGTTCCTGTACTTCGTCGAGAGAGACGTTCTGTTCGGGTGTTTGGTCTTCGGTCACGTGCTAGTCCCTGTGGGTAATCGGTGCCAGTTCAGCGAGAAATCCTCGCGATCGAGCGTGAGGTTGGGGCTGTAGGCGGGATCGCTCAGCAGCGACTTGCCCCAGCGCGACTTCATGTAGTCGATCTCCGCACTGAAGCGCGCCTGTTTGTGCGCGGTATCCTCGGCGCCGCGAGTCGCCGACTCATGATGGTAGAGTTCGGCGAACGGGGTCCAGAGATTGCGATAACCAAGCTCGCGGATCCTCAGACACAGGTCCACATCGTTGAACGCCACGCCGAGATTTTCGGCGTCGAAGCCAGCCACCTGCGCGAAGACATCGCGCCGCACGACCATGCAGGCGGCCGTCACGGCCGAGTAGTTCTGCACCAGTACGGCCCGGCCGTTGTAGCCCTTGGACTCGCCGGAAAGATACTTCATGGCGTGGCCGGCAACCCCGCCCAGGCCAGTAATCACCCCGCCATGCTGCAGACGTCCGTCGGGATATAAGAGTCGCGCCCCCACCGCGCCGATCTCGGGTCGCGCCGCTTGCGAGACCATCTCCGCCAGCCATTCGCTGCCGGTCACCTCGATGTCGTTATTCAGGAAGCACAGAAAGTCGCCAGCCGCCTCGGTCGCCGCAAAGTTGTTGATCGCAGCGTAGTTGAATGGCTTGTCATAGCGCAGGACCCGTGCCGCACCCTCAGACTGCAGCCCGGCCAGGTAGTCGAGCGTGGCCGGGTCATCGCTTTGATTGTCGACAATGACGATTTCGTAGTTCGCGTAATCGGTCTTGGCCCGCACGCTGCTCAGGCACTGGCGCAGTAGGTCCAGACCGTTGCGCGTCGGAATAATCACGCTGACCAGCGGCGCCGGCTGCGGCACCGGGTAGCGCACTCGCAGCATGCCTGCGATCAGTGGCGACTCCGCCACCTCCGCCTGGACGCCGTGCGCGTCCAGATACTCCGTCACCGCACGGATCGATGCCTGCAGTGCATAGGGTTTGGCCTCAGGGCCAACGGCGGTGCTGCCGGCGACTGCCCGCCAATGATAGAGGACCCGCGGCAGGTGTCGGATCTCGCTGGGCTGGACCTTGGCGATGCAGCGCAGTGCCAGATCATAGTCCTGCGCGCCCTCGAGGCCCTCGCGCAATCCGCCAACCTGTTCCACGAGTTCGCGCCGATAGACGCTGAAGTGGCACAGCAGATTGTGCGACAGCATCAGATCGAGATTGAAATCGGGTTTGAAGTAGTGCGCGAAGCGCTTGCCCTTTGCATCGACCTTGTCTTCGTCCGAATACAGCAGACGTGTCTCTGGATGCGACTCCACCGCATGCGCGACATGGTACAGGGCGTTCGGTGCGAGGAGGTCGTCATGGTCCATGAACCCGACCCATTCCCCTTGCGCCAAAGCCAATGCCGAGTTGGTGGCGGCTGCTATGTGACCGTTGAGCTCGCGAAATGTCACCTTGATGCGCCCGTCGCGGGCTCGATACGCTTCCAGGATGTCGCGGGTCTCGGCCGTGGGCGAGGCATCATCGGCAATGCACAGCTCCCAATTCGGGTAGGTCTGCGCCAACACAGAATCGATGGCCGCACGCAGCCATTGCGAAGAAGCCTCGTAGACCGGCATTACCACCGAGATCAAGGGTGGCTGGTCGAGTCCGTCGACGAATGACTTCACGGTGGCCGCATCGGGCTCGCGCGGCGCCTCACATTGCTCGATCCAGCGTTGGTAGGATGCCGCAGTTGGCGCGGCGCGCCCTCCACCCGCGGCGGTCAGGTGCAGGCGTAGTCCGCGGATTCCGCCCTGGCGCCACAGACGCAGCGCCTTGGCGACCCATTGCGGTGCCACGCCGGGATTGCGTATCAGGTAGGCCGCGTAGGGTGCCATCCGCGCTGCGCCGCGTACCGGCAGGGTCAGCGCGCGAAACGCCCGCCACGATCGTGTACTGAGTACCCGTTGCAGCTCTGCGTGCCTATGTTGTAGTTGCTTCAGCTTGGCCTGGGTTTGCTTCAGCTTGGCCTGAGTTTGCTGCAGCGTCTGCTGCTGCTTGGCGTTGCTGCCCAACAGCGCCGAGACCCGTCGATCCTGGTTCGTTACCTGCGCCTTCAGTTCGGCGATGCGGCCATCCTTGCGGGCCAGCTGCTGCTCCTTGAGCATCATCTGGTTCTCGTGATGGGCTATCTGGCGCGCCTTGGCATCGATTACCTCTGCGCGGCGCTGTGACACCACTTGGGCCTGATGCAGGCGTTCATGCACCTTGCGGTACACCTCCTCGGAGTCGCGCAGCGGTTTGTCGGTCAGTTCAGGGTAGACCGCTGAGGCGTCGCCCGCTGCCTTTGCACGCGCCTCCACAATGTACTGATAAGCCACCGCCTCCGGTGCATGCAGCCGTGCCAACGCCGCATCGGTCGGCTCCAGCCCCGCCTGCCGCAGTTTCCCGGCAAGCACCTCGTCGGGAATGTCGTGGAAGGTATAGCTCAACGCATCGACCTTGTAGCCGGCATTCGACAGCAGCGCCATCAGCGAGTGGTGGGTGTACAGGTGCAGATGGGTGCGATCGAGCAGGCCGGTGTCTTCGTACGTCAGCTGACCCTGCAACAGCTCTAGTCGAATCGCGGCATGTGCGCCGTTGGGTACCGACGCGACCAGCCTCCCGTCATCTTTGAGCAGTCCGCGCAGGCTGATCAGAAAGGCCTCTGGATCCTTGAGGTGCTCGATGATATCTGCGCACAGGATCACGTCGAAGCGCTCCCCATGCAGCGGGGCGTGCCAGTCGTGGGCCTCCACATCGACACACAGCGTGCGACGGCAGTGGGGCGCAGCCTTTTCGAGCGACGCCGCATCGATGTCGACGCCAACCACCCGGCAATTCTTGCGGGTCGACAGGTGTTCGGACATATAGCCGGTCGCGCACCCCAGTTCGAGCACCTGGGCGCCGTCGGGCACGCGCGCCAGCAGCTGCACATGGGAGTTGTTGGCGGAGCGAAACTCGAGCTGATGATCGTATTTCAGCGTCGCTGGTGGGGAATCGTCGCGTTCCGCCGCCGGGTCGGTGTTTGTCTGCATGGGGCTACCAGGGCTTTGGCACTGCACTCGGCAGCGCCGACGGCCCAAAGTTCTGCTTGAATGCGGCTAGTATATGGGAAAGGACCATTAATCGCGCCTCATGCAGGCCGGCCCCCTGGCCTGACCGGCGGAATCAGGCATCGGATTCCCGCGGATCGACGGCAGCCTCCGACGTCCGGCGCCTGCAAACCTGCCACGATGACTGCTGAGCGTTACCAAAATTCAGGCCTGTTACTGCTCACCCCTTCCACCGACTCCCGGCGAAGGACCTTGGTGGTGATGGGTCTGGCGCGCAGCGGCACCTCAATGATTGCAGGCTGCCTACACGAACTGGGGATATTCATGGGCGACCAGGCGCCCCCTCCAGTTTACGAAGACATGGCAATGAGCGCGGCCGTCGAGGCGGGCGACATCGCGACCGTGCAGCGGATAGTGCGTCAATACAATCGGCAGCACGCTATCTGGGGCTGGAAACGACCGGCGTCGCTGCATCATATCGCGGACCTGCATGCCACACTGCGCGATCCTCACTATGTCGTGGTTTTTCGCGATTTGTTCGCGATCGCCAACCGCAACCGTATCTCGATGGGCGCCAACCTGTTGGCGAATATGCAGCGTTCGGCCGACGAGTACCGACAGCTGCTGAATTTCCTCGAGAGACTGCGTGCGCCCTGCCTGTTGGTTTCCTACGAAAAGGCGCTACGCCACAAAGAAGCGTTTGTCGACACGCTATGCGGTTTCGCCGGTCTGCAACCACCTGCACCGGTGCGCGCGCGGGCCGTGGCCTTTGTCGCGCCGTCACCACCCGCGTACTTGAAAGCCAGCCGTGCGGGGCGGGTCATCGGCCACATCGATGCGGTCCAGGCAGATCAAGTCTTCGGTTGGGCCGCGCGGCGCTTGCAAGCACCAGACGCGGGGCCACTCCAGGTCACGCTGGAAGTCAATGGACAGACCGTGGCAGTCACCCCGGCCAACGCCATGCGCCCCGACCTGGTGAGTCATGGCGCCCATCCTACCGGCGAGGCCGGCTTCCTTTTCCGCCTGCAGGGCGCGGGGTTACTTGAGGCCGGCGACGAGGTAAGGGTCTATGCGGTGGAGCCCCGCGAGGAACTCAACGGCTCGCCCTGGCGATACGTGCCGGAGGCCTCTGACTAGCCCGCTTATCTCACCAACCTCCTGCTGCGGTCAGTCTTTGCGCAAGACCACCGCATCCTGACCGGTCAGGGCCCGCGGAAAGCCTGCCCAGCTGCCGTGACTGATATAAAGCTGCTCGAGACCGCTGTTGCTCACCAGTTCCTGGAACACCGGCATCGGATAGGCGACAGCGCCCTCGGGCATCTTTTTATTGTTGACGCGAACCCTCTCGTAGGGGTGGGAGAAGGTGAACTTGGTCTTGCCCGCCTTGATTGTTGCTTCGGCGCGCGGTGTGAGCAGGAAAAAGGTCGCCAGCACGATGCCACCGGTCCGAAGCAGGCGACGGAATTCCTTTAGGTAGGTGAGCACGTCATCCGGGAACATATGCGAGAAGACCGAAAACAAGAAGATCGTATCGAAGTGTCCGTCGGGAAAATCGAACCGCAGGTCCTTTGGTTGCGCGTCCGCCGCATCGTTGTACATTCCGCTGTATACATCGACGTGCTGAAACTGAAACTGCGGAAACCGCACGCTGATCCGGTCCCGAGAATCCTCGATCAGATCGGCCATGACATCGACACCGGTATAACTGCCCTCGGTGAGGTAACGGGTAAGCGGCATCGCGGTGCGACCGAGCCCGCTACCGACGTCGAAAACGCGCGATGACGGGGTCATGTTGGTCAGGTGGAGCAGGGCACGAAACGAATCCACCGCCATGTTTCGAAACACCGATCGTGTAATGGCGGGAGATACCCGTGGGGCAAGACGTTCTTCCGGCATGATGGGATCGTCTTCGGGAAGACTGGCATCGATCTCGGCCACCAGTCTCTCTATCTCGATGTAACGGGGTATAGGGGGTGTCTCTGTCGTCATGTAACGTCCTTTCGCAACACCGCTCGGCGTCGTCCATAGTCAAGGTGGAGGGTTATATTAGCTCAGGCGCCATATCAATTTCGTGCCCATGGCAAACCCGACGATTCACTTTCGTGCTCGGCGAAAGAACTGCGCTGTGTGCACGTTGATACCGCGCGGACGTGGGAACGGCCTTTTTGCCGCAACAGGTGCTGATGCTGAGTGATCGGTCAACGAATCGCTTATCCATTGGCGCGGGGATTCCGGTAGCATGCGCCGACGGTAGGCAGGCCGCGGAGACGCAGAGCGGTAACAGACTGATGAAGGGCGCGATGAAAAGGACGGCGGCCGGGGTGCCGGGCCGGGCCGGGCTGCTGGTGTTGGCGCTGAGTCTGCTGGCCGGCTGCGAGGCGCTGCAGCCGCGCAAGACGTCGTTTAACTGGCCGGACCTGTCGGCGGTGGGGGGGCGTTCGACCGCCTTTGAGGAGAAGGAGGACGCCCTGGCGGCGCGCGAGGCCGAAGCGGCGT
>JBATKF010000239.1:0-1510 GCA_049669185.1 Sedimenticolaceae bacterium | reverse complement strand
GTATGCAGGTGGAGATCGAGGGCGCCGCGTTCGTCGCTACCCATGAAGGGCAAAGCTACTGGTTCTGCTGCAGCGGCTGTCAGCAGGCCTTCGAGAAGGACCCGCTGCAGTACCTGTCGGCGCGGGCGGCCTCCTGATGCGTGTCTCTGCGATCCTGCTGGCCGCCGGCGAGTCGCGCCGCATGGGTACGGTCAACAAGCTGGCGCTGCCGGTCGGCGGTCGGGCACTGGTGCGCCGCACCGCGGAGAAACTGCTGCAGGCCGGTCTCGAGGAAGTCGTCGCCGTCGTCGGTCATGAGTCTGGCCGCGTCAGTGCGCTGCTGCAGGGTCTGCCGCTGCGCACTGTCCACAACGACGACTATCGCGAGGGTCAGATGACCTCGGTGTTCTGCGGCATGGCCGCGTTGCACAACGACTGCGATGCGGTGCTGGTGTGCCTGGCCGATCTGCCGCTGCTCACGGTGGAAGATTTGATGCGGCTGATCGTGGCCTTCGCGGACTGCCCGACGTCCGTGCTGGTGCCGACCTACCAGGGCGCGCGCGGCAACCCGATCCTGCTCGCCCACGCCCACCGCGCGCAGATCCTCGCCGGAGACCGCAACCTCGGCTGCAAGCGCCTGATCGAGAAGAACCCCGCGCTGGTGACGGCGCTGGAGATGGATAACGATCACACCGTATTCGATCTCGACACACCTGACGCCTACCGCGAGCTGCGGCAGCGCCTGGGCGAAACTCCCGTCGCGCAAGCGATTTCCAACCGCGGCTGAGAGGCGCGCCATGGCAAAAGACATCAACGACGTCATCCTGGATCTGCAACGCAGCGGGCTGTCCTTCGCGGTGGCGACCGTCGTCGAGACGACCGGTTCGGTGTCGGCAAAGACCGCCTCCAAGGCGGTGATAGACCACGAGGGCCGCGTGGTCGCTGGCTGGGTCGGCGGCGGCTGTGCCGAGTCGGGCACCTGCGAGAAGGCCCTGGAGTGCATCCGCAGCGGCGAAACCGCGATGCTCGACATCGATCTCGACGACGAGATGTTGGGTGCCGGCATGCCCTGCGGCGGCAGCATGCGGGTCTACGTCGAGCCGGTCCTGCCGAAGCCCTGTCTTTGGATCATGGGCCACGGTCGGGTCGCCGAGTCTTTGTGCATCCTCGGTGATCTGCTCGGCCTGCAGGTGATCGTCAACGACCCCGGTGTCGACTGGGACCGATATCCCGGTGCCAGCCGCCTGATACGCGATGACCTGGATTACGATCAGCTGACGCCGGCCGCCGGCGACTACGTGGTGATCGCCACGCAGCACAAGGGCGACCACGAATCGATGAAGAAGGCATTGGCCTCGCAAGCCGGCTATATCGCGCTGATCGCCAGTCGCAAGCGCTCAGGCCTGGTGCTGGACTACCTGCGCGAGGAGGGTTTCAGCGAGGCGGACATCGCCCGGGTGATGGCGCCGTCCGGGCTGGATCTCGGGGCGCGCACCCCGGAGGAGATCGCGCTGTGTGTGATGAGCGAGAT
>JBATKF010000238.1:0-8409 GCA_049669185.1 Sedimenticolaceae bacterium | reverse complement strand
CGGCGCGCTCGTCGCGCGGGATGCCCCAACTGGCGTCGTCCTCCTCGCCTGCTGGGGACGCTGCATCCAGGTCGGGGCCAAGGGCCGCAGTGTCGAGGCGCCCGAGCCCTGCGGTCTCTGGGTGGGGCACCGGGCGAGTCCAGCCGAGGCTGTCGGTGACCAGCTTAAGCACGTAAAGCAGTCCGGCGGACTCCACGAAGGAGAAGCAGGAGGCGCTGGAGAGTTTGAACTGCTTCCAAGCCTTGGACAGGCCGAGGATTCGCTTACGCTGCGCCAGCAAGGCCACGGTGCGGGCGCCGCCACCGTCACCTGCACTCTCGCACACCCGGTAGCGTGGCGGCAGCAACACCGGCAGGTGGGTCCGCGAATGGGCTGCTCCCAGCGGGCGGTATTCGGCCATTATGCCGAAGAAGCCGGCGAATCCTTGAGTCTCGATGGCGCCGTCGGCTGTCTCGAGAGCGCGTCTGAAAACCTCCGAGCGTACGTCGATACAGAAGGCTGCCTGTGCGACCGGCCTGGGCGCGGCGATCCGCTCCCCATTTGCCCGGCGTAGACCCGCCACCAGGCGGTGCTGGTAGCCGATCTCCAGGGCTCGCTGCAGGATCAGGTTTACCTCGAGGGCACGGGCCTGGGTCGGGCGCAGCTGGTGCGGCCAGCAACGCAGGGACTGCATCCACTGCTCCCGGTGGGCGGGACGCTCACAGGTGCCCACGAGCAGGGCCTCCCACGCCACGCGAATGGCCAGCAGGTCCACGATGTCGTCGTTGCGCCCGCCCTCCAGCTCGGCTACCCAACGCAAGTGGCGCGTGTAGCTGGCCCACCCGCCCAGGGTCGCCAGGGCGACGTAGAGAAAGTCTTCCAGCCGGTCGGCTGGCACCCGCATGCGCTCGACGGCTACCTGAATGGCGCCGCGCGGCGAGTCCGGCAAGGTGCGCAGGACCGCGGGCACGTTGAGGATATCCATGCCGCGGGGGCTGCGGTCGATAAGGGTGTAGTGCCACCACGATTCGTAAAGACCGTCGCCGAAACGCGGCATGGGCCAGATGGCCTGACCGAGGTCGTAATAGGCGGCGCAGAACTGACTGGTCTGCTGAACGACATAGCCCGAATGGCTGGGCCGGTAACGCCCGTCCCGCATGTGGGAGTACAGGAGCTGCGGGATCGCGAGGGGTACCGGTTCTTCCACCGCGGCCCGCAGCCCGGCAAGGTCCAGGTCGGAGCCGCTGCGGGCCAGCGCCTCCTCCAGGTCGGCATCGCTGATGCGACCGCCGGCAATCTGCTCCCGGAACCAGTCCCGGTTCATGGTCATGGGACGCCCGATGATTCGTCGGTGGTACTCGGCCGCGGCATCGAAGTGCTGACCCACGAAGCCCAGGTACGGGTTCGTGGCCACCATGGCATCGAGGGGCCAGAAAGGCGCGAAACGCCCGCACACGGCGTCTACCGCCGGGTCGGTCCAACGCTCGGCCTGTCCCGCGGCGACAGCCGCGTCCTGTGTAAGCTGGTCGCTCACGGAAAGCTAACCGGTGGTTGTGACCGCGTCATGAGCGCAGCCGTCCCCGGCGGCCGGGCAGGTCCCTGAACCGCGCCGGCCAGACCCGGTAGACCATGCGCTCGACGGGCAAGTCGGTGTAAAGGCCGTTGTAGAGGTGGACGTAGAGCCGCAGGAGCCAGGTCGCGGGTGGTCGGCTGGTGAGCACGGCCTGGAAGTAAGACAGGGCGAGGAACACGACTGCCACCAGGCCGAGCAGGAGGTAGTGGCCAGCCGGCACCTCATGGGGAATGGGCGCGAGCACGCCCGTATAAACGCTCGAGAACCCCGCATGAAGACCGAAGTAGACGGCCGTGATCAGCACCGACACCACGAGCAGGCGCACCGTCAGGGCGGTACCCGCCCAGCCCGCGAGGAGCAGCTGGGCCACGGCTACCGCGACGATGGTGCCGATGGCGACGAGGGCGGGCTCGTTGGCCGGGGTGACGCCCCACGCGGCGGCCATGGCGAAGGTAACGGCCGCGCTCAGGCCCACGGCGGCCCCCCACGCCAGTAGCGTCACGCGTTTCTTGGACTTGGAACCGGGCGCTCGCAGCACGTCCACCATGCTGCCCGACGACAGGAAGGCGTGCGCCTTGTACAGGGAGTGGGCGATGAGGTGGAGCACGGCGAGGACGAACAGGCCGAGGCCGAGTTCGAGCAGCATGAAGCCTAGCTGGCCGGCGGTGGACCAGGCCAGAGAGCTCTTGATGGCGGTCTGGGTAAGCATCGCGAGCGAGGCGAGCGCGGCGGTCATCAGCCCCACCAACGCCAGGGCCACCAAGGCATTGCCATCCGCCAGGAGCAACTCGTGGGTGCGCAGCACGATGATGGCCCCGCTGTAGACGATGCCGGCGTGGAGCAGGGCCGACACGGGGGTGGGGGCCTCCATCACTTGCAGCAGCCACCCGTGGAAGGGGAACTGGCCGCTCTTGAGGATGGCGAAGGCGACGATCAGCCAGGCCGCCAGATGCAGCTGCCAGCTCAGCCCCCCCGCCGCCGCCATCGCCGCGATGGCCTCGAAGGACAGGGTACCCTCGCTGGCGGCGATGAGCACCGCCGCCGCCAGCAGACAGGTATCCGCCATCCGGCTGAAAAGGAGCTTCTTGTGGGCCACCATCTGGGCCGGCAGTCGGCCCCGGTAGTGGGTCAGCAGACGGTTTAGCCCCGTGCCGGTCAGAACAATAGCGAGAGCGAACATGAGCATGTTGCCGGCGATCACCACCAGCATGAAGGCACTGACGGTCAGCGCCAACGATCGGAAGAAACGGCCCTGCGTGGGCTCTCCGTCAAGGTAGTTGGTGCTGTAGCGGGCGATGATGGCGGCAATCAAGGACACTAGGCCCAGGAGGGTGAAGGTCAGGCTGTCCGCGAGCACCGACAGCGCCAGGGGAATACCCCCCGTGTCGCTGCCAAGGACGACCAGGGTGGCCGGCGTCGTAGCTTCGCCCAAGATGGCTTCGAGGGCCACCCCGAGGGTGCAGAGCAGACTCGCGAGGGCGACGGCCTGTATCAGCCGCCCCATGGCCAGGGGACGCCGGGTCGCGACGCCTGCAGGCACGGCGGCTATCAGCAGCATCAGCCCAGGGCCGACGAGCAGCAACGATCCGGGAGAACTGAAAAGACTCGAGATCACGCGTTCATTTCGACATTTCAGGTGGAGTCGAACACGGCACCTGCTGGACTGCCGGTGATTTCGAGCATGGTAACGAAAGTCTTTGTGTTCCGATAGCCAAGGGCCCGCGTCGCACGGGCTGCGATCGGAATATTTGTCCGCGCCGGGCCCTTCACGCGCCTGGTTCTATCAGCGTGGGCGACAAGGACGGCGGCAATGACACCGCCTTGTGAGACCGGCTGTGACCTATTGCGGACATCGTTCGTTTCTAGCCGTACCGGATGCGGTCATCGATGAACAGCATCCAAGCTCGGCCGGCAGCGCGTCCTGCAGGAGAGCATCGATCGCTTCAAGCTCTTTCGCGTCGAAATAGTCTCGGTATCCACCTACCTGCCCGCGACGGACCCTGAAGGTGTTGGGATCAGGCAGGGCTAGCCATCAAGCGGCAACCTCTCTTGGCGAATCCATGCGTTTCGGCCAGTTTCGCCACCGGCGGTTCGTTTTGTGCCGATCCACTCCGTGGCCCCTCCCAGGTCCGATGTCGTATTCAATACGCTTCTCACAAAAGGCACAGATGCCAACGTTGTCCCCACGAGTGACTATGCGAGAGTGATCATGTCTATAACAAACGGGCGCGCAGTCGGATCCTGCGCATTTCGAGGAGTTCGATTCTACTCGAGAATATACGATACCCGTTCGCTCGATACTTGATTTAGGCCGCAGGCAACCCATACGTCAATTCCCTTTGACCATCCTGGCCGGCTTGCCGTAACCTCCTTTCCGGAGCAGCAAGGGACACGACTGTCGGTCTTGAGAAGCCGACTCCAAAGGCTGAAGGGAATTTAGTGCGACGAGGTGGCGACCGCCGGGACGCGCACCATTGCTGTCAAGGCAGAACGACATGAGCCAAAGTATTCTCGCCAGAATAACGCCCGACCAGATTGTTTATGATCCTTATCCCCATATCTGTGTACCGGATGCCTTAGCGCCCGATTATTATGCCGAGTTAGATGCGGCATATCCGCAGATGGAAAAAATCGCCGGGCCGGGTCCCTATGAGAACAATCGTTTGTATGCCTTACGAGCGCAACATGTTCTTGACAACCCGGGCATTCCCGAGATCTGGCGCGACTTTTTCGCCTACCATTGTTCGGGAGAGTTTCTCAAAGAGGCAATCGCATTCTGGCGCCCTGCCATCGATCGGGCGTTTCCTGACTTGGAGACCCGGTTTGGCAAACCGTTAACGGAGCTCACCGCAGCGATGCGCCAGCGCGGTCGGACCAAAACCCCTGCGAACCTGCGGGCGGATTGTATGCTCGATTGTCAGTTTGGAGTTAACAGCCCCGTAACCCAACCCACTTCTGTGCGTGTGCCGCATGTGGACAACCCGGCAAAACTTTTTGCGGGGCTGTTATATTTTCGGAGCCCCGACGATCGTTCCACCGGCGGCGACCTGAACCTGTATCGGCTGAAATCCGACCGGTATTTTCACACCAAAGACCTGGACGTCCCCGAGCGGTTTATCGAGCGGGTAAAGCAAGTGCCTTACAGTGCGAACACGCTGATCATGTGGATCAACGTGCCGCATAGTTTGCACGGCGTTTCTCCGCGTTCGGTGACCGACATACCTAGGCGCTATGTCAACTTCATCAGTGAGTCGTATACCTTGCAAGGGGACTTTTTCCCGGTGAAGTATTCGGCGAGCCGCCGCTTTATCGGTACGCTGAAGCGCATGGCCGGCGTTGGCTAAGAGCGTTCGGCGGCCGCGCGACACGGCGCAGACGGCCGCGACGGCGGTCAGTCATCGTCCCAGCGCCCTGCCCCGGGAATACGCACCTGGTGTTCGTCGTAGATACCCTGCGCCGCCGTGGTATGGCAGCTGTCGCAGCGCGCGAAGCTGCCCACACCCGGATTGCGGGTCGCCAGCCGCGCGGGCACCTCGTCGTGCTTGCGCCGGAAGTAGGCGCTGTCGGTGATGCGCAGACTCTCACTGCCCTGCATGGATCGACCGATCCCGGCGAAGCGGGAATAGCCGGCGCCATCCGCGGCGTTGGCCGTCAGGTAATCGCTGATCGCTTTCTGTTCCGCGGCGCTTAGTTCAGCGTTCTCACCGAAGTGGTCACCCAGGCCCTGCATGATCGCCTGCCAGGTCGCCGCCGGCAGCAGGCCCGGCTGGTAGGCGAAATGGCAGCTACCGCATTCGCTCCGATACAGTTCGTTGTCGACCGGCGCCACGTCCTGACGCGCGCCTGCCATACTGCCCCAGCGCCACTCGTCCTCGTCGCCGATCACCAGTCCCACGCCGGCGACGGACAGCCCGCCCAATACGCCGACTAATAGTGCCTTCTTCAGTTTCATGCCTATCTCCTCGGTATCCCGTTTACAAACTGCGCAGATACTGCAGCAGGTCGCCCTTTTCCTGGGCGTTGCACTCGCGACCCCAGGTCCACTTGCAGTTGCGCAGGAACCATTTCTCGACCTTCGCCGCGTCCGTGTAACGCGTCGCATTGGCGGACGGTGCCATCGGCTCGATCGGTTTTTGCGTGGTCGCGTGTTTGCCCGCGTGGCGCAGGTCTTGGCCGTGGCAAGTCGCGCAGGTGCGCCCTTCCGCGCCCTGCGTCTGCCACAGGGCCAATCCACGCGCCTCGCTGAACGCGGCGGCACCTGCGCTACGATAGCTGTTTTGCAGATCGTCGATGACGCCTGCGCTGACGTTTGCGGTAATCATCAGGCTCACGCCAAGAATTCCAGTCTTCATCAATTGCTTTCCTTCGATTTCCAACCTGTCAGCATCGCGCGCACTAGGTTCTCGCGGTGCTGGATGCTTGCGAACAGGACGCCGGCCAGGTGCAGAACCACCAGCGTCACCGTGAGGTTCGCGAGAAACTCGTGCACCTCCTTGAGCACACCGCCGGCCGAATCCGGCAGGCTGCTTGCCAGACCCGCCAGCGGCCCCAGATACTCCTGGTGACCGTACAGGGCCATGCCGCTTAAGGCCGTGGCAGTGAGGCTCAGCAGCAACGCGACCACCATCGCGCCGCCGGCCGGGTTGTGCCCAATGTGGCGACGCGCACGCAACCCGACGATCTCTTTCACATAGCGCACGACCGCCGCCGGACGGCGCACGAAATCATCGAACCTGGCATGCCGCGTACCGACGAATCCCCACACCAGGCGAAACATGACCAGGCCAGCCACCGCGTACCCCGCGCTCACATGAACCCGCAGCCAGTCGTCGCCGCTGAGGTAGGCCGCGCCGAAACCCGCGACCAGGCTCCAGTGAAAGATCCTGACCAGCGGATCCCAGACCCGAACCTGGTGGTTACCAGCAGTCATTAGCAGTTCTCCCGCAACTCGATAGCTGGCAGCCTAGGCGCCTAACCTGAATCAAAACTGAATCCGCTCTGGCGGCGAGAAACGCCACCGCGTACGCAGGCGCGGCCGTGCCTCGGGCACAGCGGCACCTATAGCGTTGGTTGCCGGAATCGGCGGCGATTGATTCGTGCCAGGGTTTTTGTTTGAGCGCGAGGCATGGCGCGTAGCGCCTTGACAGGCGCTGTTCCGGTCACTGTGGTAGTGACTGCATAACGTGGAGGTGGAAGTCCTCTACCGTCGAGGTCATTTCGGGAGATCGCCGTCGATTAAAAAGATAACTTGCTATTCCGGACAGAGAGCGTAGCGTGGTGATTTCCAACGCTTTTGGTCGGTTTCTGGACACCCAATTCCCCCAGACCCAACGGAGGTGGATGGCGCCCACGGAGGGCGAATCATGAACAAACTGCGTAAGTCTCGTCTGGACTTCCGATCAACGCACGCACCACCGCCAGGGCAGTCGCCTGGGCAACCTGCGAACCCCGGCGTTGGCCATTGATACCTCGTTCGGCACCGGCTATTGAGACGAGCCGTTTTCGGACATGCATGCCCACGCCGTTTAGCGCCAGCGCGTTCCTGCCACAAGATTTTCTTTCACAATCACCCGGAGTAGAGCGATATGTCCAAACACGAGAAATCCAATCGGGAAGCGAAAAAACAACCCTTGCTGACCCCCAAGGAGAAGAAGGCCGCCAAACAAGCGAAGAAACATGCGACCGACCATCCACCGTTGATCGTTAGAAAATGATAACCCACTCAGAGGACCCGCCATCGTGGCGGTGCGCGTGATGGCCGAAACCGCTACAGCGCTGCGACAACACTCGGCGGTAGCGGCCAAAATACTGCTCCCCTGCGTCGGCAGACAGTAACGGCCAATACTCGAGCCGAGCAGCCAAAATATCAGCACCGCGAGGCGCACGAATCTCTGCGTCGGACCTGTTGATTACCGTTCTTGTGCCCTAATGAACCATCGCTGGCAAAACTCCAGGTGTACGTCGCGAGGGCGTCTCACCAAGGCCGCCGGCGCACTGTAGACGCGCAAGTTGATCAGCTATCGCCGCGGTGATCTCACGATTCTCGACCGCAGCGGCATCCGGCGGGTGCTACGCCGTCGACAGGGCAACCTACTCCAGGATCATGGGTTAGCCTGCATATCATCGACCACGACACGGCCGTGCAAGACAGACCGGGTGAGTGGTCTGTCGATGACTCAGTTACGCCGGGTGATGTCCCGCTGCAGGCATGTCGCAGACATCCGCTGTCGCGTTCTTGAGCACCCTCACCGCGACCACATGCTCCTGGCGATCGTCAACCAGGGGAATCGCTTGGCCGTCCAATTCGACGCCATCGACCGTCACGCTCGTCACGCTCGTCACGCCGCCTTTTTGATCCTCTCCGGCAGGTGTCTGCACGATGGCGATATGATAGACCGTCTCGCGGTAACGATAATGGATCTTCAAGCCTTCCCAGTGCGCCGGCAGGCAAGGGGCGACGTGCAGCCTGTCTGTTTCCAACCGCAGGCCCAGCAGCGACTCGAGGATCAGCCGGTACATCCAACCGGCCGAGCCGGTGTACCAGGTCCAGCCGCCGCGCCCGGTGTGGGGCGCAACCGCGTAGACATCGGCCGCCATCACATAGGGTTCCACCTTGTAGGTGTCGATAGCCTCCTGTGATTTCGCATGGTTGGCCGGATTGATCATAGTGGTGAGCTCCCAGGCACGGCCGCTGTCGCCCAGCGCGGCGAACGCCATGGCCGTCCAGATCGCACCATGGGTGTACTGCCCGCCGTTCTCGCGAACCCCCGGCACATATCCTTTGATGTAGCCGGGGTCCATGTCCGTTTTGTCAAACGGGGGATCGAGCAGCTGGACAAGCGCATGCTCACGGCGCA
>JBATKF010000237.1:0-4490 GCA_049669185.1 Sedimenticolaceae bacterium | reverse complement strand
TAACCGTATGAGGGATGCTGCCCAAGTGTGTCCAGGTCACGGTCGCGCCCCGCTTCACGGTGATACGCGCGGGACTGAACTGCATCTGCGCGATCTTGACGGCGACATCGCCGGATGCCGGCGCACCGTCCACGGCCACAGCGCCCGAGACAGATGGCCCTGCAGAAGGCGCAGAGGTCGCCGCCGGCGCGATTCGGGCCGGTCGCTGCATCGAAGCGGCCTGTGGCGGCGAGTAGCCCGGCATAGGACCGCGCATCGGCGGCATCCGGTGGAGAAAGGGTGGCCTCCGCATGGGGAAGTACGGCCGGTAAGGCGGCGGCATAGGGCCATATCCGTAACCGTAGCCGGCCCGGTGATGTGCTGACGTGCCGGCGTTGACCTCTTCCCAGGCCGCGCCACTGGCGAGCGCCATGCCGGCTGCAAGCATACCAATCGTCAAGTGGTTACAGGTCTTCATAATTGCATTTCTCCTCGAGCGTGAAGGGGCCGGATATCGCCACCGGCCGCATGACCCGTAAATGTACAGTTTTTGAGCCGTTGTATACCGGGATTTTATTGTACAATTAGCGGACAATTTTTTGGAGGGTGCGATGCGACGCGTATTGATAGTTGGGGCCAACAGCGGCATAGGGCGACAGTTGGCCGGTCGACTGGCGGGCGAGGCGCAACTCTGGACGGCTTCACGGTCGGCGACCTCGGAGCAGGATGCCCGCCACTTGGCCTGGGACGCCGCCGATGCGGCTGTGCCTTTTCCGGCCGACGGACTGCCGGATGCGCTGGACGGCCTGGTCTATTGCCCCGGATCCATCCGCCTGATGCCATTTGAACGCATCGGCGATGCGGCGTTTCGCGAGGACTTCGAACTCAATCTAATGGGGGCGGTCCGCGCGATCCGGGCCGCACTGCCGGCGCTCAAGGCGGCGCCGCAGGCCAGCATAGTGCTGTTCTCCACTGTCGCGGTCGGTACCGGAATGCCGATGCACGCCGCCGTCGCCGCCGCCAAAGGCGCTGTCGAGGGTTTGACCAGGTCTCTGGCCGCCGAGTTTTCGCCCGGGATCCGCGTCAATGCGATCGCCCCGTCGCTGTCCGATACCCCGCTCGCGGGTAAGCTCCTGAAGACCGATCGCCAGCGTGAGGCTGCCGCGGCACGCCACCCGCTCGAGCGCGTCGGCCAAGCGGAGGACATCGCCGCCGCTGCACGCTTCTTGTTGAGCGATGAGTCTAGCTGGATGACCGGACAGGTCGTGCATGTCGACGGCGGCATGGGCGCGCTGCGGCGTTTCAACTAGTCGCCCAACACGGAGGAGAAAGCTGCAATGAGCACCAACGCAGGCAGCGCAATCGACTCGTCCACACCGCAACGCCCGGTAGTGCTGTTCGACGGCGGCTGCCCGATGTGTAGCCGCGAGATCGCGCACTACCGCCGACTCGACGGCGCCGAAGCCGTCGATTGGGTCGATATCACGGCCGCTGATTCGCTGCAGGCGCGCTATGGTATATCGGCCGAGGTCGCGATGGCCCGCTTCCACGTGCGGGATCCGCAAGGGTGCTGGCAGACCGGGGCTCGGGGTTTCGTCGAGCTGTGGTCGCACCTCGCCGCCTACCGGTGGCTCGCCGCTTTTCTGCGATCGCTCCGGCTCACCGGCATACTGGATTTCGCCTACACAGCCTTCGCGCGCTGGCGTATGCGCCGACGCTGCAAAGACCAAAGCTGCGCCACCGAGACCCTGGCGGCGCGTTCAGACACCAATCGGCCCTGAGGGCGGCGCGACCTTGACGTCGCGCCGGACAGCCGGGCAGTAGAGGAGAGACAGCATGCGCGTTGCACTATTTGGCGGTACGGGTTTTGTAGGCAGCTACCTGGTCGATGCCCTAGTCGCCGCCGGGATGCAGCCGGTGATGCTGGTCAGGCCCGGCCATTCGGGAAAGGTCAGGCATCCAGCCGAGTGCGTCACCATCGAGGGCGACATCGCCGACATGGGCGCGGTCAACAGCCTGCTCAGCCAGGCCGACGCGGCGATCTACAACATCGGCATCCTGCGCGAATTCCCGCGGCGCGGTGTCACCTTCGACGAGCTGCACTTCAAGGCCGCGCGGCGCGTCATGGATGCCGCGGTGCAACTCGGCGTGAAACGCTTCCTGTTGATGAGCGCCAATGGCGTGCGGCCGGACGGTACCGCATACCAGCGCTCGAAGGCGCTGGCCGAGCGCCACCTGATGGGTACCGACCTCGACTGGACCATCTTCCGCCCGTCGGTAATCTTCGGCGATCCGCGTGGTCGCATGGAGTTCGCCACCCAGCTGCATCGCGACATCATCAGCTCGGCTTTGCCCGCACCGCTGTTCTATCCCGGCCTCCTGCCGTTCCGGGCCGGTCGCTTTGAGCTCTCGCCGGTGCAGGTAGAGGACGTCGCCAGCGCTTTCGTGACGGCGCTGCAAAGGCCGGAAACGATCGGCCAGACCATCGCGCTAGGCGGGGCATCGACGCTGTCGTGGCGCCAGATCCTGGAGACGCTCGCCGCGGTCGGCGAAAAGCGCAAGCTCATGCTCCCGGTTCCTGCGTTGGGCATCTCGATAGCCGCAGTGATGCTCGATCGCTTCGAGGATTTTCCGATCACCCGCGATCAGATGAAGATGTTGCTCGAGGGCAATGTCTGCGACAGCTCGGGGCTAACCGATCTCGGGATTTCCGCGCGGCCATTCGACGTCTCCAACCTGCTATATCTCAACAACTCCGACGAGGGTCCAGAAACATGGCATCAGAACGCCGCATAACGGCATCGCGCTTGGGTCGCCTGGGACAGCTCGGCCGTCTGGCCGGCGGTATCGCCGGTGGTATGGTCAGCGAGGGTGCGCGCCAACTCTCGAGTGGCCAGCGCCCGTCGTTCGGCGACCTGTTGCTCACGCCGGCCAACGCACGACGGGTCGCGGATCGTCTTTCCGAGATGCGCGGCGCGGCGATGAAGGTGGGCCAGCTGCTATCCATGGATGGCGGTCAGCTGTTGCCGCCGCAGTTGACCGAAGTCCTCAGCCGACTGCGCGAGGATGCCCATCAGATGCCCCTTGGCCAGGTCGCTCAGGTCCTCAAGCAGGCCTGGGGTGACGGCTGGGAGTCACGGTTTCGGCGCTTCAACTTCACTCCGATCGCCTCTGCGTCCATCGGCCAGGTGCACCGGGCCGAGCTGCGCGACGGACGGCAGCTGGCGATCAAGGTGCAATACCCGGGCATACGCCGCAGCATCGACAGTGATGTCGACAACGTCGCTACGCTGCTGCGGCTGGTCAACCTGGTCCCGCAGGGTGTCGACTTCAAGCCGGTATTGGCCGAGGCCAAGCAGCAGCTGCATGCCGAGGCCGATTACCACCAGGAGGCCGCGGCACTGGCCGGCTTTGCCCGGCTGCTCGAAGATGACCCGCGGTTTGTGGTGCCGGCGGTCATCGAGGACCTCACATCCAGCGACGTCCTGGCGATGGTGTTCCTCGACGGGCAGCCGATCGAATCCGTGGCGGACGCCCCTGTTGCACAGCGCAATCAGGTCGCCGCGACGCTGCTCGAGCTGGCTATGCGCGAGGTGTTCGAGTGGGGACTGGTGCAGACCGACCCGAACTTCGCCAATTATCTGTATGCGCCACACACCGGGCAGATACAGCTGCTCGACTTCGGCGCCACGCGCGAGTATCCGGAGCAACAGCGCCGCGCGCTGCATGCGTTGCTGTTGGCCTGCGCCGACGGCGAGGATGCCGATGTTGCACGCGCCGCCTGCGCGGTTGGCTATCTGAAGGAAGACGATGCGCCGGGTTATGCGGCGAGTATCGTCAAACTGCTGTGCACCGCGACCGAGCCCGTGCGCGACCACCGCCCGTTCGTGTTCCGCAACACCGATCTGGCCCAGCGCATGAGCGAGGTAGTGATTGACATGCGGGTGCGCGAGAAATTTGGCCGTCTTCCTCCGACCGAGGTGCTGTTCCTGCACCGTAAGCTGGGCGGACTCTACCTGCTGCTCTCGCGCCTCGGCGCGACGCTGCCGGTGCGCACGCTGCTCGCACCCTACCTCGAGGAACGGGCAACAGACGCCTTATCCCTCGCACAGGCGGCCGGCTGAATCGTGCTGCAGCTCGTCTGGTTCAAGCGCGATCTGCGCGCCGTCGACCATGAATCCCTGTCGCGTGCCGCCGAGCACGGGCCGGTGCTGCCCCTGTACATCGTCGAACCCGAGCTGTGGCGGCAGCCGGACATGTCCGCCCGGCACTGGGGATTCTGGCGCGAGGCCCTGCAGTCGCTGCGCGACGACCTGACACGCTGCGGGCAGCCCCTGATAATACGCCAGGGCGAGGCAGTCACAGTGCTGCGCGCGCTGTTGCGTGAACACCAGGTCGCCGCGCTCTGGTCTCACCAGGAGACCGGGAACGCCTGGACCTACCAACGCGACCGAGCGGTCGGCGAGCTGCTTCGCGAGCATGGCGTCGCGTGGCATCAAGCGCGGCAGCAC
>JBATKF010000236.1:0-10012 GCA_049669185.1 Sedimenticolaceae bacterium | reverse complement strand
GGAAGCTCAGCCGTGACGCTCCACTCCCCCCGGAACCAGGCCGGTAATTCGCAGCCAAGATTCGCCGCACCACATCTTTATCGATGTCGATGCCGAATGCCCTGTTGATCTTTTGTGCGATTCGAGGGCATCAGAATCGTGGGTTGCGCTGCTTTATTGCAACGATGGCTTGGACCAGTTCGCGCTATGGCCCATTGGGCCAGCTGAATACAGCAGTCGATACTTTCGCTGCTTGAGCAGATTGTGAAACTTCAGAAGCGTCGCTGGCTTGATAATCACGGCAGCGCACTGGACGCGGTGTGGATCGAGAAACAATGACCAGAAGCCAAACAGGCATCGATCGAGTGCCGAGAGATTGGGCGCTCTGCGCCAGGAGCGCTTGATGATCAGGAGCTGTTGTTTCATGAGCAGGTTTTCGGCGACGCCCGCCTTCGCGCCATCCGGTCCGAGTAGCTTGGCGATCGTTATCAGTAGATGCGCGAGGCGTACCAGCAGGTCGTTCATGGCAGTGCAGGGTAGGAAACGCTGCGATTAGGGACAAGTCTATTCCAATCATCACCTTCGGGCTGAAATTACGATTTCGCCATGGACAGGAGAAGGCCCAAGATACCAGCCAACTGATCCGCAAGACGTGTCTGGCCGAGGGTATCCACGAGGATGGCTTGGTCCTGTACTCGGGCAACGGCAGGCCGATGAACGGCGCGACTCATGGGCTCGATGGCGTGGGCCAGCACCCAGCGCCCTGCAGATGAAGGAAACTATCACGCGGATTCGGATCGCGATTGACTGGCTGTACTTCGGCCAGAGGTAGGTATGTCTTCTACAATGGGAACAATATCAGAAACGCTCAGAGTGGTCGCCTTATTGTCCGGGAGGCTAGGGGTAAGACTAGGCCGCCCGGCGGGGTCAAGCGACTACGGGTCGTTCATAGGGAAAGCTGGTGAACGCTTCAATGAAGTCCATTACGAACCTTCAACGTGGTTGGCCTTCCTTTTTGTTTGCCCTGTTATCCAGTGGCCTCATCGGCATCCTGCTTTGGGGTGCCCCGTTGGGGCAACGTCTGGAGATGCATTTTGGTCTCGAGCTGGCATTCCTTTTGCGTGGCGAAAGGCCGGCTTCGCCCGAAACCGTATATATCCCGATCAGCCATACGTCCGCCGATGTACTTGGACAGGAGTCGATCTACGACCTCGACGAGTGGGATCGCTCTCTGTTCGCGCAGCTGGTGGACAGACTTTCGAACAAGGGCGCGTCCGTGATTGTCTTTGATGTCTTATTCGTTAAGGGTCACGGTGATAGAGATTCGGCGTTTTTGAAAGCGATTGCGGATGCGGACAATGTTGTTCTGTTGAGTTGGGTAGAACAATCCCGACAGATGGGTTCAACGCACAGCGAGATTCTGTTGAACATCGACCAGCTGCTCCAGCCGGCACCCGTCTTCGCAGAAGCCGCCCGCGCAACGGCACCGATGTTGCTCCGGAAAGACATTCGGATGGATCGCTTCGACACGTTTCCGCGCGTAGCCTCCCAGATCATCCCTGCTATCCCTACAGTTGCGCTTTACCTGCACCTCAATCGCGAAGCCGAGGATCTGGTGACCCAGTGTCTGACCACCCAAGGCGCGGAGGCACAGTTGGGCGGAGTGAATAAGGGCCGGAGCCGGCTTCTGACTGACAGCATTCTTGCTCTGCGCGCGGCCCTGCGGAATCGGATCGGCATGGGAGAAGGGGATCTGCGCGTCGAGGCATGCGACACATTGCGAGCCAGCGTACTGGGTGAAGCGTTGTCACGCGACAGCGAAAGGTATTTCAATTTTTATGGTCAGCGAGGGACTTTAGCTGGCCCGGGCCTGCACGAATTGCTTGGCCCCGAAGCGGATCGACTGGCAGAAGGCCTGAAGGGAAAAGTGGTGTTTATCGGCATTGCCGACAACGATGCCGTCAATCCGCCGGACAGCTTCGACGTTGCTCCAAGCAGCAGCGGGATGAGTGGCGTGGAACTGGCCGCCACGGCGTTCGCAAATCTGCTGCACGGTGAAGACCTCCGTCAGATCAAGCCGGCTCAAGGTGCATTGTTGCTGTTGCTGTTCGGCGCTGCTATCGGCGTGATTTTCTATGTGCTGCCGGTCAAACCGGCGCTCATCGTTACCCTGTTGTGCGCGGCAATATATGCCGTCGGTGCAGGGTATCTGTTCATCCATGACCAGCTGTGGCTGCCCATTATCGTACCGCTATTTGTCCAGGTCCCGGTAACGGTGGCCTTGGGTTGGCGGTCGAGGTTGCTCGAGTTCGAGAGGCTGACCGATACTTTGAAGAAGTTTCTGTCCAAATGGCTAAGAGGAAAGATATCGAGGCATGAACCCATCAGTACCGAACCCGAGCTGCTCTATGGTGTTTGCCTGCACACCGATGTCGCAGGCTACACCGTGCTTTCGGAGCGCCTGAGTTCTGATCCGCTTTTGCTCAAATCGCTTGAGAAAGAGTACTGGAGCATGGTCGATGAACAGATCGATGCGGAAAACGGTGAACGCTTGGAGATATCGGGCGATGGCATGATGTGCATCTGGACAGCACCCAAAGAGAACAAGGAGGTGGTGGCGCATGCCTGCCGGGCTGCCTTGAAACTGCAGTTCGCGATCGACCGCTTCAACCAGCGTCACGTCGACACGCCTTTCCACACCCGGATTGGCTTGCACGCGGGTAAGGTGGCGTTGGGGCTGATCGGAGGGGCGGCGCAGTACACGCTGGCAGTGGGGGGTGATATTGCCAATACCGCGGCGCGCCTCGAGAGCGATATCAACAAGCTGTTGCATACGCGTCTGCTTGGCAGCGGTGTTGTGGCCCTCAAGTTCGATTTCGCTCGCACGCGCAAGGTGGGTACGTTCGTGCTCCGAGGGAAAACGAAAGAGATCGCCGTTTACGAGATACTCGACAAACGGAACGCATGGCCCATCGATCCGGGGCGTTTCGATGCTGCACTGGTCGAATTCGAATCGGGCAACTGGGAAGACGCGAAACGCCTGTTCCAGCAACTGTGCGCGGATTATCCTGATGACGGGCCGTCACGTTTCTACCGCAGGCTCCTCGACACCTATGGCGCTGGTTTGCATGGGCCTCCGGCAGGCAAGAGGCGCGAGGTGATCGATCTGAACGAGAAATGGGTGCTCGCCGAGATCGCGGACTGAGCTCGCTCGCGTGGAAATCTCGTGAATTGGCTCGCCTGCGGCGGGTTTTACGGCTGCCTGTTCGTTCCAGAAATATTTCGGATGGCTAGTCTTTTATTTACTAAACTTTCAGGAAGTAGGGGCTCGTTTTTATGTAGATTACGTTGCCGTTGCGGATTAAGCGCATTTTTTCGGGGTTCTATTGCCTGTGCTTCGGCTCGCAGAAGCGCATGCGAAATACGAGAAAGGCGGGGCGGTGGAATGGATTTCTGCGGGGGAAGACATTATCTGGTGCAGAGGAACTGGCATTTGGTATGCCTCCTCACCTGTTTGTCTTTACTGGCCACAACCGAGGTGTCGGCTGATCCATGCGACGACCAGATAGGAAAGGTCATAGCCGCCGAAGGTGGAAGCATCCGCTATGGCCGTTCCGCTGAAAGCCCGATTGACTTGAAGGGCCAGGAAGTCCCCGTTTGCCTGAACTCGGTCGTCTCCATAACTGGGGTGGGGCGCGTCACCATCGAACTCTCTGATCCGGCCGCCAAGAAGGCGAACAACGACCGGCCGATTGTCACGCTGGGTCCGAATTCGTCGCTGAGCTTTAAGAAACCACCGCAGGACCGGAGCTGGGTGCTGGAACTGGTCGAGGGCTGGTTCCGCTTCTTCAGCCCGCGTCCGACCAACATCGACGTCGAAACCCGCTTTGTCACGGCGGGTGTGCGTGGCACTGAGTTCGTTTTGCACAGCCAGAATAACGCCTGCCGGGAAACCGGAGAAAAGGTGGGCTGTGCGGTCCTGTGGGTGCAGCAAGGTCGAGTGTTGGCGAGTAACGGTACCGACTCCGTCGAAGTCGACGCGCAGGGCCCGCAGTCAGCCAGGACGGTAGTGGCGAGGCTCGGACAGCCCCTGGAGGTTCGGGCGCTACGTATCACGCCGGAAGATGCAGTCGACTGGGTGGTCCATTACCTGCCGCTCTCACAGCTGCGGCCGCCGCGGTGTGATGCCAGCGCAGATGGTCCTGCTGCAGTTGATGTACGGATGGCGATCGGCTGCGGATCTCCTGCAGCTGTTTTAGGGGCCTTGCAGCGAATACCCTCGTCTGCCTCTGCTGTAGCCAGGGCTGAGTTGTACGGCTTGGCAGCGGCCCGCCTGCTCACGGCCGGCGATGCTAAACAGGCCGAGGACCTGCTGGGCAGAGCCATTGCCCTCTCGGTCAACGCCTCCTTCTATGCCATGAAATCGGTCATCGCGCTGAAACAGAACGACAGATGGGCGGCGCGAGCAGCGGCTGAGCAAGCCCTGGTCGTGGATAGCGGTTCACCTGACGCACTGCTCGCGATGTCGTATGTCCGCCAGGCGGAATTCGATCTGCCCGGCGCGCGCGGGGCGGCGCAAACGGCCGCAGATAGTTCGGAACATGATCCTCTGCTCGCAGCGCGGTTGGCTGAACTCGATCTTGCTCTGGGAGATACCAGCACTGCGCTGAAGGCGGCCCAAAGGGCCGTAACCGAGGCGCTGGGAGAAAGCGTGTGGACCGAGGAGTCGCTCGAAGCATGCGGTTTCGAAGGAGGCACGCCGGCCAATGCCCGCGACGCCGTCCTGTCACGCACCTACACGGTGCTAGGGTTTACTCGGCTGATAAGGCTGGAGGTCGCGGCGGCACAAGGCAATATGCAAAGCGCCATCTGTGTCGACGATCAGGCACCACTGGCAAGACTGGGATTGGGGCTTGCGCTTATCCGCCAGGGCAAACTCGACCAGGGTGTTCGTCAGTTGGAAATCGCCGTTGCGCTGGATCCTAAAGTTTCCCTGTATCGCAGCTACCTCGGTAAGGGTTACTTTGAGCAGGATGAGTTCGAACTGGCAGAAAAAGAGTTCAGCCAAGCGAAGGCTTACGACGAGAACGATCCCACGCCCTGGCTATATGGCGCAATCCTGAAACAGGTGCTCAACCAACCTGCTGATGCACTGGATGAAATGCAGAAATCGATAGCGCTCAGCGACAAACGGGCGCCTTATCGTTCTGATGTGGGTCTGCATGAGGACATGGCTGCCCGCCAAATTGGCTTGGCGCGAATATATGATGATCTCGGGTTCAACCGACTTGCGACACTTGAGGCCTCTCGTGCGCTCGCTTCAAACCCTGCAGACTATGCGGCGCATCGTTTTCTGGCAGATTCCTATCGCGATGAACCTCGACTGGAGATCGCGCGTGCGAGCCAGTTGCTTCAGGCCCAACTATTGCAGCCGTTGAATTTGAACCCCATTCAACCGAGTCTCGCTTTCACGGACCTGGGAATTCGCAGCATAGCGGGTCCTGCGAATGCGGGATTCAATGAATATTCGTCATTGTTCATCCGCGATGGTACGAACCTTTATGCTACGGGTCTGTTGGGGAGCGATAATACCAACGCGGAGGAGGTCGTTGTCTCCGGTATGAGCGGCAGGGCTGCTTTCAGTGCCGGCGTGTTTCACTATGAGACAGATGGATTCCGCAAAGACGCCGATCTCAAACATGACATTTACAACCTGTATGGGCAGCTATCTCTTAGTGAGCAATTGGATGTGCAGCTGGAATACCGCCATCGGGAAACCGATAGTGGTGACCGCAGATTCGACGTCACCCCATTTGGGTCCTTTGACGCGGAGCGACGCGACCGAGATCAGGACATATTACGGTTCGGCGCACACTTTTCGGTGTCACCCAATGCGGACATTATCGTGTCTTACATCGATTCCCAATACGACGAAAAGGTTGAATTAGACCGCCCATCGCCTGTGCCCGACTTCGATTACAAGACCAATGTCGACAGCGATCAGTACGAAATCCAATATCTTTTTTCAACCGAATCTCTGAATTTTATCTTTGGTGCGGGAAGTTATGATACTGATGCGAAAATAAAAGAGCTTTTTTTTTCGTCCGACATCGATTCATGGAATGCATACGCTTACGGGATTTACCGCCATGGTCCTTCGTTGGATCTGACCCTGGGTATTGGCTACGAGGATTACGACAACGACTCTCTCAGCAATGGATTGAGCTTCAACGAAGTGACACCTAAATTCGGGATCAATTGGCGGCCCCTAACGTGGATGACTTTCCGTGCTGCCGCGTATAAGGGTGTAAAGCATGTTCTCGCTGCCAATCAGACTATCGAGCCAACGATTATCGCTGGATTCAATCAGTTGTTCGATGAATTCGACGGCAGCGTTGTTGACAGCTACAACGCAGCTGTGGATTTATCCGGTGAAGATCTGTTTCTTGGATTGGCGGTTGGCCGCCGAGAATCAAAATTGCACTATGCGGTGGGCACTACTGAGTACGATGAAAGCATAGCGCAGTTTTACGCGAACTGGTTTCCGTTCAAGCAAGTGCCTGTCAGTGCGGAGATCATTGCCTCCCACTTCGAGCAGGATGATCAACCTATTCTTCCCCTCGACATAAAAATGATCCGGATCCCCGTGGAAGTACGATATGTCAGGCCGGACGGATTGTTCGCCGGTGCCGGCGTGACCTACTTCAAGCAGAAGGTAGAGATGGATACCGGATTCGGTAGCACTGACGTGGAGAAAGACTCTGCCGTACTCGCCGATGTCGGTATTGGTTACCGGTTCCCTCGGCGACAGGGCGAGATCAGGTTGGGGGTAAATAATTTGTTCGATGAGGAATTTGAATATCAGGACGATAGGTTTAGAAGCAGCGACGGTCAGATGACGATAACACCGCTTTTTCTGCCATCCCGCACGGTAATGGCGAGCGTCACGATCAATTTTTAGTACGACGAAGACAGAAGGGAGAAAACGGCAATGAATGAAGAAACTACTAATGAAGAAACGACTAATGAAGTGCGGCTTTTGGATTTCGATACTCTTAAGCTAATGCTGGATAAGAAGGAGATTGAGTCGCTGATTGGTTATACGAAAGACGGTCAAATGCTGGTGGCTGCCGATAAGGTATCCGATCTGACAATGGTAAAAGATAAATATCAGCCCCCAGAGTCTGACAACGTAATGTTCGCGTATTCGGGTGCCTGTTGTGCCCATACACGGAGACACTGGCCGATTTGGAGTCGTTTCGGACTAGTTTGCCACGATCTGAATGCGCCATGTAAACCGGGTGAGCCTGAATGTGGCCCATGCATCCACACTCACGGGTAGACGAAGCCAGCGTGGAAAGCGCGTAGACTAATACCAAGAATATGCAGGGGGCAAGCCGGAAGTGCCCCCCTTTCTCGAACAGTTTTCGATTGCTGCCGACGAGCAGAATACGGGCCTGAGCGGCTACTTGGCCTGAAGAGCAGTTTGGTATACCCTGTCGTATCGCGTGCCCCGTTTGCCAAGTCTGTCGGTGAGTAACGTCGACAGACGCTGGATCCGAGCAGCTTGCGCAGAGGACCACAATGAAAGTCGCCGCAGAGACACTGAGCGTCATTCGTCTCTTCCAGGACCTAGAAATAGACGAGCGTCAGAAAATCGCTCCCGCGATGCAGATGCAGCGATACGAGGCCAAGAGCCAGGTTATTGCCAAGGATGACGAATCGAGCGATGTATTTTTCGTCGTGAGCGGACAGGTGAGGGCGACACTTTACACCGTCACCGGCAAAGAGGTCAGTTTCCAGGATCTGGGTGCTGGTGAAATGTTCGGCGAACTGTCAGCAATCGACGGTGAGCCCCGGTCCACACACGTGATGTCTTTGACCGACTCGCTGATCGCCTCGATGAGCAAGGACGATTTCTGGTCGGCGTTGCTTGCCTATCCTTCGGTGACCAGGCATACCCTGCGGCGGCTGACCGGTCTGGTGCGACTCCACGCCGCGCGCATCTTTGAGTACAGCACCCTGGGTGTAAAAAACCGTATCCATGCAGAACTTCTCAGGATTGCCCGTTGTGAATCCACCGGTGACGGCGAGGTGGAGATTAAACACCCGCCGACCCACGCTGAGATTGCCAGCCGCGTGGCTTCCCATCGCGAGGCGGTCACACGTGAATGCAAGCACATGGAAGAGCTGGGCTTGATCGAGTGGCATCCGGGTCGGCATGTCATCAAAGATGTTGCGGCGCTGGAACGCATGGTCAAAGAGGTGAGCGGGCGCTAGAAATACGTGCGGCACGACTCAGGACTGCAGAGCGGTTTTCAGTGCCTCTGCGGCTTGGCGCCTGGTAAGAAACTCACCGCAACGCAGAAAGCCGGAAATGATACCTTCCTTTGCCTTGAGCGCGTCGCTCGTTTTGATCAGGAGGTGTTCGGGTAGTCCCTCCAGGATATGCATAGGCGCCGGGCGGCCGTCCGAAAAAGACGACCGGTATGCCTGTCCGGTGCAGGTGTCCAGAAACGCGGGTACGAATCCGGAGGCGCGGTTCTCCCGACTTGTCCCGCCGGTGCCCTGATACCGGCGATTTTCGCATTGCAGCAGCCCGGTGCTCAGCTCGTGGCGGGTGCTCGTATTTCGATCTGTTATTGGGTTGGTGTGAATCATCGTCGTCTCCAGTCAGTGATGTTTTTTCAGACTTCTCTAACACATGATTTGTTCTTGCTGGAAGTCATATTGACGGGCAGTGGCACGATGCCAACGGCGGCCATGGTCGTCAGCATCCCAAGTGTGCCGAAGTCGGCTGTCTGTTCGGCAAGCATTCTGGCTTGCTCCCTGCCCAGACCGAAATCTCGGAAGTCGCCTGTCATATTTCTAATGACCAGCTGCTGATTTCTTATTTCGTCTATTGTCCGATCGATAATCGCTTCCGGGTCACCGATCGTCGGCGTCGTGATTGTCAGATGGACGACCACGGCAGCCACCACAAACGCGGTATTGATCTGTAGAGTAAACATTTCTTTATCCCCGAGCGCCACATGCGCATTGTGGGCCGCTTTCTCTGCGGACGAAAAGAAATACAACTTGTTTACTGGTAAGTATTGGTTCGTGGTGGGTGTTGTCCAGAAGGCAACAACAAAGGATGTGGTGAAAGCCACATTGCAATGAGGTCAGTGGCAATGAGGGTGAGTGTTTGATCGATCGGTTCTGGAAGCGATCATCTGAGTTTTTGGGTTAACGCACGGGCGAGTAACTGGCAGCGTTCTGGAACAAATACGGAATCTAGGCAATTTGGGTGATAGGTCCGTTCGTTGTCTTGGGACAACGGCCTGGTTGAAACCGGCCTGGTGCCGCGCCCGGCGCAATAAACGGGCGCGACACGTTCCACTTATGCACATTGAGTCCCTACAGGGAATATGCTGTTCCTGATGCTTCGATGCTGTCAGATGTTGTTCGGATCAGCATTCGAACTTTCGGCTACGGCCGACCAGTTCGTATCGGCCGGGAAGCGCTCATAGTAGTCGCGGTATGCCGTGCCTTCAGGAGTGTCACGGTATGCCTCATACAACGAAATGCGTGTCGGTCCGCTTGGTACGATGGTCCCAACAAACGGGAACGGCTGGCCTTCATCGAGGTCGGACAGTTCGTATACCGCGGCGAGCGAGTCCTTAAATTTGCTCGGCTCGAAGTCCTTCACGACGAGTTCCGGGCCTTCCCAGATGCTAGGGTCCAGCTCTGAACTGCCGACTTGAAGCTGGTAGTTGTGCGGTGCCGCGAATGCGACGCCGCTGGACAGGGCGATAGCTGTGGCAATTGCGATGTTTTTCATGGTCTTCTCCTTTGGCACTTTATATGGACTGCGATTTATTTTGAGCGGTTCACCTCTCGCCTATTCAGGTAGAGAAGCTTTCTCGCTCGTAAGGCAGTATTGCTTCGTGGAGTGACTTTGCCAGGAATAATCCGGTGCCGATGTGGCAAATCTCACAGTGGCCGTTACAAAGGCCAGATTTCCGGTTCCTCAGTTTCGATGTGGCGCATG
>JBATKF010000235.1:0-2190 GCA_049669185.1 Sedimenticolaceae bacterium | reverse complement strand
CCGCGGTCAACGACGCTATGGGCGGCAAGACCCAGCTGGTCGGCATCGTCGCCGGCGGCGCCATGCTCGCGGTGCTGTTCTTTCTGACCGCGCCGCTCGCCTTCGTGCCGATGACTGCGCTGGCGGCGGTGATCATCGTCTCCGCGGCGGGGCTGTTCGATGGCGCGATGCTGCGCAAGCTCTATTCGCTCAGCCGCGTCGAGCTGGCCTTCTCCGTCGGCACCACCCTGGGTGTGCTGGTGCTCGGCGCCCTGCCCGGCGTCCTGCTGGCCGTGATCCTGAGCCTGCTGCAGCTGCTCGCGCACAGCTCGCGGCCGGTGGATGCCGTACTGGGCCGTGTGCCGGGCCTGAAGGGCTTTCACGACGTCGACGACTACCCGGAGGCGACGATCGTCCCCGGCCTGCTGCTGTATCGCTTCGAGGCCAGCCTGGTGTTCTACAACGTCGACTACTTCCGCGAGCGGGTGCTGGCGCTTATCGCCGCATCCAAGACGCCCGTGGAATGGGTCGTGATCGATGCCGGCTCCATCAACGTCGTCGACAGCACGGCTATCGATGCCATCGATCGCCTGAGCGAAGAGTTGGCCGCTCGCGGCGTCGTGCTCGCGAGCGCGAACATCAAGCGCAGCCTGGGCCGACGCTTCCAGGGCGAATGGGTCGACGCACGCCGCGCGTTGACCGCCGATCGGGCCTACCCGACCCTGAAGGCGGCGATGCGCGCCTTCGACCAACGCCGGGCATCGTCGGGAAGTGCGGATTCCGTTTCAGCGATGCCAACCTGATGCACCCCGGCGAGACCGCCACTGCGGTCGAGTTGGTGCTGGAGCTCGGGTGTTCCGATCATTGATTTTCAAACACAATGTACAGGATCAACAGCCCATGACGATACGCACTCCAACCCTCGCGCGCGCCATTCGGTCGGCATGCGTGGTGACCAGCGTCGCTGCGACGACCCTGTTCGGTGCATTGCCCCACGAAGTCGCGGCGCAAGATGCGGCTGAGGGGAAAGAACGCCCGCGTGAGGCGCCGATCGGCGAGGTGGTCTACGTTCCGGTCTACTCTCACATTTATCAGGGAGAGATGGCTGACCGACAGCCGCTGTCGTCTACTCTGGCCGTCCACAATGTCGACCCTTCGAAATCGATCCAGTTAACCAGTGTCCGCTACTACGACCATACCGGCACCCAACTCAAAGACTACATCGACGATCCGCGTTCCCTTGGACCATTTGAGTCGGCCAATTTTGTCGTCGATATCAGGGAAGACCAGGGCGGTGTGGGTGCGAATTTTATTGTCGAGTGGCAAGCGGACGAAAAGGTCGTGAGCCCCATCGTTCAAGCAATCATGAGTGGGGGGACGGGGACACAGGGTCTGTCATTCGTCACCGAAGGCAAGGTGATAAGAACCCGGCCATGATCCTAGAAAGAGCAGTTGACCGCTTCGTCCCACGTGTAAGCGTCTGAAGTTTTTGAAAATCAGCAACAACTAGGGCGTCACCCTCGGGGTGCATCACGCTACGGCCGCCAGGGCACGCCCCGCGAGGCGCCCAGCTGCTCTTTCTAGGACTGCGGCGCGAACGAGAACCAGGCCACCTTTGCGCGTAAAGATTGGGCCGTGCTGGTTGCAGCGCTTGGCGCAGGGAGGATGAGTTGAAAGCCGCCGTCGTTGTGGTGATGCCGACGGCGGTCCACGCCGGTCTGCTGTTTGAAGGGGAAGGACTCGATCGTCCAGATCTCGGGCAGGCGGGCGCGCTGAAGGCGTCGCTTGAGCGCCTGCTCCTGGCGGGCATGCCATTCGTCGCGCAGCAGCGCGACGAAGAGCTTGGCCACAGGCAGGCCGTCGGCCTCGGCCTGGGCGAGGTGGGCATCGAAGCGTTCGGCGACGGTGTGCAGGCGTAGGTTGTGCAGCAGTTGTTCGAGTTCCTCAGTCATGCGCGTCTCCAGGGAGTTGGAAGAAATCACCGGCGACGGTCTTGAGGATCATCGCCTCGATGCGGTCCAGATCGAACAGGCCGTAGTCCGCGGCTCGCGCGAGGGCGGTGCGTGTGGCGGCGTCGGGATAGGTATGCAGCAGCCGTTGCAGGCGCCGCAGGGCCGCACCGGAACGGCGATGGTGGCGCTTGAATGCCGGCAGATAGGCGACCAGCGCCGGCACCCGGGTCAGGATGTCACGCTCTTCCGCGGACGGTTC
>JBATKF010000234.1:0-18499 GCA_049669185.1 Sedimenticolaceae bacterium | reverse complement strand
AAAAAAAGACTTCATTGCCGCCATCGCCACCGGCATGCATCCGTTCATGGTGTCCTATGGTTTCGAGGACTTTGCACGGTTGACGGGCAAGATAGGCGTCCCGGCCGAACTCATCTCGCGGACGCCTGCGGATTTTCACGCGCGCGTCTGCCACGCGCTCGATCTCGACTGCGCAGAGAGCCCTGGCCCCTAAATACACGATGGCTGGACAGCAAGAACTCGATCGCCGGCGCGGGCGCATTGGGTCAGCGCATTCGAGAACGGCAGCCCGCCAGGTGCGGGACCTGCGACGAAGAGGGCGGGATCGCCCCGCCCTCTGCGTGTGTCAAGATCGAGTGCGGCCCAGCGCAGACGATCAGTCGTCCTTTTCGCCGCGCAGGAAGATCAGCTGACCACCCTGCACCAAATTCTCGTCGGCAATGATGCCGTCAAGGATGCTGTGCGCCTGCACGTTGAACAGCAGCAAGGTCTCTTCATCCTCGGTCCTGAACAGACCGGTTACATCGATCACCCCCGAGCTCTCCCAATTGCCCAGGTCGTCCGGATTACCATCCTTGCTGCCGTCCGGGGCAACCGAACTGCAAGACTCGGAGCTGGTGCCACGGCACATCTCGCCAATTCGGGTGTAGGCGCCGGTCACCGGATCGAGCTTCCACATAGAGGCCTCGATGCCGGAAACGCTGCCGAAGCCATCGACGGAGCGGTCCTCCTGGACGTAGATCGTGCCGTCGTCCGCCCAGGTGAGGTTGTCCGGGCTGCGGATACCCTCGTCGGGCACCTCCAGCGCGTCGGCGTCGTGTAGGATTTTGATATCGGCGATGAGATTCTCGACATTGGTATCGATGATGTACACGGTGCCCCAGCTATCCACCGGGAACAGGCTGCTGCGCCCGGTCGACGCCATGACGACGCGGTTCGGATAGAAGGGGTCGTTGTGCAGGTCCTCCGGGCGCGAGAATTGGAAGCAGCCCAGGCCTTGCTCGCCAGTGGTCATTTCGTCTAGCGTTTCTTGATCTGCATAACCGAGGGCGTCCCAGCCCGGCAGACCCGCTTTGTTGGGATCGTAATTGTCCACCTCGACAAAGACACCGGGCTGCGTGGCGAAGAAGCCGTTGAAACCGGCCGGATCTTTGACCTCGGGATCATTCGCTCTCCAACAGTAGAGATTGCCTTGAGCAAAACCGTTGCGGTCGAGGAAGCCGCCGTCGCCGATGGCGTCCTTGACACCTACATACAGGTACAGCGGGGCGCCACCGCGGTCGTCACCGCCGAGGAACGCCACCTTGTTCGGATCGCTGCTCGCCACCGGCGTCCAACTCTCCCAGGCGCCGCGACCCATGGCCGGCGCGGCCCAGATCTCCTTCTTTGCGACATCGAGGATCCACTGGGTACCTCCGCTGGTCTCTTCGCCGGTCAGGAAGACGTCGTCCCGCATGCCGAACTCACCCGCCGCGACGCCGCGCGCGGAGCAGAAACGATTGAAGCTTCCAAACTCGAGCTGACTGGCAGCAACCACCTCGTTACCGGCCCGATCGTAGATGGTTTCATAGGCCGGACCGCTGTTTTTGATCCGCGGCCTGTCGGCGTTGCTGTCCAGTTGGAAGAAGCTGACGCGCGCGCCGCCCGGAATCACCGTGCCGTTGGCAAGCGTATAGGGGTAGCCCGACCCTGCAGCGAGCTCGTGGTTTACGAGCAGCAGGGCGCCCCTCTCCGGCTTACCTCTTAGCGGAAAGGCCGCCATGCCGTCAGGGATGCCGGGGGGCAGATAGCCGCCGCGTACTCCCCGGGTATCTGCGGTCTCGCCGAAGGTGTAGATCGGCGTCGCCGACCAGCCGTTGTCAGTAGCGGGCGTGTCGCCGCGCATCATCGGATCGGGGTAATCGGTTCTGCCGACCTCGCCGGCCATGGCCGGCGATGCTAGACACAGCGTAGTGGCAACCGCAACGGCCAGTCGAGACTTACGATACATAGGGAACTCCATGCTTTTTGACTGTGGAAAGGGCTTTTTCTCGAAGCGCTGAGCGCGGTGAGGAAAGCTAATCTCACCGTGTGTCGATGCCGTTTAACGTCGATTACCGTGGCGTTACAGCTGGCCCGCTTATCTCACCGGGTTTCGTCGAGGGGGGGCGAGATTCCGTTGCGACGCGATGCGTGCAATGAAAGACGGCGCCGGCGTAGCCGTCACTACGTCAAACCGGCTGGAACGAGTACGCCTCGTCTCAGCGAGCAAAGCGGTGGCCGCAGGAGAAAGTTGGTGGGCCATGCGGGCTAGCCGCTGGAGCCGTCTGGTGACGGAGCCGAATCCGATAATTCGACGCAAATTCTTAACCAGTACCGCTGCGGGCATCACCACTGTCGGCGTCAGCAGCGTTCAGGCTGACAAACACAAGGGCAAAGAGAAGTGTTTCGGAGTCGCGAAGGCGGTTGCCTACAAATGCGCTAACCTGCATGTTGCACGAAGGTTTGGGGAATCAGGGCGTGATGGGCAAAGCAGGTGTGTCGATCGGCCGACAAATCCGCCGGCAGCGGATTTGCACGGTGCTCAGCACTGGCCCCGAAGGCGTGGAGGGCAGGAAGCCCGAATCAAAAGCATAGCCGTAGCTATGGTTTGAGGGGGATCGGCGCAGATGCGAAGCGCAGCGCGGCCTCAGCCCGAAAAGGACGAATCGCAACCGGAGTGAGATGGTCTGATGCGAACGCAACCACCGAGAATAATGCGGTAGACGTAGCTGCATCGATCCGCCTTCGTGCAATATGCGGGTTAATGCGACGGGCACAGATCCCCGCGCCGGACAGGCCAAGATGGATGACCATCTCAACGAAAGAAAGTTTGTCGCTGCCGGCAGCAGTGTCGCATGGGTGGCTGACTCAACACGGGCGGACATCCTCAAACTGCCCTAGAGAAGTCCGCATGCACCTTGCGCTCAACCGCGGAAGACCAGGCAATGCACGCTGAACAGTGGCTCCGGATCGGTCCAGACCTGCTCGGGCTCGAAGCCAGCGCGGCGGGCCAGGGCCTGGAAACCCTCGACACTGTACTTGTAAGAACTCTCGGTGTGGATGGACTCTCCGCTGGCCAGGGAGACGGTTTGGCCGGCCACCTGCACCCGCTGGTCACGGCGACTGATCAAGTGCATTTCGATACGGCTCAGAGCTGGATCGAAAAATGCCTTGTGGCGAAAACCGGAAAGATCGAAGTCTGCATCCAACTCACGATTGATATGCGCGAGAAGGTTGAGGTTGAACGCGGCGGTGACGCCGGCGGCGTCGTTGTAGGCTGCCTCCAACAGCTGATGGTCCTTCACCAGATCGACGCCGATCAGGAGTCGCCCGCCACCACCCAGTAGGCCACCGACGCCACGCAGAAAGCGCTCAGCGTCGCTGGGGTCGAAATTGCCGACAGATGAGCCGGGGAAGAACGCCGCGCGAGGATAGTCGAGGTCATCGACCGGCAGCCTGAAGGGCGACGAATAATCGGCGCATACTGCGTGTACTTGGAGACTCGGGAAGGCCGCGGCCAGGGCATTTGCAGACTGCAACAGATGCTCCTTGGAGATGTCCACCGGCATATAGACGGCCGGGCGCAGTGCATCCAGCAGGATACGGATCTTCAGGCTACTTCCGCTGCCAAGCTCCAACAGCAGGACATCACGGCCGAGCCGCGTGCTCATTTCGCTGCCGTAGCGACGCAGGATGCCGATCTCGGTGCGGGTCGGATAGTATTCCGGGAGGTTGCAGATGGCGTCGAACAGCCGGGAACCCTCGGCGTCGTAGAAGAACTTCGGCGCGATGCGCTTGTCTCG
Organism: Sedimenticolaceae bacterium; assembly: GCA_049669185.1. Lineage (GTDB taxonomy): Bacteria > Pseudomonadota > Gammaproteobacteria > Chromatiales > Chromatiaceae > Thiosocius. The sequence continues at coordinate 14,696 of JBATKF010000234.1, read as the reverse complement.
CAACGCGAGGCCAGCGAGCACTTCGGCGCGCATGTCTGCCGAGGACGGCTGCAGGTCATGAAAGTGCACGCGAGCCGCCACGCGGTCTTTGGTCTTGTCGGCGGCCGCCTCACCCGGATCGGGGGTTCTCATAGGACATACTCCACGATGCGATTCCCCTCGGACGTATCTGTGCGCCTGGCGATGAATGACGAACCAACCATAACCCGCATGGACGTCGTGCGGAAACCGATCGCACAGTCTGGCCATTCATCAACAAACAAGCCCCTAGCCTGCATATCTCACCGGGTTTCGCTGCTACCGGTCTAACCCGAGTCCTGCCGCGTCGGTGACAGGGTGCGCGCCAAGGCATCGCGCCAGCCCCGATAACGCTCTTCCCGCACCTCGGCAGACATCTGCGGTTCGAACCGGCGGTCAAGTTCCCAAGATTCGGCAAACTCTTTCAGCCCTGGATAGAGTCCGCTCTGCAAGCCCGCGAGATACGCGGATCCCAGCGCGGTCGTCTCCAGCAGTTTCGGTCGGTCCACCGGGCAGCCCAGGATGTCGGCCAGAAACTGCATGGTCCAGTCGGACGCGGTCATACCGCCGTCGACGCGCAACACCGTCTCGCGCCCTCCGGTCCAGTCCTTCTGCATTGCCTGCAACAGATCCCGGGTTTGATAACCGACACTCTCCAGCGCGGCGCGCGCCAGTTCGCTGGGGCCCGAGTTTCGGGTCAAACCGAATATCGCGCCGCGCGCCTCGGCATCCCAGTGCGGGGCGCCGAGACCGACGAACGCAGGTACCATGTAGACGTGATGCCCAGAATCCGCCGCGTGCGCGAGATCCTGTGTATCAGCTGCCTGGTCGATGATTCTCAGACCGTCTCGTAGCCACTGGACCGCTGCGCCGGCGATGAAGATCGATCCCTCCAGCGCATAAGTCGGCCTGCCATCCAGCTGATAGGCAATCGTCGTCAACAGTCGATTGTTCGAGGCCACCGGGTGATCACCTGTATTCAGGACAGCGAAACACCCTGTGCCGTACGTGGACTTGAGCATGCCGGGTTCGAAGCAGGCCTGGCCGATGAGCGCGGCCTGTTGGTCGCCGGCAACGCCGCGGATCGGTATCGAGGGACCCAATACCGCCGCGTCGGTCATGCCGAACTCGGCCGCGCTGTCCTTGACCTCGGGCAGCATCGACTCAGGCACGCCAAACAGGGACAGCAGGGTGTGATCCCATTGACCGCGATGGATATCGAACAGCATCGTGCGCGCGGCGTTGGTGGCGTCGGTCACATGGACCTTCCCACCCGTGAGATTCCAGATCAGCCAGCTGTCGACGGTACCGAGCAGCAGCCGACCCTGGCGCGCCTTTTCTGCGGCGCCATCGACATTATCGAGCAACCATTTGACTTTACTTGCCGTGAAGTAGGGATCGAGCAACAGACCTGTCCGGCGTCTCACCAGGTCCTCATGGCCCTGCGCAGCGAGGTCGGCGCACTGCGCGGCGGTGCGTCGATCCTGCCAGACGATCGCGGGATACACGGGCTCACCGGTCTTGCGGTCCCAGACAATAAGGGTCTCACGCTGGTTGGTGATGCCGATCCCTGCGAGATCGCTCGCGCGGATGCCTGCCTGCGAGATAGCGTCGCGCAGTGTCTCGATCGATGTGCGCCATATATCCGATGGGTCGTGCTCTACCCAGCCGGATTTGGGGTAGTGCTGTCGGAACTCCTGCTGTGAAGCGGCGACGCGCTGCAGTTGCGCATCAAAGACAATGGAGCGGGTCGAGGTCGTCCCCTGATCGACCGCGATGACGTAGCTTGGCATAGGCTTGCTCCGAGAACGATGTTTGTGCACGGAACGATAGCGTTAGGTGAAGCGCGCCGGGCGCCATTGCCCCCGGCACGCCTCCCCCGCCGTTATCAGTTCTGCCAGGACTTGATCAACTCGTCGTAGTCGACCGTGATCGGCGTCGGCTTCTCGTTGGCAAGCTTTGCCTTCGGGGCACCGGGCTGCGCCAACCAGTAAGCGGGGTCACGCGGCTCGTTCAGCTTCGGCCCGATATCGCCCTGAACACCGGCACGCTCGAGGCGTGACAGAACGCGCTCCTGTGCCTCGCAGAGCGCATCCATGGCCTCCTGCGCGGACTTTGCGCCAGATGACGCATCACCGATGTTCTGCCACCAGAGCTGTGCCAGCTTCGGATAATCGGGCACGTTGGTGCCGGTCGGCGACCACTGGACCCTGGCAGGTGAGCGGTAGAACTCGATCAGACCGCCGAGCTTCGGGGCGCGCTCGGTGAAGCTCGGATCGTTGACATCGGATTCGCGGATGAAGGTCAAGCCGACGTGCGACTTTTTCAGCGAGGTAGTCTTGGACACCACGAACTGGGCGTACAGCCAGGCGGCCTTCGCACGCTCCAGCGGCGTCGACTTCATCAAGGTCCATGAGCCCGCGTCCTGATAGCCGAGTTTCTGCCCCTCCTCCCAGTAGGCCCCGTGCGGTGAGGGGGCCATGCGCCATTTCGGCGTGCCGTCGGCATTCACCACCGGTATGCCGTCCTTGACCATGTCGGCCGTGAACGCGGTGTACCAGAATATCTGCTGGGCGATGTTGCCCTGCGCAGGCACCGGACCCGCCTCGGAGAACACCATGCCGGCCGCAGTGGGGGGCGCATACTGCTTCAGCCAGTCCACGTACTTTTCGACCGAATAGACCGCCGCTGGCCCGTTCGTGGCACCGCCGCGCGCGACACAGGAGCCGACCGGACGACCTTTGTCATCGACGCGAATCCCCCACTCGTCCACCGGCAGGCCATTCGGCTCGCCCTTGTCGCCCGCACCGGCCATCGACAGCCAGGCATCGGTGAAGCGCCAGCCTAGCGACGGGTCCTTTTTGCCGTAGTCCATGTGCCCATAGACGCGTTCACCATTGATCTCTTTGACATCGTTGGTGAAGAAGTCCGCGATGTCCTGGTAGGCCGACCAGTTGACCGGTACGCCCAGCTCATAACCATACTTGTCCTTGAACTTCGCCTTGATGGCCGGGTCGCTGAACCAGTCGTAGCGGAACCAGTAAAGATTGGCGAACTGCTGATCCGGTAGCTGGTAGAGCTTGCCATCGGGGCCGGTGGTGAACTGTTTGCCGATAAAGTCATCGACATCTAGCATCGGATCGGTCACGTCTTTGCCTTCGCCGGCCATCCAGTCCGTCAGGTTGCGGACCTGCTGATACCGCCAGTGTGTACCGATCAGATCCGAGTCGTTGATATAGGCGTCGTAGATGTTCTTGCCGGACTGCATCTGGGTCTGCAGTTTCTCTACGACATCACCCTCGCCGATGAGATCGTGGTTGACCTTGATTCCGGTGATCTCAAAGAAGGCCTTGGCCAGTATCTTGGACTCGTACTCGTGTGTCGCAATCGTCTCGGAGACGACGTTGATCTCCATCCCCTTGAAAGGCTCGGCGGCCTTGATGAACCATTCCATTTCCTCCATCTGATCCGCCTTCGACAGCGTGGACGGCTGAAACTCCTCGTTTACCCAGCGCTCGGCCGCCGCCCTATCGGCAAAGGCATTCGTTGCAAAGCCCGCACAGGCGATCGCCACGGCGGCCGCGATTGCGGTGATTCGGTGATTCCTCATCTCTGTTCTCCTCCAGGTTATTCTCACCGGGCGTGGGCACTTAAGCTGCGGCCCGGCATTGCTTGTGTGACGCAGAGTCTCTCACACCCAACGGAACACGGCCGCCGCATACATCACGCAGGCGCCGACGGCCCACCACAGCGGCGGGCCGAAAAAAAACAGCGTAGCCAGGCAGATGTAGGCGCTGCCGAGCAATGAAATGAAAAGACGGTCGCCGGGCGTAGTCTCGATGCCGAGGATGCCGACGCGCGGGACGGGGGGACGCAGCGATGTCCACACCGTCATCACGAGCAAACTCGCCGCGATGGCGCCGAAGAAGGCCGCGGTCTGCCAGGTCCAGGCCATCCAACTCAGATCGAGATTCATTCTCGCGTCTCCCAACCCTACACGCGGCCGAGGGCAAAGCCCTTGGCGATATAGTTGCGCACGAACCAGATGACCAGCGCACCCGGGATGATCGTCAGCACGCCGGCGGCCGCCAATACGCCCCAATCCATGCCCGAGGCCGAGACGGTGCGCGTCATGGTCGCGGCTATCGGCTTGGCCGCAACGGCGGTCAGGGTGCGCGCGAGCAGCAGCTCGACCCAGGAGAACATGAAGCAGAAGAAGGCCGCAACACCCACTCCGGAGGCAATCAAGGGCATGAAAATCTTGGTAAAGAATCGCGTGAAGCTGTAGCCATCGATGTAAGCGGTCTCATCGATCTCCTTCGGCACACCGGACATGAATCCCTCCAGGATCCATACCGCCAGCGGGACATTGAATAGACAGTGCGCCAGCGCGACGGCGATATGCGTATCGAACAGGCCGATGGAGCTATACAGCTGAAAGAAGGGCAGCGCGAAGACCGCCGGCGGGGCCATGCGGTTGGTCAACAGCCAGAAGAACAGGTGCTTATCACCCAGGAAGCGGTAACGTGAGAACGCATATGCTGCGGGCAATGCCACCGTGACCGAGATGGCGGTGTTCATCACCACATAGGTTATGGAATTGATATAACCCGAGTACCAGCTGGGGTCGGTGAAGATAGTGAGGTAGTTGGCGAACGTGAGATTCTCCGGCCACAGCGAGAAGCCGGATAGGATCTCCTCGTTGGTCTTCAGGCTCATGTTCAACAGCCAGTAGATCGGCAGCAGCAGAAAGGTGATGTACGCCCCCATCACCAGGCCCGAGCGCGTCAGGCCAATGCGCCGCAACGCGGCAACGCCGGCGACACCGGTCCGTCCATCGAGCGCGCTGGTGCCGACGGCCGCCATGCTCAACCGTCCTGCTTGTCGACGTTGGTCATGACGGTATAGAACACCCAACTCAGCAGCAGGATGATCAGGAAGTACACCAGCGAGAACGCTGCAGCCGGCCCCAGATCGAACTGGCCGATCGCCATTTTCACCAAGTCGATGGACAGCAGGGTGGTCGAGTTACCGGGACCGCCGCCAGTGACGACGAAGGGTTCGGTGTAGATCATAAAACTGTCCATGAACCTGAGCAGGAAGGCGATCAACAGCACGCTGCGCATCTTGGGCAGCTGGATAAAGCGGAACACCGCCCAGCGACTCGCACCATCGATCCGGGCCGCCTGGTAGTAGGCCTGCGGGATGGACTGCAGTCCGGCATAAGCGAGCAAGGCGACCAGCGAGGTCCAATGCCAGACGTCCATGATGATGATAGTGAACCAGGCGTCCAGGGTGTTCTGCGTGTAGTTGTACTCGACGCCGAGCAGTTGCAGGGTGTGTCCGAGCAGTCCGATATCCGAGCGGCCGAATATCTGCCAGATGGTGCCGACCACATTCCATGGGATCAGCAGCGGCAGCGACATCAGCACCAGCGACGCCGAGCGCCCCCAGCCCCTCGCCGGCATGTTCAGCGCGATGGCGATACCCAGGGGTATCTCGATCGCAAGGATCAACGCGCTAAACAGGAACTGCCTCCCCAGGGCATCGTGAAAACGCTCCGAGTTGACGATTTCGTTGAACCATTCCAGGCCGGCCCAGAAAAACTGGTTGTTGCCAAAGGTGTCCTGAACCGAATAGTTGACCACAGTCATCAGCGGGATCACGGCGCTGAATGCAACCAGCAACACCACTGGAATCACCATGAACCACGCCCTGTTGTTCCGGGTCTTCATCCGGCCGTCTGTCCCTCGACGATCCAACCGTCCTTATAGACGTTGACGTGCTGCGCATCGAACACGATACGATCTGCGCGGTCGCTGATGCCGACACCCTCGGGGATGACGACATTGACTTCGCGGCCGAAGAATTCGGTGCGCGCAATCTTGAACCGCCCGATGTCCTCGATGCGCTTGACCGTCACCGGAAGCCCTCCCTCGCCCGCCTCTTCTTTACGTGCCAAACGGGTAAACTCGGGCCGAACACCGATCTCTACCCTTTCTCCGGCGACAATGTCGTAGCATTGAACAAGCGGGATAGTGCAGCCGTCCACGTGAGCGCGGTTTCCCTCGATCTCGGCACCCAGCACGTTCATGCCGGGGCTGCCGATGAAATATCCGACGAAGGTGTGGGCGGGCCGTTCGAATAGCTCCTGCGGCGTTCCCATCTGGACGACGTCGCCTTCGTACATCACCACCACCTGATCCGCAAAGCTCAACGCCTCGGTCTGGTCATGGGTGACATAGATCATCGTGCGATTGAACTGACGGTGCAGACGCTTGAGCTGCATGCGCAGCTTCCATTTCAGATGTGGATCGATGACCGTCATTGGCTCGTCGAACAGGATGGCTGCAACGTGCTCGCGCACCAGGCCGCGGCCCAGGGAGATCGTCTGCTTCGCATCGGCGGTGAGACCACGCGCCTTCTTCTTCAGCACCTCGCCGAGTTCCAGCATCTCGGCGATTCGCGTGACCCGCTCATGGACTACAGATTCATCATGCCCGCGGTTGCGCAGCGGAAATGCGAGATTGTCGTATACGGTCATAGTGTCGTAGACCACCGGGAATTGAAATACCTGCGCGATCTGTCGGTGCTCGGTGGGCAGAGACGTAACGTCCTCATCGCCGAAAATCACTTGGCCTTCACTCGGATGCAGCAGTCCGGAGATGATGTTCAGTAGTGTTGTCTTGCCGCAACCCGACGGGCCCAGCAGCGCATACGCCTTGCCGTCTTCCCAGACATGATCTATGCGTTTCAACGCATAGTCGTGCGGACCCGTCGGGTGCGAAAGGTAGCTGTGCGCCAATTGTCGAAGGTGAATCTCCGCCATGGCCCAACCCTTCCTCAGGCCGCCTTCGTGGCAGCGGCCGCCGCCACCAGCGCTTCTTGCTGATCAAAGATATAGAGATTGTCGACGTCCACATAGACATCGACGGGCTCGCCGATCGGCAGTTCATGCACGCCATGGGCCAGGGCGACCCAAGGCGCATCGTCGCCATACTGCAGATGGATGTAGCTCTCCGAACCCGTTATCTCGGTCACGGTCACCTGGGCATGAAAGGCCAGGGAGCGCCCGCCCGGTCGCTCGAGCTTAAGGTGATTGGGCCGGAAGCCTGCGATGTAGCGATCATCCGGCAAACCAAGCAGGTCGCCGACGGCCGGCGTCGTCTGTTCTTCACCGAACACAAGCTGATCGCCCATTTTGGCAACGCTGACAAAGTTCATCGGCGGATCCGAAAAGACCCGCGCGGTAATCGCATCCACCGGTTCGCGGAAGACCTCCAGGGTTGGGCCGAACTGCGTCACCCTGCCTTCCCAGAGCGCAGCGGTATACCCACCCAGAAGCAGGGCCTCGGACGGTTCGGTGGTCGCATAAACGAAAATCGACCCGGACTCGCTGAAGAATCGCGGGATCTCAGCCCGAAGTTCCTCGCGCAGCTTGTAGTCCAGATTCGCCAACGGCTCATCCAGCAACACGAGATCGGCGCCCTTGACCAGTGCACGGGCCAGCGCACAGCGCTGCTGCTGTCCGCCGGACAGCGCCAGCGGCCGGCGCTTCAGCAAGGGATCCAGTTTCATCAGCTCGGCGATCTCCCGAACCCTGCGGTCGATGCTCCCTTTGTCCAGACCCTGCAGCCGCAAGGGTGAGGCAATGTTTTCGTAGACCGTCATCGACGGATAGTTGATGAACTGCTGGTAGACCATGGCGACGTTGCGGCGCTGCACCGGGAGCCCGGTTACATCTGCGCCGTTCCACAACACCCGCCCGCCGGTCGGTTTGTCCAGACCGGCCATCAGGCGCATCAGACTGGTCTTGCCGGAGAGGGTCGGACCAAGCAGCACGTTCAGAGTGCCGGCCTGGAGACTGAGATCCGTTGGGTGGATATGGGTCTCGCGTCCAACCTTGATACTGATGTTTTCGAGCTGCAGCGACATCGACTCTCCCAGTCAGGCGGCGGCGTTGCTGTCGCCGGATGCGGACGACCTGTGTGTCTTGAGCCAGGCCTCGAGGCGCTGCTTTTGCGCCGCGGTGAGCCGCAGGCCGAGTTTCGAACGGCGCCAGATCACGTCATCGAGTTCGCGGGCCCATTCGTGCGCGACCATGTAGTTCACCTCGGCCTCGGTCAGACCAGCGCCGAAATCCTCGCCCAGGTCTGCCTGGTTGCGCGCGTCGCCCAGCACCTTCCCGGCGAGGCTGCCGTAGCCGCGGATCAGGCGTTCCGCAGTCGCAACGCCGAGGAAGGGGTAACGAGAGTGTAGATCCGCCTGCAATCTATGCACATCGCCGGGTGCGAAATCGCCCCCGGGCAGCGCTGCTGTGCGCGTCCAATCCGTGTCGGGAAGGGGCAGGAAGGGGGCAAGACGAGCGAGTACCGTCTGGGCCAGGCGACGGTAGGTCGTGATCTTGCCACCAAAGACGTTCAACAGCGGGGCGTTGCCGTTGTCCGCTTCGACCTTGATGACGTAGTCCCGAGTTGCCTCCTGCGCGGCGCTGGCTCCGTCGTCGTACAAGGGCCTGACACCGGAATAGGTCCAGACGACATCGTCGCGAGCGACCGGCTTGCGAAAGTACTCGGCCGACGCGGCGCACAGATAGTCGATCTCATCCTCACTCGCCTGAATGTCGTCGAGCGACGCGTGGTGATCGGCGTCGGTGGTGCCGATCAGCGTGAAATCCTGTTCGTAGGGAATGGCAAAGAATATCCGGCCATCTTTGTTCTGGAAGATGTAGGCGCGCTCGTGATCGAACAGGCGTGGCACAACGAGATGGCTACCGCGGACGAGCCGAACATTGCGCCGCGCCGCCGCTTGGTTGCCCGGGATCGCCGAATGAATGACCTCGTCCACCCAGGGCCCGGCGGCATTGACCAGCGCGCGTGCGCGGACGATGTGTGGCTCCTCGCCGTTTCGACCCTGGATCTCGACTTCCCAGACGCCGGCACGGCGCACGGCCCGGGTCACTCTGCTGCGCGTTTCGATCCGTGCGCCAAGGCGCGCGGCGTCCATCGCGTTGAGCACCACCAGCCGCGCATCGTCCACCCAGCAGTCGGAATACTCGAAACCCTTGCGAAAACCCTCGACCAGCGGCCTGCCTGCGGCATCGTGGCGCAGATCCAGCGTACGGGTGCCGGGCAGCAGCTCGCGTCCACCCAGATGGTCATAGAGAAACAGCCCCAGGCGCAATAGCCAGGCAGGGCGCAACCCCGCGTGATGCGGCAGCACAAAGCGCAGCGGCCAGATGATATGCGGGGCATTGCGCAACAGGATCTCGCGTTCGCTGAGGGACTCGCGGACCAGGCGGAACTCGTAGTATTCGAGATAGCGGAGTCCGCCGTGGATCAGCTTGGTGCTCGCAGACGAGGTGCCCTGGGCAAGATCGCCCTGCTCCGCCAAAAAGACCTGCAGGCCCCTACCGGCGGCATCGCGCGCAATACCGCAGCCGTTGACGCCACCGCCGATGATCGCAATGTCGTACAGCGTCGTGTTTTTCATAGTCCCCCTGCCTCTCGCGCGTCAGCGGTGCCCAAAGTCTGGCCAATAAGTTCGTTTTGTCAATATTTGATTTCGATTCTTTTCGATAACGGACATATTCACTCGATCTCACGTCTGAAAGGCCTTTTCAGACGGCCAGAATAGGTCATAATTATTCGTATTCATTCGTTTTTAATGATTACCGCCATGTCCCTTTCGTTTCGGCAGCAGGAGATCGCTGAGATCGCGCGCCGCAGTGGGCGCGTCACCGTCGATGAACTCGTGGCGCACTTCGCGGTGACCCCGCAGACGATCCGCAAGGACCTCAACGCACTGTGTGACGACAATGTCCTGTCGCGGGTGCACGGTGGCGCGGTGATCAGTTCCGGTGTGACCAATGTCGATTATGCGCAGCGGCAGGACATGGCCGCGCAGGAAAAGGCGGCCATCGGTCGCCTATGTGCCGAGCAGATCCCCGACAGCATCTCGCTGTTCATCAACCTGGGGACGACCACCGAGGCCGTGGCACGCGCACTCTTGCAGCATCGAGACCTGCTGGTTATCACCAACAACCTCAATGTGGCGAACATCCTGATCAACAACCCGACGTGCGAGATCATCATCGCGGGCGGCGCACTGCGTCGGTCCGATCGCGGCATCATTGGTGAGGCCGCCGTCGATCTCATCAATCAGTTCAAGGTCGACTATGCGGTCATCGGCACATCCGCGATCGATGCCGACGGGTCCTTGCTGGACTTCGATTATCGTGAGGTACGGGTCGCGCAGGCGATTCTTCAGAACGCGCGGCGCTGCTACCTGGTCGCAGACCGGTCCAAGCTGGAGCGCTCCGCCCCGGCGAGAATCGGCCATATCTCCCAGGTCTCGGACTTCTTCACCGACAGGATGGTATCTGCGGATCTCGCGCAGGTGTGCGCTGCGCATCGCGTTCGCGTGCATGAGGCCGAGGGTCGCGTCGCCGCCTGAGGTTCGGCACGCACGGATTATCCAGGCCATCCGGGGGGTATTCTGCGCAGCGCGAATCGTTACCTTTCGCTGCGAAGACCTTGCCCCCAAACACTAAAGGAGATAACCATGCGCGGCATTTCAACTCGTTTCCTCCGTGTCATCGTGCTGCCGGTGATGTTGGCGATCGCCGCTGGCGCCGCTCACAGTGAGCCCAAGACGCTTGTGTTCTCTGCCATTCCCGATCAGGACCAGTCGGCGCTGGTGGCGCGTTTTGGCAAGGTCGCGGATTACCTGTCCGCGAAACTGGGCATTCCGGTGAAATACGTGCCGGTGAAGTCCTATGCGGCGGCCGTCACCGCCTTCCGTAACGACGAGGTGCAGCTGGCGTGGTTCGGCGGTCTGTCCGGCGTCCGTGCGCGACTGCTGGTACCCGACTCGGAGGCAATCGCCCAGGGGGAGGAGGACACCCAGTTTCGTACCTACTTTATCGCCCACGAGAGCACCGGCATCACGGAGTCCGGCGACTTCCCGGACGCGATTGCCGGCAAATCCTTCACCTTTGGGTCCAAGGGTTCGACGTCCGGCCGCCTGATGCCTGAGTTTTACATCCGCGAGTCCCTCGGCAAGACGCCAGAACAGGCGTTCGAACGCGTCGGTTTCAGCGGCAATCACTCGCGCACCATCGCGCTGGTCCAGACCGGCGCCTACCAGGTCGGCGCAACCAACTTCAAGGTCTGGGAGAAAGAGCTGGCGGAAGGCAAGATAGACCCAAGCAAGGTCTCCGTGATCTGGAAGACGCCGCCTTACCCGGACTATCAATGGACCATCCGTGGCGATGTTGACGCCGTGTGGGGTGCTGGCTTCAAGGAGCGCGTAAAGGAGGCCCTGATCGGCATGGACGATCCGGCCCTGCTGGAGGCCTTTCCGCGCAGTCGTTTCATCGCCGCCAGCAACGACGAGTACCAGCCAATCTACGACACGGCGAAAGAGATCGGCCTGATCGATTAACGCAGCGGCATGTTCCTGCTCGAATCGGCCAGCGTCTGCTACAAGACCGAAGCGGCGCTGACCGATATCACGCTGCGCATCCCGGCCGGACAGAAGGTGGCGCTGGTCGGACGCAGCGGGTCGGGAAAATCCACCCTGTTGAAACTGCTGTACGAGCAGCGGCCCAAGGAGATTGCCTGGGTGCCACAGGACTATGGGCTGGTGGTCAGCCTGTCGGTCTTCCACAACGTCTACATGGGTCAGCTCGGACGCCAGCCGCTGTGGTACAACCTGGTGAACCTGGTCAAACCGCTGCGGCGGCCGGTAGACGCCGTCGGCGATATCCTCGATATCGTCCAGCTGCGCGACAAGTTGTTCGAGCCTGTCGGTGAGCTGTCCGGCGGCCAGCAGCAGCGCACCGCAATCGCCCGCGCGCTGATGCAGGCTGGCGAGATCCTGCTCGCCGACGAGCCCGTGTCGTCACTCGACGAACAGCAGTCACGACTCGTCATGGCCACCTTGTGCCAACGGTTCCCAACGGTGGTGCTGGCCATGCACGACATCGACCTTGCCCTGGCCTACAGCGACCGCATCGTGGGCATGGACCGGGGGCGGATCACGGTAGACGCACCCACCAGCAGCCTCAATCGCGATGATCTGCTGGATATCTACGGTGAGTGATTCAGCCCGTTTTCACTATTCGAAGCGCTGGAAGGTCAGCTGGCTGTTCATCCTGGTCGCCCTCGCCTGTCTGCCGTTCGCGGACCTGTCGATCGACACCTACGATCCAATGGCCGAGTTGGGGCGACTGTTTTTCGGTCTGATTACCCCTACCCTGAGCGGCATCGAGCAGCCGCTGAACGCACTGCTGCAGACCGTCGCATTCGCGATGCTGGGCGTCGCCTTCGGCAGCATTGTCGGTTTCTTGCTGGCGCAGGCATTCCATCTGCGCCTGGTGCGCATCCTCTGCGCCCTGGTGCGTGCAGTACACGAACTGTTCTGGGCGCTGATCTTCCTGCAGATCTTTGGCCTGCACCCACTCACTGGACTGCTGGCGCTCGGTCTGCCCTATGCGGCGACGTTTGCCAAAGTGTATGCCGAGATCCTCGAGGAGGGCGACCGCAGGGCCTATGACGCCGTGCGCCGCCATGCCGGCATGACCTCCGCCTTTTTCTATGCACGGCTGCCGGATCTCTGGCAGCACTTCGTCACCTACACCAGCTACCGCCTGGAATGCGGGCTGCGATCGAGCGCGGTACTCGGTTTTGTCGGCCTGCCGACCCTGGGCTATTACCTCAGCACCGCGTTTCTGGAGGGCATGTACTCCCAGGTCTGGGCGCTGCTGATACTGTTCTACCTTCTGATCGCCAGTCTCCGATACTGGGTGAGGCCCCAGCTGCTGCCGGTCTACCTGCTGGTCGCGCCCTTCGTCATCGCCGGCGAAGGCAGTATTTCGTTTGCAAACGTGCGGCGATTTTTTACCGAGGATATCGTGCCCGCGCCGCTGCGCAACGGCGAGGGTCTGCCCGGGCTGTTGGACTGGTTCGAGACGCTGTTCGTCAATGAGGCCATCCCTGGGATCATCAATACGCTGCTGCTGACACAGCTCGCACTGATCCTGACCGGTGTGATCGCGCTCGTCTGGTTTCCATTGATCTCCAGACTCTTCTTCGGGCCCTTCAGTCGCGGCGTCGGCCACCTCTTTCTGGTGATCATGCGATCGACGCCGGAATACATCCTCGCTTTCATTCTCCTGACCCTTTGGGGGCCATCGATGCTGCCCGCCGTGATTGCGCTGGCCTTGCACAACGGGGCCATCATCGGGCACCTCGTGGGTCGTTTCACCGACGCGCTGCCGATGCGACTGGACGCCCCCGGCGGGCTCAACCGCTATGCCTACGAGGTAGTGCCACGTGTCTACAATCAGTTCCTGGCGTTTCTGTTCTATCGCTGGGAGATCATTCTGCGCGAGACGGCGATACTCGGCATCCTGGGGATTGCCACGCTCGGCTTCTACATCGATAGCGCAATTCAGGATATTCGGCTCGATCGGGCGATGGTGCTGATCGGTATCACCGCGATACTCAACGTCTGTATCGATGCGTTATCCCGCCACCTTCGATCCTGGCTCAGGCTAACCATCGTCCCGCAGCAGGAAGAGGCCGAGAAGGCGCGCTGATTGCCGACCGAGCACGCCGTCGGCTACCGCAACGCCGGTCTGATTGCCAAACCACGTACGCTATACGGTTGGCGTATAATGCGGCGCGAGTCTTAAACCGCCCGAGGTCGCCCTCTGATGGTCGCCGAGCGCCAGGCCGTAATGGCCGAAATCGAGCAATCGGAAAAGCCATCCACTCCCTTCGATCTGGAGCGGGTGGTGCTGGGCGTGCGCGACGGCGTCGCCCCCAGCACTTTGCCGCCAGTGCGGATCTTCCTGGGCACCGAGACCGCTCAACGGCGGGCCGAGCGTATCTTTGTCTGGGCCATCGAGCAGGTGCGCGATCCGTCGCGTGTCTACGAGATCGCGCTGATGAAGCAACTACCGGGTTTCGATCAGCAGCGCTGGCTGACCGGTTTTACCAATTACCGTTTCGCCATTCCCGAGCTGGCCGGGCGCAGCGGCCGGGCGATCTACAACGACGTCGACCAGATCTATCTCACCGATCCCGCGGCGTTATTCGATCTGCCGATGGACGGGCACGGTTTTCTGTCTATTTCCGACCGCGATACATCGGTGATGTTGATCGACTGCGCGCGGATGGCGCCGGTATGGCCGCTGACCGAGGTTCGCCAGGCACGGCGCAAGCGACTGGAGGCACGGGCGCGCCAGATATCCGACCTATGGGGTCCCTTGGACCCTGGCTGGAATGCCCGGGACGACGAATATCGGCCCGGCCACTCACACCTTATCCACTTCACGGTATTGCAGACCCAGCCCTGGCGGCCCCTGCCGGAGAGATTCGTCTATCAGCCAAACCCGGTGGCGCCGATATGGGAGGCGCTGGAGCGTGATGCCGACAGCGCGGGGTTCCAGGCATTCACCGCCCAACGGCCGAGCGCCAGATTTGCCGCGATAGCCGCGCAGGCGGCGGCCAAACCCGTATTGCCAGGGGCATCGGCCAGGGGTGCCTGGCGCGGGCTGTCCGACATCGTCGGCCGGCCGGAAATCGTGAACCTGATCCACTACACGCTCGGCGATGCGACGCCCGACGCGGCGGCACGACCCTGCAATCCACTGATGCGCGGCCAGGACG
>JBATKF010000233.1:0-2818 GCA_049669185.1 Sedimenticolaceae bacterium | reverse complement strand
GACCACGTCGGCGCCGGACTGGAGTTCGCGCAGGACGCCGAAGAACTCGGCCGCGTTGGCCGCGCCGAGCCTGCCTTGGACGAACAACCGCTTGGCGTCATCGGACAGGTCGGAGCGGATCACGTTGGAGACGTCTTCCCAGCCGCGCGGGCTGGCCCCGATCAGGTGGTCGTTGGCGAGCTGGGCCTGGGTGTCATCGAGCTTGTCCGGGCGAACCCTCAGGTAGGCCATCACCTCGGGCGCGAAGTCGTTCGCGATCGCGTAGTCGAGGAAGGCGCCGATCACGGTCTGCACGTTGAAGTGGAACATGCGGTCCGCCAGCGCCGTACCCATGTCGTGGCTGACAGCGCCATGGAACGCGGCATTGCCGGCGGCGACCACCAGCCAGCCGTCGGGCAGCGTGTAGTGACCGACCCGCCGGTCGAGTATCAGCGAGTACGCGGAGATCTGCAGCCGCTGGTCGGCCGCGGTCAGTTCGTCGAGGAACAACAAGCCCTCGGGCTGGTCCGGACCGGGAAGGAACTCCGGCGGGAACCAGACCGTCTTCTCCTGGCTGTCGTCTGCGTAGATCGCGCCGCGGATATCGACCGGTTCGATCGTGGTCAGGCGCAGGTCGATCAACGGGACGCCGCAGTGCGCGGCAACCTGGTGCACGATCGACGACTTGCCGACGCCGCGGGTACCCCAGAGCATCGATGCCCGCCGCCGCAGCGTGCGATCCGCGTACTGTGCGATCAGGGCCTGCTTGGCGGCGCCGATCGACACCGGCGGAATGTTCATCGGATTGCCTTGCACGGGTTTTCGCTCCTCAGGAATTGACCCTGACCAGCCAGCTGTCCTGCTTCAGCGCCCGTGGTACGCGCGGGATCTCGATGCTCGGCAGGTCGTCGAAGCCGAAAAAGAACGCCGCCAGCATCAATGGTGGCAAATTGAAGGCCAGCAGCTTCAACAGGGCCTCGTCCTCGATCGGCACCTGGGTCAGGGACAGGGCACCGCCGATCAGGCCGAGCGCAGCGAACAGGGGTATGCCGCGTTGAAACGATGCGCGCCAGCGCTCCCGCAAGTGGCGCGCATGGAATCGCGCCGGCGGCTGTGACAGGGTCTCGGCGAGGTGGCGTACGGTGCACCCGAGCTTGTCTTCGATGTCGGCCGTGCGGCGCGGTTCGCGCTTCGGGACCCGAATGCTGCTGCGCCAGTGGTTGTCGTAGTCGTCGACCGGCCGCCAGGGCCAGCCGAGTACCGCCAACAGGTCGCGGGGGACTGCCAGGCATTGGCCGGAGGGTGCGGTGAGATTGACCTTGATCGGCAGACTACGGATTTTAGCGTCGCAGTCGAGCCGGACTCCGGCAACCTCGGCCGTGGCCTCGATCAGGCGCGCGTCCCAGATGGGGCCGGCCGGATCATCGTCTTTGTCGCGCGGCTCGAGGTGGTAGCTGCGCTGCAGCACGACTCCGTCGTAGGTCGGGAAATGCCGCGCGATGGGGAAGGGTTCGACCTCGTCGAGCAACATCGCGGCATCGGGACCGACCGCGGTCAGCGTGGCCGACATGCGGCTGCCGCCACTGTCTAGGGGCGTCAGTTTTCGCTCCAGGCGGAAGTCGCCGCGCTCCGATACGCCCAGGATCAGTTCCTCGCGCAGCGTCGGCGCGTCCGCGGTCGCCGGAGGATGGTCGACCGGCCGGAAATGCAGCACGCGCTCGGCACGCCGGCTCGCACCGAGGTCCAGGTGCCGCCCGCGCTCCGTGAAGGGCCTGACCAGCCCGAGGATCTCGTGATGCGTAAGGGGGCGAAGGGACGGCTTTTCCATCGGCGTGGTTGGTGGCTTGACGGCAACGCGAATCCTGGTCATCAGCATACAAAGCCTAAGTGATGGCGTGACTTATTTCTGTAGCGCCTGACAAGCAAACCGGGACAAGGGCCATGGCCGGAAGTTCCGAATCGGCGGGTGGTCGCGCCCGCCGGAGTCTGCTTGAAGGCTACCACCGAAATAAATGGCAGATTCAAGGAGTCAAAGTCGTTGATCCCACAGATTCAATGCGGTCATCAAGGGGTCCATCAAGGGGTCGAACTCTTTGATCCCCGAAGATCTTGCTCCTCCGATCACGGCGCCGGCCTCGGTGGCGGTGCGGATCTTGTCTATCACACACGCCCCGAGCACTTGCTGAAACAAACGGCCATAGTGCCGTTGTCGGCTGATGTCTGCTGGACCCAGCCGCCGATAGGCATCGTGCGGCCGTAAAAGGCTGTCAGCTCGGCCGGGCGCATTGTGGCGACAGCTCGACCATGGGTAGTCTCCAGGTGCGGCTAGCATTCAAGCCCGGACCGGGTTCATTTCGATGCGCCGACAGCATGTGAGGAGATATTGCGCCGAATCCACGATGGCCGACTTGAAGCGCCTCTCCCACAGTGTGCCGGTGCGCTGTTGCAGGTTATTGACGTACCGAACGTATCGTCGCCGAAGCGACTGCAGGACGCGGAAGGGGCTGTCTTCGGTATGCGGCGCAATCGGCTCCGCGGTGTTCGCTGTATTCGTTCGAAGTATCAACCGGGCTCCTCGCTCGCCGCTGAAACCATCGCGTGGTCCCGGTTGATCGATGAGGTAGCGTGCGGGTACCTTTAGCGATATCTGATATCCTTTGCCGCTGAGAACATCTCTCGATGGCAGCTGGCCATGCCGAACCCGCCGCGACGCGACGGACATTCCCGAGACCCCTGTAGTGGACCCGCCGTGAAAAGGAACAAGACCCTGGTGCTGTTTGGTTACGACTGGGATGGCATCGAGTTCCGAACGCTGTCGCGAAAGTGGCCTCAGCTGCAG
>JBATKF010000232.1:0-9141 GCA_049669185.1 Sedimenticolaceae bacterium | reverse complement strand
GGGTGGCCCCGGCGCCGGGCGTGGCTGAACAGCTGCGCGGCGAACTGGAGAGGCAGGGCTGGGTCGGCACCGTGGCCGCGGACGGCAGCATGATCTATCGGTCACCAGATGCAGCGCATCGAGCACCGCCCGCGGCGGAACAGCCGTCGCAGATGGAGCCGGAATTCCGCGTTATGAGCGATGACGAGGTGGCGACGCATTCGGTTGCGATGAAGGCGCTGCAGGGACCGGCGCGGGACGAATACCGCAATTTTTACTACCAAGAGTTGAGGCGCCGCGCGCAGGAGAACGGCTACTGGATGCCTGCCCGGCCGCCTTGGGCGGCGGTAGCTCCTTAGCAAAGGACCGTTAGCTTACGTCAAGTCCTGGCCGGAATGGTCGTCCCGCAATCGCACGCAGAGAGGAGAATTCAATCATGCGCATTGATGCCAGCCGCCCTATCCATTCGGAAACTGCCAGGTGTACCACCGCCGTGTTCTCGCTGCTCATTTGCCTACCGTTCGGCGCCCTGGCCGGCTCGCCTCTTCAGGGAACAGTTTCGGAACTTCCCAATCTGTTGGAACAGCAGGGCTGGCGATATCAATCGGACGCCGAGGGAAACGTCTACTATCAGCCCGCGCGGCCGCTCACGGCGGCAGATCAGGGGAAAGAAGCCGCCATTTCAGATGTCGCTCAGGTGGACTTACGTCGACTCTTATTTGAACGCGGTTGGCTGTTGGAAACCAATCCGCAGGGCGACATGTTACTGCGGCCAATCAGGCCACCCACATCCCCCGATATCCACGAGATGCTGCGTGAACGTGGTTGGCGCATCCTGACGGACATGGACGGCAACACCCTGCTTACGCCAATGCATCCTGCCGCCACTGAGCCGGTCGCGAGCGCCAGCAAAGCACGCGTAAGGCGCGCCGAGCCCGAGGCGAACCCCATCGATCAGCCACCCGCAGGCGAGCCGACTACACGTTTCCGCCAGGTGCTCGAAGAAAAAGGCTGGACGGTGCTGATGAATTCGGACGGCTCGATGATGGTCTATCCACCCGCGGCCAATCTTCAAGCACCGCCGATACGCGAAGCCACTGACACCACCCCGAGTGGTTACTGTGAAGGCATCACGCTGATCGCCGAAGAGGTTCAGCTGCCCGTCAATTTCGAGGAAAAGGCCCAGTTACTGAGCACCGCCTGGATCGCGAATTTCGGTCGGGCCGATTACGCAGTCGGCAAGGCAAGGAAGGTGAATCAGCTGTTCGTCGTAAGCATCGTCGACTCTGAGCCGCCGCACACCCTGCACAACCAGTTGGTCGTTCGCGAAAACGGGACCATCATTGCATTATATTGACATGCCCCGCCGTCACAGGTCGGCGACTGCAAGATTCAAGGGGCGCGTGCGCAGGTGGCCGCCCTGTTGCTCTGCTTAGGATTTGCTCGTTGCGCCGGCCACCAGCACCTTGAGCATATTCTGGTTGATCCTGATCGCAATCTCGCCTTCCGCCGGTGTCAGCATCTGGTTATCGATGACCATGTCCAGGTTGAACGTCATCAGCCAGATTCGGCCTTTCTTATCCTCGACCATGGCGATTCGACAAGGCATGAAAGCCGCAAATATCGGATTCAGCTGAATCAGGTTGTGGGCATCGTCTAGGTCGCAGAATTGAAAGATTTCCAGGTGCCCCGAAACCTTTCCCTGCTCGCGAAACTGCCGGTAGATTCGCTTTCGCCCGACGAATCTCAGGTTGATTTCCGATGCCTTCCGGATCATCGCATTGGCCGCAGATTCAGGCGTGACGCCTTGCTGCAGCGCGACCTGCACGATCGACTGATTCACCTCGAAAACCTGCACACCGATGGCCTGTTCCGCCCAACCGGGGTGACTAGCCGTGAGCAATACGCACAGTGCCGTGATGATGAGGCGACAGGATTGTCTGGTCATGATGTCTTCCTGAGTGTGGTTGCGTGGTTACCGGGGAACTAGCGCGATGGAGTCGCGTCCGGTTCGGCATCGGGTCGGAAGCGGATCTCACCATCGGCGGTGATCTGGAAGTCGCCCTTCAGTCCGGCAATCGCCCGGATATCGTTGAATTTCGGCTTGAGCAAGATCTCCCCGGCCGGCGTGACCTGAAAACGGCCGGCAATGCCGGCGTCGTCGGGCTGCACCTCTATCGCAGGCAACGACGCCGCTGCTTGCCCATCGATCGCCATACCGACCATCGCGAGCATGCGCTCTGTGTCGGCGGTATACGGGTGCGGAGGCAGTCGGGTCACGAAGGCGATAATGTTGTTGAGATCGGCGGAAGAAAACTGGTTGAACAGGGCGTCCTCCGGATCATCGTCATGAAAACGCGCCTTTCTTTGAAAGCGGTCGATCTGGTTTAGCAGATAGCTCGCATATTGGCCGGCGAGCGGCGGGATACCCTTGTGTGGCTTGCCGTGACCGTTTGCCGCATGACAACCTTTGCATTCGCGCATGAAAACCTTGCGGCCAGCCTCCGGGTTGCCGTCTTCATGTGCGGGGATCTCCGGCAGACCCATTTGACGGATATCTAGCTCGCCGAGGTATTCGGCTATGTCATCGATATCCTTGTCGGTCATGTTCTTTATCTGCGAGGTCACCACCATGGGCGCATATCCACGCTTACCGTCTCGGTAATAACGCAGCTCCTTGGCAATGTATTCCTTTGGCAGCCCGGCTAGCCGTGGCGACATCATCCCCGGTGTCCCCTGGCTGTATTGACCGTGGCAGAGTGCGCAGGTCTTGTTGATCCGTTTTGCGTTTTCCATGTCCAGCGCATGGACCGAGAAGGGTAGCAATAGCAGCAATAACAGAAGTCGCATCTCCGTTTCCTCCTCAACAGAAACAAGGCGTGATCGGTGATGCAGCAAGGAACGAACCAATATCCGATCAGGGTGCCTGATCAACGCGCGGAGGTTCTGGCAAAGCTATTGTGAAATAAGGGTTTAGTTGGCGGCCTGGTGCCGTCGACCGGGTGCGCCTAGAGCGCGTCTTTCGCCCTCGGTAGGCCGGTGGCCGTGCGAAAACATGCCAGATTGACAGGCGGGTCGTCGGTCGGGGAGGAGTCTGCCCCGCGCGACGAGAGACTTACCGGCAGCTCGGTTCCCGGCCTGACAAAATGGCAGGATTCAGCTCGCCCCGGCGCCTTCGTCCACAACACCTCAAGATTGTCCCGCAAGTCCTTTTCAAAGATGGAATTTATTTCGTGTCGCCGTCGCGTTGGACGAGGCGCTTTCAGGTGCGGGGTTGGAAGGGCTGATCCATGGCTTTCTGCTACTGACAAAATGGCGTGGTTCTATCGCCGATGCTGGGTTCAACTGCGCAAGCGAGAAAAGAAAACCACGTGAAATCAGCAAATAAGACGCTGTGGCACAGAGGTTGCGATGTTAGTTCCTGCCAACCCGTGGGGTTACCGACGGGACTTGGGTCAAGAGGAAACCGAAGGTGGGAGGATCGATGATGCGTCCTTCGAAAGGATATCCGGTCTTACTGGTGCTGTTGCTTGCAGGGGCGAGTGTGCCGGCCCCAGCCGACAATCTGATTGCCGGAACGACCCCGTGGGAGCGGCCGAACGACGCGCCTCAGATCACGGAAGTCGATCGTCCGGCGTCCTGGTACGCCGAGGCCTTGTACGGGGTATCGCGCCCCTATCCCTATAGCCTCCGATTCCTCGAGGACCAAGGTAACTGGTACACGCCGTTCGACCGGCCAGGCATGACCGGAAGGTACGACATTCGTGGTTGGCATCCAAAGTAAGCCACGGCCGGCCGGCACTCGGCCGGGCCGAAAAATCTATCACTGGAGGATTAGGAACATGAAACGAATGTGCAAAGGGTTCAAGAAAGCTGTTGCCGCCGCTGCCGTCAGCCTGTTGCTCGGCGCCGGCACCGCAGGTGCCGCGATGAGCGGTATGGGTGGTATGTCGGGAATGTCCGGCATGGGTGGTATGGGCGGCATGGGCGGCATGTCGGGTATGTCCGGCATGGGCGGCATGTCGGGTATGTCCGGCATGGGCGGTATGTCGGGTATGTCCGGCATGGGCGGTATGTCGGGTATGTCCGGCATGGGCGGTATGTCGGGCTACTTCAAGATCACCCCTGAGGGGCAGATCTACTTCTACCCGGCTCAGCAGGGCATGAGCGGCATGTCGGGTATGGGTGGCATGTCCGGTATGGGTGGCATGTCCGGTATGGGCGGCATGTCCGGTATGGGCGGCATGTCCGGTATGGGCGGCATGTCCGGTATGGGCGGCATGTCCGGTATGAGTGGCATGGGCGGCATGGGCGGTATGTCCGGTATGGGCGGACAATGGGTCTGGCAGCCTAGTGGCATGAGCGGCATGTCGGGTATGGGCGGTATGTCGGGGATGTCCGGCATGGGTGGTATGGGCGGCATGTCGGGGATGTCCGGCATGGGTGGTATGGGCGGCATGTCTGGGATGTCCGGCATGGGTGGTATGTCCGGCTACTTCCAGATCACACCGCAGGGACAGATCTACTTCTACCCAGCCCAGCAGGGCATGTCCGGTATGGGTGGCATGTCGGGAATGAGTGGTATGGGTGGTATGTCCGGAATGGGCGGTATGTCCGGTATGGGTGGTATGGGCGGCATGTCGGGGATGTCCGGCATGGGCGGTATGTCCGGGATGGCCGGCTACTTCCAGATCACGCCTGAAGGACAGATCTACTTCTACCCGGCCCAGCAGGGCATGAGTGGTATGTCCGGAATGGGCGGTATGTCGGGAATGTCCGGCATGGGTGGTATGGGCGGCATGTCGGGAATGTCCGGCATGGGCGGTATGTCCGGCATGTCCGGTATGGGCGGCTGGAACCCACCGCAATAACCTCTGTCCCGCGGAGCGGACAGGTGCCCTGGCACAGGGACGTGCCATTTCCCTAGACCGATGAGGAAACTCCGATGATCCAGCTGAAAGGACTGTCGGTTACGAATTTCGCGCTTTTTCTCGCCTGCATCCTGAGCGGATTACCGGCCCTTGGACAGGATACGGACGGGTACCACATGGCCCGTTGGGATCCGCTGCATTTCAAGCCCGCGATCGATGAGGCGCGTGATGAGCAGTGCCTGGCCTGTCATCAGGAAGTCCTCGAAGCGCGGGTTCTGGAGGCGTCACCAGCGGGAGTTCAGTCGAGCGATGCGTTGGCTTGGTACCAGACGCTGGACACCTACGCAGGGCCGCAGGAGACCTTTCACCGCAGACATCTGGTGAGCGATTTCGCCCAACAGGTGATGAATCTACGCTGCAACACCTGCCATCAGGGAAATGATCCACGCGAGGAGACGGCCAATTCCTCGGCGACCGGACAGTCCGACCTGATTCAACGCAAGCATGTCGACCCGAATACCTGCCTGATGTGCCATGGCAAGTTCAATTACCAGGTGATGGGCTTGCCCGGCAGCTGGATCGAGCACGGCCAGCTGTTCGGTGACAACTGCCTGACCTGCCACGCAGCGATCCGCACAAACCGGCACCAGGTCAATTTTCTCAAGCCGGCGGCCATCGAAGAGGCCGCCCAGCAGGCCAGCGACGTCTGCTACGGATGCCACGGAGGACGCTCATGGTACCGGATCGTCTATCCGTATCCGCGACATACCTGGCCCGGGGATAGCGGAGTTCCCCCTGATTGGGCAAAGGACAGGCCGACCAGCTCCAACCCCCGTTTTACCGTCACCGCAGATGCACCAGCGGCTCAATAGTCAGCCAGCGGCGCGGAGGATGCCATGAGAGACAACAAGAACCTGGATTTCCTGAAAGACCGTCTGCAAATGACCAGACGATCATTTCTGCAGAGCACCGCAGCCGGCGCCGCCGCGTTGGGTGCCGGCGGCCTGATCAAGACGCGCGACGCCCAGGCGTTCCCCTACGAACCCTATCCGCGTGATGACGAGCTTACGACCGTCGTGACCAGTTGTGCCCACAACTGCGGTTCGCGCCATATGCTGGTGGCACACAAGAAGGGCGATGTCATCGTACGCCTGACCACCGATGACGGGCGCTATCAGCGCGACGGCCACTTCGGTAAGGATACCGAGGAGGAGCCACAGGTGCGTGCCTGCCTGCGCGGGCGATCGTATCGCCAGCGGCTCTACTCGGCCGAGCGGTTGCTTTACCCGATGGGGAGGGTCGGCAAGCGCGGAGAGGGCAAGTTCAAACGCCTCAGCTGGGATGAGGCACTCGAGTATGTCGCGCGCAAGATGATCGAGATAAAGAACCAATACGGTTCGACCGCGCTCCTGGATCAGAGCTATGCGGGCGCATCTTACGGCGTGCTGCACAAGTCCGACCAAATCGAGGGGCTGCTGGGGCGTTTTCTCGGTATGTTCGGTTGCCGCACCAACTCGTGGTCGGTGCCCTCCTACCAGGGCACGACGTCCAGTTCACGCTGGACCTTCGGCACTATCGAGGACGGCAACGAAGACGACACCTTTGCCCACACCAAGCTGATGATCATGTGGGGCTGGAACCCGGCCTACACCTTCCACGGCGGCAACACCTTCTACTACATGCGGATGGCCAAACAACGGGGCTGCAAGTTCGTGCTGATCGATCCGCAGTACACCGATTCCGCGGCCGCCTACGATGCCTGGTGGATCCCGATCAGGCCCAACACCGATGCGGCGATGATGGCCGGGATGGCCCACTACATTTTCACCAATAACCTGCAAGACCAGGAATTCATCAACCGCTTCACGTTGGGCATGGATGCCGGCACGATGCCGGACTGGGCCGGGAATTCGCCGAACGGCAAGGAGAACTTCAAGGACTATATCCTCGGCACCTTCGACGGCGTTGCCAAGAGCCCGGAATGGGCAGCGCAGATCTGCGGCGTGTCGGCGGATGACATCAAGAAACTCGCGGACATGTACGCCAGGACCAAGCCTGCCGCGCTCAAGGCCTCTTGGGCGCCGGGCCGCAATGCCTATGGCGAGCAGTACAACCGCATGGCCGCCGCGCTGCAGGCGATGACCGGAAACATCGGCGTGCTCGGCGGCTGCGCCGAGGGCGTGGGCAAGGCGTGGCATGCCGAGGCGGTAGCCTATCCGTACGATCAGTATGCCAATATCTGGTTTTCATCGATCAAGTCGGATCGTTGGGCGCACTGCGTGCTGAATTATCCGAACGTAAGGCGGGAGGAGATCGGTCTGTGGCCGCGGCAGGACCAGTTGGATGGCGTGATCCCGAACATCAAGGGAATCTTCTGGCACGGCTCTGACTGGTTCAACCAGCTCACCAACATCAATAAAGAAATCGCCGCGATGGACAAGATGGAACTCGTGGTGTGCATGGACTCGACCATTACACCGTCGGGCCTGTATGCCGATGTTCTGCTGCCGATCGCGACGCATTTCGAGCGTCACGACGTGGCATTGCCCTGGTACAAGGGACACTACTATATCCATCGGCCCAAGGTCATCGAGCCGCTTGGGGAATCGAAGAGCGACTTTCAGGTGTTCACCGAACTGGCCTATCGGATCGGCGAGAAGACCGGCATCGGCGACCATTTCGGCAAAACCTACAACCCGAAGGCGGATCGCAGCTATTTCCACAATCCGGATGCCGTCGACGAGGCCTATCTGCGCGACTGGTGGGAAGGTAAGGTGATGCCGCACCAGCACGTCGACATGAGCTGGGACGAGTTCAAGCAGCGCGGTGTCTATAAATTCAAGCTCGAGCAGCCGCATGTCGCATTCCGTGAGCAGATCGAACAGGGCAAGCCCTTCCAGACGCCCTCGGGACGCATCGAGATACTCTGCACCGAGCTGGCCCAGATCGCTGACTGGACGCGCACACGCTATGGCTACCATATCCCCTCGATCCCGAAGTGGATCGAGCCCTGGGAATCGCTGAACAGCCCAAAGACCGCAAAATACCCGTTTCACCTGATCTCGCCGCACCCCAGGTGGCGCACCCACTCGATATTCAACAACTGCAGTTGGCTGCGCGAGACCTATGAACAGGAGGTGACGGTGAATGCATCGGATGCGCGCCGCCTGAGCATCAAGACGGGGGACACGGTAGAGGTCTGGAACGAACGGGGCCGGGTGGTGGTGCCTGTCTACGTGACCGAGCGCTGCATGCCCGGCGTGGCCGTCATCCACGAAGGGGCCTGGCTCGATCTCGACACGAACGGCGTCGACCGCTCCGGTAATCCGGACATGCTGACACTCGACGAGCCCAGTCCAGCCGGATCCTTCGCCTACAACACGGTGCTGTGCGACATCCGCAAGACCGACCTCGTGCATCGGCCGGGTTGGGACCAGTTGGCAACGGCACGCTCCCATGTATTCCGTCGCGACCTCTGAAAGGGAGGGTTGATTGATGAAGAAGATCAAGGACCGCGCGCTGCTCAAGGCCGCCATCAAGCGACGCAAGAAGACCGTCTATGAACCGGTCAAGCCGGAGCAGCAGCTCGGCTTCGTGCACAACAACGTCGACTGCATCGGCTGCCGCGCCTGCGAGATCGCCTGCAAGGACAAGAACGGCCTGCCGGCCGGGCCGCGCTTTCGGCGCGTGCTGTACGTCGAGGGTGGCACCTATCCCGATGTGTTCGCCTACAAGGTCAATATCTCGTGCAACCACTGCGCCGAGCCAGCCTGCCTCCCCGCCTGTCCCACCGGGGCCATCTGGAAGCGACCGGACAACGGCATCGTCGATATCGATTCGACGCTGTGTATTGGCTGCCGGCGCTGCGAAGCGACCTGTCCCTATGGTGCCCCGCAGTGGGACCCGGAGGCGCAGATCGTCAAAAAATGCAATCTGTGTGTCGACGAGCTGGAGGCCGGCCGCAAACCCTACTGTGTGATGGCCTGCATGATGCGTGTGCTCGACGTTGGGCCGATCGATCTGCTGCGGCTGAATGAGTATCAGACGAAGGCGATAGGGCCCCATGAGGAACCCGTCGGCAACGTCAAGAACTTCGCCAATCCGGAGTTGACGCACCCGTCGATCGTGTTCGTTGCGCACAGCAAGGGACGAGTGGATAAATGATCGCGCTGGCCGGCACCTTTTTGGATTGTCTGCGATGCTGCCGGGTCGCTCGCATCGTCAGGGAGAGCTGGCGACATGAATGATGCATTGAGCGTTTTTCGCGACGGTATCTCATTGGATCTGATGA
>JBATKF010000231.1:0-2019 GCA_049669185.1 Sedimenticolaceae bacterium | reverse complement strand
GCCGCTGAGCCTGCCCGACCTGCGCAGCCGGCTCGCCTCAGGTCTGACGCTCGCGCTTCAGCCGCTGGATGACCGGGGGCGTCTGGCGCTGCTGCAGTGTCTGGCGGCGCGGCATGCGCTGAACTTGCCTGACGAGGTTGGCCGCTATTTGCTCACGCGCAGCTCGCGCGACCCTGGCGACCTGATCGCGATCATCCAGCGGCTCGATCAGGCCTCACTGGCCGAACAGCGGCGCCTGACCATCCCGTTCGTGCGCGGTCTGCTGCAGCAGGGTTGAGGCCTATTCTCCAGGCGTCTCACCCGGGCCATAGAGCGCACTGGATCGGTAACTCTGCACCAGATACCGGACCAGGACCATGGACACGGCCGCCACCGGCAGCGCCAGCAGGATGCCGAAGAAACCAAACAGCTGCCCGCCGGCCATGATGGCGAAAATCACCGCGACCGGATGCAGGCCGATGCGTTCTCCGACCAGCCGCGGGGTCAGGACCGTGCCCTCGAGGAGCTGACCGACCACGAATACCAGGACCACCCAGGGCAACTCCGCAATGCCCTGCGATTCCAGGATCGAGGCCAGCCCGGCGATGAAAATGCCGACGATCAGGCCCAGATAAGGGACGAAGCTGACCAGGCCGGCAGACATCCCGATCAACAGCGCCAGGTCGAGGCCGACCAGCCAGAGCCCAGTGGTGTAAATGACGCCGAGCGCAAACATCACGATCAGCTGGCCGCGCAGAAAGGCCCCCAGGACCTCGTCGGCCTCTGATGCGAGACGCGACACCGTGGGCTCGCTGCGGCGCGGCAGCAGCGCACGCACGCCGGCCACCAGCCGGTCCCAGTCGCGCAGCAGATAAAAGGTCAGCACCGGCACGAGCACGATATTGGCCAGCAGCCCGAGCAGCGCGATCCCCGAGCCCGAGACCGAGGACCAGAGCGAGGCCGCCAGACCACCGGCCTCGCGCCAGTGTTTGCGCAGCGTCTCCTGCAACAGGTTCAGGTCCAGTCCTTCGGCATCGCCTGGCAGAATAGATTGCAAATAGGGTAATGCCGTGCCGCGCAGCCACGCCAGGTAACCCGGCAGCTTTTGCAGCAGCTGGCTGATCTGCGCCTCGATGCGCGGGATAAGCAGCAACAGCAGCAACAGCAGCATCACAAAGAGGACGCTGAACACCAGCGCGACCGCCGGCGTGCGTCTGATGCCGCGCGCCTCGAGCCGGTCTGCCAGCGGATCGCCCAGATAGGCGAGCAAGGCCGAGATCACGAACGGCGTGAGTATGGGTGAGAGCAGGTACAGCAGCCAACCGCTGAACAGCAGCACGCTGAGCAGCCAGAGGCGATGGATATCAGTCACCGGCGTGACTTCCAAGCACCCGTGCGCGGCGGCTCCATTCGCGGACATAGCCGGCACCGCTCGAGACGACGGTCGCCATCACGGCCCAGATCAAGGTCTGCAGCAGCCAGTCCGGCACCCTACCGAACCCCAGCTGGACGACCCCTGTCGCCGCCAGCGCGATCTGCAAAAAGGTATTCAGTTTGCTGATCATGCTCGGCTCGGGCTGCACCGTCTCGATTCGAAAGTTGTACACCGTGGCGCCGATCACGATCACCAGGTCACGCGCCATCACACTCAACACCAGCCACCAGGGAAAGAGGCCCAACCACCACAGGCATACGAAAGTGGAGATCAGCAGGAACTTGTCGGCCAGCGCATCGAGAATCCCACCCAGGCGTGAACTCCAATCGAAGCGTTTGGCCAGAAAACCGTCGAGGCCGTCGGATGCGCCTGCGATCAGGAACAACCAGATCGCAAGACCGAACTGCCGCGTCAACAGACTCCAGATGATTGGCCCCACGAGGACAATGCGTGCCATGCTGATGACGTTGGGCAGATGGCGCAGGTACGACTTCATCGGGGCTCGGGGTCCGGCGGCGGTCTCAATTCAACAGGCGGTAGTACAAATCGGCTACGGGTTCGCCAGTCGCGACAGCAGGACCGTCGGGCGAGTTGGCGCTCGGTGC
>JBATKF010000230.1:0-3485 GCA_049669185.1 Sedimenticolaceae bacterium | reverse complement strand
GATCTTGGTTGTAGCCGCGACACAGAAAGGCCATCGCCTTGGCGGCGCGCTCTGGCGTCTTGATCAGGCCCTCACGATCGAGGTCTTCCCCCAGTCCCTCGATGATCCCCGCGAAATGGGCCTGTAGATTTTCGATCTGCATGGCGTACTCGGTGTCCAAGGCGCACAGGCGCGCCGATAATGCCGACTTTACCGGTCTGGATCTTGGGAATCCATATCGCCTTGCTGGGGTCAGACCTTATCTGGGGTCAGATCAGGGCCGCCATCACAAAGAAGCCGCCGGCCAGACTGAACAGTACCAGTGCCGACTGCTTCCAGTTGCCGTAGTTGAGGTACGAGGCATTGGTATGCGGCGTGACGATCGCGAGTACGCCGAGGAACACGCTTATGCCGCCGGTGATGACGAAGAATCGGGTCAGCCAACTGCGTTTGAAGCCGGAGGACCCCGAGAAGCCGCCGCCGATGGTCTCGAACTTGTTGGCCAATGCGGGTTCTGCGGCGAACAGCAATAGCAACGCCAGCGCGGCGATGGCCAGGCCGATCGGCCGAGCAACGCGGTGTGCGTAAGTCGCCACGGTTGGGGTTCGCTGGCTGTCTGTCGGTGGCATTGGCGCTGTGATCAAGTTTGGTTGAACCGTTTATCCTCAAACGCTCATAGCGGCAGTTGGTGGAAAAAATGAAGGGGGTGCGGCAGCGATACGCCGCAAGGCGGGGAGATCCCGATCGGGTGTCTGGGTGAGGGAACAAAAAGGCCACCCGTTTGAGCGGGTGGCGCAAGGTTACTGCGTTTCTTGTCGCGGCCATCCAAGCCGCTTTTTCCCGATGCCCATGCCTTCTGCTGGAGAAGTCGGTTACGGCGCGCGTCAGAACGCGCCGCGGTAATGACGGCCTGAATAAGGGGCGGTGGCGGTCCAGCGCTGTGCAGTGCCGATGCGGCGCAGCGGCACCTCGCACGGCTGCGAGACCGTCTGGTCGGCGGCGCACACCGGACAGCGGTACCAGGTCTGGCACGCACCACCCTCGGTGACGCTGTCGGTCTGCTGCATCTCGCTGTGGCAATGACGGCAACGCATTGAGTCTCTCCCCTGAGGACGGATAGTCACTGAAAGTCGCTGGTCGGGCGTCTTGGCCGACGCGGGTCCGGAGATGCCGTCAACCGATCACCATGCATGAGCGAAGCTTAGTCAAAGATAGCGGAACACACAACAGATTGTGCTTTGAAATTTCAAAATCACTATATATTGTGGTCACGATGAGTTGGTGCTGTGTTTGAAGAAGCGCGCCCAAGGGCCTGATGGGGCGGCTATTTCTGGCGCCTTTTCGGACATCTGGGCGGGCGGGGTGGCGGCCGGTTCAGTGACTCGGCCGCTGACCGGATTCCCGGTCTATGGGGTCAATCTTCGACTAAGGGGCGCGCCAAGGTGTCGATCAGGGGATCGGTGAGGTACTGCAACAGCGCGCGCTCGCCGGTCTGGATATAGACCGCGGCCGGCATCGCCGGTGATCAGGGCCGGCTCGATATTGGCGAGATCCCCCGGGCCTGCGCGTGACCGCAGATACGCGAACCCGGTCACTTACCGAATGCTTGAGTATTTGCCATTGCCGTCGAGGGTGCAAATCGAGAATAGTCGGTCGGGCGGATATAAAAAAAGCGGGCAACTTGCGTTGCCCGCCGATAACTCGTTATGCCCCTGTGGAATTAGGGCGTGAGCTACGTCACCACGTCACCACGTCACCGTTGCTGAACTCCACCGTGATCTCAAACTCCGCGCCGGTGCGATCTTTCAGGTCTTTGGTGAACTCGATCTCCAGGTTCTTGTCTTCCCCCGCCTTCAGCTTCCGGTCATCGAGATTGCCGGTGAAGAAGAACTCCGTCTCCATGCTCGTGGGCGAGCTGTCGTCGTTGAGGTCTTTGCCGAAGTCACCGGCCAGCTTCAACTTCTTCAGCTTTTCATGCGCACTCGGCCAAGTGACCGTCACCGCTTCGATGAACACGTCGTCAGAAGTGTTGTTGGTCAGATTCCACTTGACCTTCTTGTTATCACCAAGATCGAGCATCATCGCCCCGACTACAGCGGGGCCACCGCCGGGCTGCGGCTCCACAACACCGGTGTTGTCGAGACCGCAGTCGAAGCTGCCTTTCTCGCCGGCCATGCCGTCGAGCAGCCACAGGTTGAGACCACCGTTGTTGTCCTTGCCATTACCCTGCGGCTTACCACAGTCATCGCTGCCATCCATGTCATCGTCCGAGCAAGACAGGTGGAACTCCGAGATCCCAATCATGCTCCCATCCGACGCGTCGCGGATCTGGATCGGGAAGTCATTGCCGTCGATATCCTTGTTAGCGATGAAGCTGATCCGGTTGCCCAGCTGCACGTTCTCGAACACCTGGCCCGCGGCCGTGGTGACGGTCACGGGGTCCGTCCCGTTCCAGACCATAGACAGTCCGGTCAGGTCCTTGATGTCGTCGCAGCTCACCGGCACTACTGGTGCGACCGGCTCGGTACGCGTAATGCTCACCGAATCGCTGGCCTCGCAGGCCTGGCCCGACGCTGTCTCCCCGGTCGCCGTCACCGTGTTGGTGAAGACGTCGCTGGCGTCCGGGGTTATGAAGGCGGGGAATTCCTCCTCATAGACATCGGTCGGGGGGATCGTCTCCAGCTCGTCGATACCGAGTATCTGATCCACGATGCGCACCTCCAGCGGCACGAGATTGCGGTTTTCCACCCGGATGCCGTAGGCGACGTTGGTGCCCTGCGCCGACGATGGGGTGCCCGGGCAGCCGAAGGCGCCTTTTTCACCCTGCATGCCGCCGAAACTGAAGCTGTTGATCAGCTTCGAATCGTCTCCCTTGCCGTTGCCCTGCGGCTTGCCGCAGTCTTCCGGTCCGTTCATGTTGTCGTCTGAACACGAGATGTGAAACTCCGAATCACCACTCACGGCACCCGAGATGGCGACCTCGAAGTCGTTCGACGAGCCGGTGGTGTTGAACTTCACAACATCGCCGTTATTGACGCCGGTGATCATCTGACCGAGTGCGGTGCTGAAGTTCACACCATTGGCGCCGTTCCAGATCATGGTCAACTCGGTAACGTCCTTGAGGGCTGAACAACTCGCGACGTCGGGCTGGCCCGGGGTGAACTCGCAGTTTTCAGTCTCCATCGGGAAGCCGGGCGGTGACGGGAGCGGGCAGCTGATGCCATCGCCGGCGAGGGTGGCCGTGCCACGGAACAGCCAGATGTTACCGCCGGCCACATCGTTCGACTTGCCGTCGCCCGCGACCTTGCCGCAGTCCTCCGGACCGTTCATCTCCGAGTCGGAGCAGGACAGGTGGAACTGCGACACGGTCGAGGTGCCGTCGGTGAAGGTGATCTTCACCTGAACGTCGTTCGGCGAGCCGTCGAAGCCGGCCATCGTGATGACCTCGCCATTGCCGACCGCGCCAAGGGTGCCGAGCACCGTGCTGCCGACCGTACCCTTGTACC
>JBATKF010000229.1:0-14843 GCA_049669185.1 Sedimenticolaceae bacterium | reverse complement strand
ACTCTGCGGTGCGTCGGTCGTGTAGCGGGGGAGATCGCGCGCGGCACCGGCACCGCCGGCCAGCAGCGCTGCATCGGACTGGGCGATGAGCTCGGGCGTATACTCGCCCTGGTCTTTGGCCTGTGCCCTCTCTTCGAGCATCTCCATCAGGGCGATCAGTCCGGTGCCGATATCACCGGCGCGGTAATAGGGCCCGAGCTGCAGGTCCTCCACATAGCCGCTGAAGGCGTCTGTGAAGACGTCCTCGAGCGCATAGCCCACCTCCAGCTTCACCTGCTTGGTCTCATCGACAAGGAGCAGCAATAGCCCACGTCCCTCGTGCTGCGCGCCAATGCGCCACCGATTGACCAGGTCGACTGCCAGGGTCTCGAGGCTTTGGCCGGCGGGCAGCGCAGGTACGCTGACGATCAGTGCCTCGATCTGAAAGCGCGATATCAGGCGTGCGAGGTAGCGGTGCGCGCCCTCTTCGTAGTGGCGTAAGGCGCCCGCGTAATCGAACAGATATCGATTCGACTGGGGCCTTGTCTCCAGGGCGAAGGCCGCCAGCTCGTCCGGCAGCCCGTCGTCCTCGTGTGTGATGAACGACCACACCGCCGCCCCGCCGGTCACTGCGGCGACCAAGAGCATCGATACGACAAGGCGCTTGTGCATGTCTCAGGTCTTCGTGGATGGCTCTCAGCTATCGTTGCGCCGCCCGAACGGGTCCTCGAGCCCTTTGAGTGCCCGTGTCTCGGCCTCGAAGTACGGTTTGGCCTCGAAGCCCAATAACTCGGCGACGATGTTGCCGGGGAAGGTCTGAAGCCGGGTGTTGTAGCGACGCGAGAACTCATTGAAGTTGCGTCGCTCCATGGCCACGCGGTTCTCCGTGCCTTCGATCTGATCCTGGAGTGACAGGAAATTGCGACTGGCCTTCAGAGAGGGATAGTTCTCGACGATCGCGAACAGGCGCCCCATCGCGGACGCCACCTCGCCTTGGGAGGCCTCTATGGCCTCGAGCTGCTCCAGCGACTGCGGGACACCGCCGATTGCGCCACTCACCTGCAACGCATTGGCCCGCGCCTGGGTCAGCTCGGTCAACGTCTCGCGCTCATGGTCTGTGTAAGTCTGTACCGCATCGACCAGCAAGGGCACCAGGTCAAGACGCCGTTGATAGACGTTCTCGACCTGCGCCCAGCCCGCATTCACTTGCTCGCGCGCGCCGATCAGACCGTTGTAGAAGAACATCAGCAGAGCTGCAAGCACGGCGAGTACACCAATGCTTACGATGCCGAAAGACAAGGGAAGAGAACGGTTCATGGTGCTGCTCCTCTCCTCGGAAAGACCCGAGAGATCGATAAGTCGGCCATCCGGCAACGCCGGGGCAGGGGATTCGGTGATCGGTAACGGCGCGACAGCGCCGCTGTCGATATCACTCAGCAGATAGTGCGTTGCCGCGCCCAGCAGGAAGAATACTGCGAGGCTGCCGATCAGCAGCCACAGGCGTCGGCGCTGGCGCGGTGCGGCCGCCGCCCGCAGCGGCGCCTCCCGGTCTGTGCGGCCTGCGAGCGAGTCGCGCAGGCGCTCGGCCTCCTCGGCAGTGAGCTTGCCCGCGACGAGCATGCGCTCGATGCGGTTGTCGTCGTTTAGCTCGGTCATGGTCACAGGTTCTCGATCATTCGCATTCCTTGTTTCGGCAGGATGCGCCCAGCCTCGATGTCGTCCAGGATTCGCCGCTTGCGTTCTTCGTCCCGGGCCTGCTCCTCCTTGAGCCGCGCGATCAGCTTGTCCAGCCGGCTGCGCACCGTGGGATAGGAGACCTCCAGCAGCTCTGCTGTCTGCTTGAGGCTGCCGCTCGCCAGCACGAACAGCTCGACGAAGCGCTGTTCCCCGATCTCCAGCCGCCACAGGCGGGGCGTTGCGAATGTCCCCTCCAGACCCAGCCCGCAGTCCTCGCAGGTGAGCTTGCTGATGCGTAGGGCACCGGAACAGTAGGGGCAGCGGTTATCCGGCATCGATACACCGTTCCGATCAATAAAGTTAAAACAATTATCGCTCAAAAATAAGAAAAATTAAGGGAATGGAAGGAATGAGCTTGTAATATGCAGAATTGCCAGATTCAGGAATCAGCATCCGGCCCGCTTTGGGCGCCGTTGGACCGCTGCTGCGGCCGGGCCGCGGTTTCGAGTTGTCCGCGGCGTGGGGGAGGAAATCGGGCCTGGGAGGAAGCCTAACCCCGTTGCCGCCGTGCTCACCCTGCCTTATACGGCGCGGGAGGACGTTCCCGATCATCCGTCAAAAGAACATAATGCGGTTATGGCTTCGGTAAGACACCAGCGTTTCCTCAGATGCAGACTCACGCCAAGCCGATGAACCGGATAGCGCGGCCGCCCAAAGCGGTCCGCCGGGGCATGCGTCAGGGTTTTTTGCCGGGCTTGTTGGTCTGTGGTCTCGTGTTGCTCGGCTTGGCCAGCGCTGCAGCGGGGGCTGACGAGGGCGACCAAGACCCCAGCTTCGCGCGTATCGACCGGGAAGTTCAGGCGATAAAGCAGGAAATGCTGGATATCAATCGCGATCTGTCTCTACTGGAAGGAGAACTGCTTTATCCACCCGAACACCGGTTGACCGTTTTTTTATCGTTACGCAGTGATACGACAATGGATCTCGACGTCCTTGAGATTGACCTAAATGGGAAACCGTTGGTCCATCACGAGTATAGCGACGCCGAGACGGAAGCCCTGCGGAGAGGGGGGGTCCACAAGGCTTTTATTGGCAGCATCGAGAAAGGCGAGCACGTCCTTCAGGCGCAACTGAGCGGCACGGGGCGAAGGGGTCAGGAGTTCGACATTGTGAACAGCGCCACATTCACAAAGCGGCAAGGGACGAGATACGTCGAGCTCCTGGTGTCGGAGTCAACGCTGCGGGGCGTACCGCGTTTGACGATTCAGAGTTGGTAGCGAGCGTGTCCGGGCAACATTTTCAGCATCCTGCCCCTGCCTTCGCGGCAGCCTGCCTGGCGGTCCTGTGCTGGTGGGGCGGATCCGGACACGCCGGCAGCCAGGAGGGCAATCGCGAACGCCTTCAGGAGCTGCTGCAACGCGAGGCGCTGTTCTATCACCATCAAAAGGATTATTTTACGGCGATTACCCACCTTGAGTCGGCGCGCGAGAGCCAGCCGGAACAGGAGCCGCCTACCGAAGCGGAGCTGCTCCTGGTCAGAATG
The DNA here is from genome assembly GCA_049669185.1 of Sedimenticolaceae bacterium. Lineage (GTDB taxonomy): Bacteria > Pseudomonadota > Gammaproteobacteria > Chromatiales > Chromatiaceae > Thiosocius. The sequence continues at coordinate 11,644 of JBATKF010000229.1, read as the reverse complement.
AAGTTGGCTTTTGGCGTACATGAGGACGCCGATCGGGTGCTGCGCCGTTTGCGCGCGGACGACATACCCGAGGCCCAAGCCAATACCGCTTGGTACGAATTGGCGGAAACCCTGTTTCGTAAAGGTTACCCTGGGGCCGCAAACGAAGCGCTCGACAGTCTGCGGGGTAGGGTGCCCGAGGACATCGCCGGCAATGTGCAGCTGTTGCGCGCCAACGTGCTGATGGCATTACGCCGTTACGCAGAGGCAGCACGAGCGCTCGAGAACTGGCGAGGACCCCGGGCCTTGGCCGGTTACGCGCACTTCAATCGCGGGATAGCGCTGTTGCGGGCGGATAATGAACCCGAGGCCGTCAGCTCGTTAAGGCTGGTGGCCGATGCGCGTGTTGAGGACGAGGAAGGACTCGCTCTCAAGGACAGGGCCAATCTGACACTCGGATACATCGCGCTCAGGAGCGAGGAGCTGGGGCAGGCGCGCAAGCATTTTGACGAGGTCCGTCGTGAGGGCCCCTATTCCAATCGAGCGCTGCTCGCGACCGGTCTCGTAGAGCAGGCACAGGGGCGCCCTGATCAGGCGTTGTCGGCCTGGATGGCCTTGCGTCAACGCGCGTTGGCGGACCCTGCCGTGCAGGAGTCGTATCTGGCAGTCCCTTATGCGCTTCGCGAGCAACAGGCACCGCAGGCAGCGCATGGTTACGAACAGGCCGTGGCGTCATTTTCTCGCGAACTCGAGGATGTGAACCTCGCGCGCGAGGCCGTACAGGAAGAAAAAGATCTTGATCGTTTGCTGCGAAATGCACGCGCGCCTGGGGCCGTGGACACGCAGCGAGACGAGACCTCGGCGAAGGCGCTGGAGTCGCGCTATCTGGGGCGCCTGATGGCCAGTCGCCGTTTCCAGGAGACTTCGCTGGGGCACCGCGATCTGCTGGCGATGCTGGCCGATCTGGACCAGAACCTGCAGGACATGGATCAGCTGGCGGACGTCGAGCCGCAGGCCGTCGTCGAGAGAAAGAAAATGAAGGAAAGGGCGTCGCGCCGCGCCGCGGACCCAGGCGCCGAGCCGGATCCAGGTCCTGCGGGCGACCGCGCCGATCACAATCGCCGTGCCGCGGCACAGGCTCCATCTTCCGAGGCGCTTGAGTGGCAGCAGGCACCTGCGCCCGAGCGACCTTCGCGTGACATCCCTGTACTGCCAGAGATCGAGTCGCCGCCGGAGGCAGACTACCGGCCACTGCCGAACTCAGACCCAACCGGGCTTCCCGGGTCCGAGGTCATCTGGCTTCCTGCAGCGCCGGAAGTCATAGGCGCGGACGACATAGACCGCTTACCGCCCTCGCCCGACGTCGTATGGCTGCCACCGGCCAGCAGCTTTCGCCCGATAACACATGATGATTTCGCTTATCCCGACCTTGCGCTACCGGAGGAATCTTATGGGGATCCGACGCGCCATTTGCCGCGGCGAACGACGGAAGCCGGCGCGGATTCCGATGTTCCCCCCGATATCGGGTTGGGGGAAAACCCATTGGACGGGCTGTCTGCGGCCTTGGGCAGAACCAATGACCGCATAGCGCAAATCGCGCGTAAGGCGAGGGATCGACGCAGTGGCGTAAAGGACTATCGAGCCCTTATTGAGGCGCTCCAGCAGCGGGCTCGAAGGTTGCGCGAGCGCATTGCCGCCGCCATTGCACTCTACGAGCGCTACGCCAAAGCCTTGATCATCGACGAACTGGAGGACCGCCGGAGTCGGCTGGAGGACTACCTCCAGCAGGCCCGTCTGGAACTCGCGAAGACCTATGACCTCGATACCGATCTGCCAAGATAGAGGACTGTTGTTCGGACTGATTGCGGTTCTCGCGTTGCTGACCGGCTGCGCCAGTCAGCCCGCGCTTGAACCAGAGGCCGCAAGCGAGCGCCCAGGCACACCGATAGCACCGACTCCCGCCGACCCCGCCGAGACCATACAGGTGCGCCGAGAACAGGCCATCGCGGCTTACCTCGACTATCTGGAGCGCTATCCGTCGTCTCCGGAAAGCCTTCAGATCCGGCGACGCCTTGCAGACCTCATGCTCGACAGTGCGGCAGAGTTGGCGGCAACGACCGAGAGCTCTGCCGCTAGCGCAATGCAGCGGGGCGTCTCTCGAGATGAACGCCTCACCGGCGCGATCGATATCTATGAAAGTCTGTTGCGTCAGGATCCGCAGGCTCACACAGACACGGAACTTTGGTATCAGCTGGCGAGGGCCTATGACGAAAACGCGCAACCAGAAAAAGCGATGGCCATTTTCGAACGTTTAATCGAGGACCCTGTCAGGACTGAAAATCGCCTTTACGCAGACGCGCAATTCAGACGGGGTGAGATTCTATTCGGCAAGGGATCCTTTCAGCTCGCCGAAAATGCCTATCGCGCCGTCGTGAGCTTGGGTGATTCGGTAGCGGTGTTCGAGCAAGCCACGTACAAGCTTGGCTGGAGCCTGTTCAAACAGGGCCGATACGAGGATGCCTTGCAGGTTTTTTTCTCAATCCTGGACCGCAAGGCGCCACCCAGCGGGTCTTTCAGCGCGTACATGAGCACGCTATCCAGCGCCGAACAAGAACAAGTCAGCGATGTGTTGCGTGCGATTGGTCTGTGCTTCTCCTATCTGGCCGGCCCGGATTCCATCGCCGCGTATTTCAACCTTCATGAAGGACGCACCTACGAGCGACGAATTTATCAAGACCTCGCCGAATTGTATGAACGCAAGGAGCTCTTCACCGACGCCGCCGTCACCTATCTGGCCCTTGCGCAGCGCGCGCCGCAGGATCGCCGGGCGCCACGTCTGTTCGTCGAGTCGATTCGTCTCTATCGTCAGGCTGGATTGGCCAACAAAGCCCTCGAAACGCAGGCGGCATTCGTCGACGGTTATGGCCTGGCGAGCGGATTCTGGGAACACCGTTCTGTGTCGGCATGTCCAGCGGTTTTGGCGTCCCTGCAATCGAGCCTCGTGGACTTGGCTGACCATTATCACGAGCAGGCGCTCGTGACGCATCAGGAGGCCGATTATCGCGAAGCAGAGCGATGGTATCGTGCCTACCTGGCGTGGTTTAACGAGACGCAACGCGCGGATGAAATGCATTATCAGCTCGCAGAACTCCTCTTCGAAGCAGGTCAATACGCCTCGGCTGCCGCAGAATTCGAGCACATCGCCTACCAGCGTGCAGGCCATGCCCAGGCCGCAGAGGCCGGATTGGCTGCCATTGTTGCTTACGAAAGGTTGGAGGGACGCGGCGATCATGCGGCTGTTGCGGGCGAGAGCTCCCGCAAGACGACGAGCGCCATCCGTTTTGCCACGACCTACCCGAATCACCCCAAGGCCGCCGCGGTGTTCAGCCAGGTCGGTGTCGAGTTGCTCGAGCGAAACCAAGACCGCACGGCGATTCAGGTTTGTGAAACCCTACTGCAGACCGCTAAGCCATCGTCCACCGGGCTACGGCAGGCCGCCTGGTCCGTATTGGCTCAGGCGCGCTACAAAGTGGGCGATTACGCGAACGCGGAACAGGCGTATCGGGAGGCCCTTAGCCTGACAGAACCGAACGATCCTCGCCGGGATGCGTTGAACAAAGGCATGGCCGCTACGGTATACAAGCTGGCCGAGGCACAGCGCGCAGAGGGTGACGAACGTGCATCAGCGGCATTGTTTTTGCGTGCTGCGAAGGCCGCACCGGGCACGTCTGTCGCCGTGACCGCCGAGTACGATGCCGCATCCGCGCTGTTGGCGTCGCAGCAATGGAAAGATGCGATCAAGGTATTAGAGGCGTTCCGCACAGATTACCCTGCACACTCGCTACAGCAAGAAGCCACGAAAAAACTTGCATTCGCTTACGTTGGCGACGGCAGATACTTAGACGCGGCCGCGATTTATCGGCAGCTTGGAACGGGTGCCGGAGAAGACGCATTGCGTCGTTCCGCATTGGTGCGGGCTGCAGAACTGTACGAGCAAGGCAGCGACTTGCCGCAGGCAATCGAGGCCCTTGCTCTCTATGCCAGGGAGTTCCCTCGACCCGCTAGCGAGGTGATCGAGGTGTATTGGAAGCTGGCCGCGTTCGAAAAAGCCCGCGGAAACACTGTCCAAAATCGGTATTGGCTGCAAAGGGTGATCGAGGCTGAACGCTTGGCCGGTGACGTCGGAGGCGTACGCATGCGCACATTGGCCGGCGAAGGCACGCTCGAACTCGCAGGGTACCAGATAGAGTCGTTTCGTCGCATACGTCTGGTCGAGCCGCTACAAGCCAGTCTCGGCAAAAAGCTGAGCGCGATGCGGCTGGCGCTCAACATGCTCGAAGCGGCCACCGGCTACCAGATCGATTCAGTCAGCTCTGCGGCGACATACCAGACCGCGAGCCTCTATCGGGAACTCAGTGAAGCCTTGCGCGCATCAGAGCGCCCAACCGGTGTCGGCTCGGAGCAAATGGTGCAGTACGAGCGCGAACTGGAAGAGCAAGCGACCGGATTCGAGCACAAGGCGATAGAGATATACCAGGCCCATGCGAGCCGCGTGTCGGAAGATCAAAGCGACCGTTGGACCACACTGAGCCGGAAATGGCTTTATGAGCTACAGCCTAAACTAGCGGTCGAGGAAGAAAAGCGTGCACCTGCCGTCGCAGCGCCGAAATAGACCACTGGCATCTGCGGGCCGCGCAGGCTGCAAACCCGTGCGGCGGGAAAGCATCCGCCCGCTCAAAGAGAGAAAGACACAATGAACATCAGGTGCGATGTTGTCTGCTTGTTGCTGACATTCTTTGTGGCAGTGTCAACCCCAGCCTTCGGTCAGGAGAGTTTCGAGCAGGATCAACTTTCGATTCGTGGCAATCGCGCCTTGCCGAAGACTTTGTATATTGCACCATGGAAACGTTTGGGCACCCCCCTCGAAGGCGACGCGTTGAAGAGTCGTCTTGAGGAAAAATTAGACCCGGTCGAACAGGACCTTTTTCGCAAAGAACTGGAACTGCATCGGGATGGTTACATTCTGGAATGAACCGTCGCCGTCGGAGTGAATTTCGAATTACACGCAGAGGTATAAACAATGGAAGTGCTCTATGCTGCGCTGAGGTTTTTCCAGACGGGCGGCCTGTTCATGTACCCAATCGCTTTCATTCTGGCGATCGGGGTTGCCATTATTGTCGAGCGTTACGCCTATCTGACGGTGGTCGGCATCAACAATCGGAGGCTATGGAAACGAATCCTGCCTCTCGTGCAAGACGGCAAGTATGAGGTGGCGGGAGAACTGGCCGCTCAGTCGAATACCGCCATGAGTAAGATTCTCGGTTATGGCTTGCAGCGCGTCGGATCCGGCGGCAGCGGAGAAGACGTCCAACTCGCGATGGAAGAAGGCGTATTGGAGGTCATTCCACGGCTGGAAAAACGTACTCACTATCTGGCGACCTTTGCAAATATTGCTACCTTGCTGGGTCTTCTCGGGACCATCATGGGGTTGATCGAGGCGTTTTCCGCCGTTGCCGGGGCTGGCCCTGCCGAGAAAGCCAATCTGTTGTCGGCGAGCATATCCGTCGCGATGAATACCACCGCGTTTGGTCTCATGGTCGCTATTCCCCTACTTCTGGCGCACGCCTTTATGCAAACCAAAACCGGCCGTGTCGTCGATAGCTTGGAAATGGCCACGGTCAAGCTGGCGAATCTCATGTCGGTCGATGCAAAAAGCGCACAGGGTGCGGCGTGAGACCGCCACGCCGGCACTTGGCAGGGCGGGGTACCCCCGAGGTAGACGTGACCGCATTCCTCAGTCTTATGGTGATTCTCGTACCCTTTCTGATGATTACCGCCGTGTTCTCCCGAATGACGATCCTTGAGCTTGAGGCCGCGGCGAGTGCAGATGCAGTAAATGCTGAGCCGGATGCGCTGCAGCTTCAGGTGTGGGTTCGTGAACAATTCATTGAAGTGCGTCACAAGGGACGAAAGGGACCGCTCCGGTTCGACAGGACGCCGGACGGCCGGGAGAACCGGATGCTCGCCGAGCTTGCGGCAGAATTGAAAGCGCAATTTCCTCGCAGTGTGCAGGCGACTCTGTGGCTGGAGCCGCAGATCAGCTATGACGATCTGGTGCAGATCATGGATGCGGTGCGCATTCGACCGAGCGGCAGCACAGGTGATGACAAGCTGACCGAGCTTTTCCCGCAGATCACACTGGCAGAAACAGCAGCAAGCAATCCGGTAGTAAAGGCTGTGAAATGATCGCAGCCCCACAACTCATACGACGCATACAGCGGCGCCGGGTCAAGATCGAGGCTCGGCCGCAACTCAATCTGGTGGCGCTGATGGATGTCTTTACGCTGCTGGTGTTCTTCTTTCTCGTACATTCGTCAGACGTCGGAGAATCAGCGAACACCCATCGCATCAGCCTGCCTGAATCCTCGGCCGATCTTGCGCCCAGACAGGCCGTCGTTGTCACTGTCACCAAGGACCTGCTCCTGCTAGGGAATGAGCCTGTGACTTCGGTCGAATCGGTGCTCAATTCGCAACAGAATGAGGTCGCTCCACTCAGGGCTGCGTTGCAGGCTGTCGGGGAGGCGGGGGGCGGTTCGTCCGTCCCGGACCCGGCTACCCGCGAAGTCACTATCATGGGCGACAAAACAATACCCTTCAGGTTGTTGAGAAAAGTGATGATCACCTGCACACAGGCAGGATACGGTCGCATTTCACTCGCGGTCCTGCAGAAATCGGGGCCATCGGGCTAGACCGTCGTGTCGGCAACCTATTCGCAACCGATTCTGCCGTGGTCCGGGCCGCAACCAGAGGACCTGCGGTTTCGCCGCGTCCTCGCTTCGGTGCTGGCCCTGTTCCTGGTGGTGGGAGCAACCATACCCTACCTGAGAGTGCCGCAGCTGGAATCGGATCTGGCACCCGTGATACCCGCGCGACTAGCGCGAATCATTGCCGAGCCAAATGGACCTGTCCAGGCAGCTGTGGCGATATCGCTACCGCGGCAGGCGATGGCGCAGCAGGCTACGAGTGCCCAGAAGGCGCCAGACAAACAGCCCGGCAAAGCGCCTGCGACAGTGGCGGACAAGTCGCCGCCGACACCCGCGCCTGGCGTTGCACCGCGCCGTAAATCGGTGGAGAAAGTCGGGCTCCTGGCAATGAGCGATGCCCTCAACAGCCTGCGCAGCGCCACGCCGAGTATCGTAACAGACGTCCCATTGCCAGCTCGGACCGACAGCGAAGGCCGATCTCCGGCACTGAAGACGCAGGCGCTCACCGCCGGCGTGACCGAGGGCAGCGGTGGAATCGGTGTCGGGATGCCGACCCACCAGCAGGTTCTCGGAGCGAACGGGTCGGCGATCGGCGATATCGCCAGCGTACGCCGGCAGGGCGACGTCGCTGATCGGACAGGCAGGTTGGCAGCACGAGATACGCCGGGTGGTCGCCGTGGGAAAATTCGAACCGAAGAGGAGATCCAAGAGGTCCTTGACCGCAACAAGCGCGCGATTTATCGAATTTACAATCTTGAACTGCTCGCAGATCCGAGCTTGCATGGCAAGGTCGTCGCTAGCATTTCTATCGCGCCGTCTGGCAAGGTAACCGATTGCAGGATTGTCTACAGTGATCTGGGCGCACGTTCTTTTGAGGAACAGCTCGTTGCACTCATCAGGCGAATCGATTTCGGTTCAAAGCCGGGAGTGCCCGCGGTAACAACGAGAGTACCGATCGAGTTCTTTCCGTCCTGAGAAGGCGTAGCGGGTTGTTGAGGGGGGCAGGAAAATCAATGGGTTCCCATCGCTGCGTCAACTGTTCGCGTTTAGGCGTCTGGGCCTGTCTATTGCTATCGTTGCAATGCGGGGGCATGCAGGATCCCAATTATGCCCTCGACTGGCGCCAGCTCCTGGAAGCGCCGGATCCGGTACAGCTCACGACATTGGCGTCACGCTATGAGAACGGACAGGGGTTCCGCCATGACTACGCGCGGGCGAGGCAGCTCTATTGTGCCGCGGCGCGGCTAGGCCACCTACCGGCGCAACGACGGCTCGCCTGGTTGTATGCCCATGGTGTCGGTGCGCCTCAAGACGAAGACCTCGCCTCGGCCTGGCTCAGAGTAGCCGCGGCCAAAGGGGATGTGCAGGCACGAAAATTCCTCGGATTCCTTGGCCGTTCCGGCTCGGGAAGGCAACCCCGGTGCACTTACCTGAGTCGCTTCGATGAATATGCCAGGGCGATCATCCCTGCCTCATTGGGACGAAGCGAAATTGACTGGTCAAGAGATACCGATCTGGCGACGGGTGTGAGCCGCCCATCACCATCACAGATCGCCAGCTGGGTAACGCAACTGGCGCCGCGTTACGGGCTGGAGCCTGAATTGATCCTGTCGGTCATCAAAGCCGAGTCGAACTTCGATCCGCGGGCAAAATCGCACAAGAATGCCCAAGGTCTCATGCAGCTGATTCCGGACACTGCGACCCGTTTCGGGGTAAAGGACATCACGCATCCGATTCAGAATCTGCATGGAGGCATGGCGTACATTCGCTGGCTGCTCGCCTATTTCCAGGGCGATCTCCAGCTGGCCCTCGCCGGCTACAATGCCGGTGAAGGAGCGGTCGAAGAGTATCGCGGGATCCCACCTTTCTCGGAGACCAGGAACTATGTGCGCAAGGTCATCCGAAGCTATGGGAAGTCCAGCCATCCACCTGTAGAACAGGTGGTTGCGCCCTCGCGGATCCTCTCCGCCAGCCTGGGAAAGCGGCCGCTTCGTTGAGTATCGGGTCCTGGGAAAAGCTTTCTTCCGCGGGCTATACTTCAACCGAGGCGTCGCAGGTTTGTCTTCCCAACTTGCCGCGAGACGGAGCCCACCATGCAACTCATCAGACTAGAGGAAGATTCAAGGCTGAATGTTCCGGAGATCGACGCCCAGCACGAGACGCTGATCGGCCTGATTAACCAGCTCCACACAGCCATGCTGCGTGAAGCGGACAAAGCATCACTGGATGACCTGTTGTCGCAGCTCTTGGACCATACGCGGAGCCACTGCACCTACGAAGAGCAGCTGATGTCCCGGTATGATTATCCGGAGTACGCGGCGCACCGATCGGAACACCAGAGGCTCATCGAACATCTCGAGAATCTCATTGGCCGTTACAGAAATGGTGATCTTCTGCTCTCTTTCGCCGTGATGCTGGAACTCAAGGGCTGGGCGACCATACATATCGAAAAATCCGACAGGCTGTTGGGCGTGTTTCTCAACGACCGGGCGGAAATCGATTCCAATCATCACTAGGGTTCAGGTTGATCTCATGGCCATTCCTCGATTCAAGACCATCCTCTACGCCACAGACCTGGGAAAGAACATGCGGCCGGTCTTCCGGCATGCCATCAGCGTTGCCGAGCAATACCAGGCCAAGATAATAATGCTGCATGTTGCGCAGCCCCTCGGCGCGACAGGCAAGGCAGCCCTCGAACTCTACTCGCCGAAGAAGGGGAAGAGTCTGGAACACGATGCGATGAAAGAAATCCTGGAAAAAATGCAAAAGCGTCTGGAGAAGTTTCAGCGTGATGAGCTTGGCGAAGATTCAACACTGGTCGGCAAAGTGGTCGCGGTAGTCGGCGAACCTGCTGAAAAGATATGGAAGTTTGCAGCTTCCGAGGATGTCGATTTGATCGTGGTCGGCAGCCACACTGGCGGCGGATTCGGGTCAGGCTTTCTGGGCTCAACGGCCCGCAAGCTGATCAATATGAGCGATAGACCCGTGCTGGTTGTTCCCGTGAAGAAGTAGCGGGCTGGCGAAGCGCGGCGTCGTTGACTTTGTCGATGGTGCCGCCCTCATGCAGGATAAAATAGTCCCCGCTCTTCGGTTCACGCAAAATAAAGACCGGGGCTTGGAACAGGGGTCTGCGGACGAACTTTACTGACCACCCGAACCTCAGCAGTCGCGCCAAGGTTTGATGCTGCGGTTCTGTCAGCCTTGACTGCATGTCATCGGGGATCGGCGCTTGCCCAATCCGACGCTCATTGACCTGGGTCTGATTGCTCAACATGGTTCACCTGCCTCACGTACGAGATACGCTCTCGCCGGCGCGTCTGCGGTTATTGGGCGGCCGGCCGGCCGGCCGCGCTCAGGAACTTGTTGCCTATCGTGACGAACTATAGGAACCAACCTCTCCAGAGCAGCGCCATTCGATCCGCTTTAATTTCGCAAACCCTTCAGAATTTCGTCTTACTTGAGATTCAAGCAAAGACTACGCCAAGGAAGACTTATTCAATCAAGCCATAGAGTTAACTTTGGAGGCGTTCTGCTGGGCGGCCGGATCGTAAAAAAAGTTGACGCAGACGGCAGCGTGATTACTTGTACGCAACCGCGGCACTGGCGGGGCCGTGTGCGATGCTCACGATACTTTCTCTCTGGTGACCTGCGAATCCTGAATCTTAGACAGAGGGTTCGCGATGTGATGTCGCCTGCCGGGGGCGAGGGCGGAGCTAAGGTTTCAGTCGGTCTTCATCGCCGCGATGATCGACGATTATGAACTGCTCATTCTTGGTGCGTTGCGCTGCGCGCCCTGCCGGTTCCCGTGCAATCTACCGGATACCAGAGGCGATGACTGAAGCTCTTGTCGTCCAAGCTATTGATTGAGAAATAAATCCATGGAATGGCATAGCCTATGCTTGGCTTTCGGCGAAATCGCTCCGCGGGGATGTCGCTTACCCCGCGCGATACGGCCTGTTCGGCCTGTGCCGTTGCCCTCATCCCTGCCGCGACGGTGGTATGGAGCGGTCTCCTGGTACGTGACCGGTCAACCCTGTTGAACGCGCCGAGTTCGCCGCCCCGGGGTTTGCGAAGCCGATCCGGTGCCTTGAGTGAATGATGTCCGAACGGGTCACACAGAACAAACTGCTGCGGGTGCTGGTGGTCGATGACAGCAGCGAACGCCGTGCCTCGATTGAGCAGGCCCTTTGCGGCGTTGGCTGCGAACTGGTGGGTTTTGTGGGGAGCTCGGACAACCTGTTGTTGCGGGTGCAGCGCGACAACCCCGACGTCGTGATCATCGACCTCGATTCACCAAGTCGCGACACGCTCGAGAGCCTGCGGTCGGTGCAATCCTCGGCACCCCGGCCGATCGTGATGTTCTCCCAGGATGACAACGGCGCGACGATCGGGCGGGCGACGCGGGCCGGTGTCAGTGCCTATGTGGTGGACGGGATCAGCGGCAAGCGGGTGCGACCGATCATCGATGCGGCGATCGAGCGCTTCCAGCAATACCGCGCGCTCAGCGCGGAACTGGAGAAGACCCGTGCCCTGCTGGAGGAACGCAAGATAGTCGACAAGGCCAAGGGCATCCTGATGCACAAGCGGGGGATGAGCGAGGAAGAGGCCTATAAAGCGATGCGCAGTCTGGCGATGAGCAGCAACAAGCGTCTGATTGACGTCGCGGACAGCATTGTGTCTGCGGCCAAGTTGCTCGTCTAGGCTGCATATCTCACCGATTTCCTGCTGCGGCCCCCGATACCCTCGCCCTGACGGGGCCTACTCGTTACAGCCTGTTTGACTTGGTGTCAGCTACGCCGGCACCGTCTTTCACTGCGTGCACCCCGTCACAACGGCCTCCCGGTGCCCTCGCCACGAAACCCGGTAAGGTATGCGGGCTGGGCGTTCGCACAGCTTTGAAG
>JBATKF010000228.1:0-24364 GCA_049669185.1 Sedimenticolaceae bacterium | reverse complement strand
GGCTCGTCGAAGATCGCTGTCTCCGGCAAGAAATCGAAGGAGGGCATCACCCAGCCGCCGAGCATCGTCAGGTCGGCCGACGGCAGTAAAGAGTTCAAGTACGCCAGTGGTTCCAAGGGAGGGGTCGAGGTGACGGTCGAGTCACCGGGGGCATTCGCCCGCGGCCGCAAATCCTGGGTGCGTCTGCAGTGAGGCCCGTTGGGATGACGAAGCGACAAAAGGGTTTGACCCTGATCGAGTTGATGGTGGTGGTCGCCGTGCTGGCGCTCCTGTCCGCGGTGGCCTATCCGCTCTATCCGAATCAGGTGCAGAAGTCGCGTCGCGCCGACGCCAAGACCGCGCTGCAGACGATCGCGCTGGCGCAGGAGCGGTTTTTCACCATCAATGGTGAATATGCCGGGAACCTGAGCACCTTGCAGGTATCGCCCGATATCCAGGGCGGCGCGTCGGATGAGGGGTATTACACCATCACGCTGACCCTCGCCGGGGCCGACAATGAGCAGTTTACGGTGACAGCGGCCGCGGGTGGCCCGCAGGCGGCTGACACCGATTGTGCGCAGTTCACCATCAACCACCAGGGCGTTAAGACCGCAACGGACGGCGGCAGCACGAACTGTTGGTAGGGGTTGCGGCGGGCTTACTGGCCGTCGGAGGCCTGTCGCATCGCAGCCAGCAGATTCTTCGGTAACGCAAACACCACGGTCTCGGGTCGGCCCTCGTCTTGCTCGACCGCGCCGGCGCCCCAGCCCTGCAACTGTCTGATCACGTTTTCCACCAGTACCTCGGGCGCCGAGGCGCCTGCGGTCACGCCGACGGTCTCCGCGTCGACCAGCCAGTCCCGGTGAATATCCTCCGGCCCGTCGATCAGGTAGGCCACTCGGCCTTGTTTTTCCGCGATCTCTCTCAAGCGGTTGGAGTTCGAGCTGTTGGGGGAACCGACGACCAGCACCAGGTCGCACTTGGCGGCAAGGCGGGTCACCGCGTCTTGACGGTTCTGGGTGGCATAGCAGATGTCGTCTTTCTTGGGCCCCTGGATGTTCGGGAAGCGCTGCTGCAATGCCTCGATGACGCGCGCGGTATCGTGCATCGACAGCGTCGTCTGGGTGACGAAGGCGAGCTGGTCGGGGTTGCGGACCTCGAGCTCCGCGACATCCTCCGGAGTCTCGACCAGATAGATGCCGCCGTCGCGATGATTGCAGCGGTATTGCCCCATGGTGCCCTCGACCTCGGGGTGACCCTTGTGGCCGATAAGCACTACCTCGTGCCCGGCCTTACAGTGTCTAGCGACCTCTAGATGTACCTTCGTGACCAGTGGGCAGGTGGCGTCGAATACTGTGAGATCGCGCTCGTCGGCCGCTTGACGCACCTGCTGCGATACCCCGTGGGCGCTGAATATCACTGTGCCGCCGTCCGGGATCTCGCTGAGTTCATCGACGAATACGGCCCCGCGATCGCGCAGACGCTGCACCACGAAACGGTTGTGCACCACCTCGTGGCGGACATAGATCGGCGCGCCAAAGGTATCGAGCGCGCGCTCGACGATCTCGATCGCGCGGTCGACACCGGCACAGAAGCCACGCGGGTTTGCGAGTAGTATTTTCATCAGCCGATTCTCTCGGGCGCTGCGCGCGTTTGCAACCTCGCCGCGGCTGACGTGATTTCGGCCCGCCTATGCCCAGCCACTGCTCAGTCGGTCCCTGGCGGTGGAGAGACGCTGAGGATCTCCACCTTGAAGGTGATCTCGTGCCCGGCCAGCGGGTGGTTGAAGTCCACCTCGACACGGCCCTCATCCACGTCGATCACGATCCCTGGGGCCTCGTCTCCGTTCGGCAGCGCAAAAGCGATGATCTGGCCTACCTCGGGCGTGAAGCTGGCGTCGAAGTCGGTGCGCGGCATGTACTGGATGAGGCCAGGGTCACGCAGACCATAGGCCTGCTCAGGCATCAGATTCAGCGTCTGGGTATCTCCGGCGCGCAGGCCGTAGAGGGCCAGCTCGAGACCAGGCTGCAGCGTACCGTCCCCCATGGTCAGAGAGACCGGTTCCTCGCCAAAGGTAGACAATGCCTCGCTGCCGTCTTCGAGGCCGATCGCCAGATGCAGGATGACCGGGCAGCCCGGTAGGATCTCCTGCGTCATGTCAGCTCGCCGGCGATGCCGTGCACGTCCTGATTATTCCGCATCAAGAATCCTTTTCCCAGGTGACCTCAACGCCGCCGTGTTGGCGTGCAAGCACCCTGGCATAGACAAACAGCAGGTCCGACAAGCGGTTCAGATAGCGCACGCTGGCCGAGTTTACCGTCTCGCTGCGGGAGAGTCGCAGCAGGTCGCGTTCAGCGCGCCGGCAGACGGTGCGGGCCAGGTGGCAGCGCGCGGCGGCCTCGTTGCCACCCGGCAGCACAAATTCCTGCAATGCGGGCAGGTCGGCGTTGACCAGATCGAGTGCCTGCTCCAACCCGAGGGTACGCGCATCGCTGAGCAATTCCGTACCCGGCATCGCCAGTTCGCCTCCCAGATCGAACAACCTGTGCTGCACGCCCGTGAGATTGCGATCGATGTCTTCGCCCAAGGCCTGCGCGCGCAGCAGGCCGATGCAGGCATTGAGCTCATCAACCGAGCCGATTGCCTCGATCCTGACGTGATCCTTGGGCAGGCGCTCACCGCCGGCAAGGCATGTGGTGCCGTCGTCGCCGGTGCGCGTGTAGATACGGGTCAGGCGCGCCATACTGATTCAGTCCGTGTCATAACGAATACCGACCGACAGTGTACGCCCGGGCGTGTTGTAGCGCGAAACCAGCTCGTAGTCGGTGTCCAGTAGGTTGTCGATCTTTCCGAACAGCTGCCAGTGTGGGTCCAGGTCGTAGCTGCCGTGCAGATTCATCAGCGTGTAGGCGTCGGTCGTGGTGGGAAGGAAGGTGATGCCGTCGATATCGTCGCGTTCGTCGCTGTAGATCAGTTCCGCGCCCAGCTCGTAACGGAATCCCGTGTAGTCGAGCCGCGCCTTCGCCGAGTAGTTAGCGCGGCGCAGCAGCTTTTTGTCATTGCTCACGTCGCGCGGATCCTGCACCAACACGCTGGTGCGCAGAAACCAGGGGCCGCGTGCCAGGCTGTAAGCGGCATCGATTCCGTGGATACGCGCCTTGTCGATGTTCTCGTTCACGCTATTCGGAAATACCCCGACAGACACGATGAGGTCCTTGATCTCTGTCCTGAAGAGGCTGACATCGAGCTGCTGTCCCGGGCTGATCAGATAGCTTACCCCGAGTTCGATAGCTTGTGAGCGCTCCGGCTTCAGATCTGGATTAGGGCTGAAGACAAAGCGCTCTACCGCGGTAGGGAAGCGGAAGCCAGTCGAAAAATTGGCCTTTAGAACGGTTCTGTCATCGAGGCGGTAGCCGTAGCCCAGGTTTCCGGTGACGTGATCGCCGGCGTCCTCGTGGCGGATGAGTCGGATGCCGGCGAGCAGGTTGTGCGCCCAGCGCCTGGCATCGTATTGGGCAAAGACCGACTGATAGTCGGTGGTACCTGAATAGCCGGAACCGAAGCTTTCGATCGACGCCTTCTCCCATGCCGCCTCGGCGCCAAAGCTGCCGGTGTCGCCGTTGGAGAAGTCAACGCGATTGCGCCAATTGACCAATGTGCGATCGGTGTGGGCGAAATCGATACTGTCATTCTCGTCGATGTGGTCTCTGACCAGGCTGATCTGCAGCGTGCTTGTAACGCCGTCAACGAACTCGTGGCTGATACTCAGAGCACTGACACTGATATCGAAGTCTTGCGAGACGGGTTCCAGAATCAGACTGAACGTGGGTGGCGGGAAGGTGAACGCCTGGTATTCCGTCGTGCCCTTGGTCTGCCAATGATTCGTTGCTATCTCGACGCCTTCGAACTGATGCGAGAGTCCGATGTTGAACGTGGTGTTGTTGTAGCCGCTGTCGTTCGTGGCGATATCCAGCGTCGGGATGCCGTCGGTGGTGAAGTACGAGACGCCGGCCATCACACTGCTGTTGCCCTGACCAAAGCTGAAGCCGGTCGCCAGCCGTTGGGTGTCGTCCCCGCCGGCCTCGACCTCGGCGAATCCGTTCAGGCCGTCCTCGACGAAGGCCAGCGTCTCGACACTGATGACCCCGCCGATGGCACCGCTGCCCCAGAGTGTCGATTGTGGACCCTTTACCACCTCTACGCTGTACAGCAGCTGTGTGTCGATGTGCTGCAGTGCCGCGCTTGCGACAGTTGCGGAATTGATCGGCACACCGTTGATCAGTACCAGATTCTGATCGCTGTCGGTGCCGCGGAAAAACAGCGATGTCGGCTGGCCGGGGCCGCCGTTGCGGCCCAGTTCCAGACCGTTGCTCAATCGCAGGAGATCGCCGAGATCGCGGGCATTGCTGTTCCGGATATCTTCGCGATCGAAGACTTCGACCGGCACCAATGCGTCGCGCGCGCTGATCGGATAGCCGGTTGCAGTGACAACGACGTCTGGCAGCCATGTCTGCGACCAGGACGCCGTCGGCAGCAACAGCACGGCCATCCAGGCCCGTAGGTTCATGGAGATCTCCCGGAGATGCCCACCCGCATCTCTGTGCGCTCTGACCGGGGAGGGAGCAGCGACTCTGGCAGTAGGAAGCCGCAGGCTTTCGCCCCAGCATGCGAGACGCCGCTGCCGACCGCAGTCGGAAAGACATCGCCTGTGGCCGGTCTCCGGACTGACGGGATGGTGTCGTTCGATCAGCGCGACGCCGTCCTGCTGCGCCTTCCCACGTCATGGACGCAGTGGCCTGGATGCAGTGGACTTTCCCGATCACCGTTGCGGGGGCAGTGTCGGAATCGTCTCCGCTGGAGACACACCGACTTCCCGTTTAACCTGTTGACTTTAAAGAAGTCTCAGGCACCTGAGGCGAGAGACCGGACTGTAAGAGGAAGGGAGGGAGCGGTCAATCCGGTTGCGCCGCCGCGCAACCGGCTTGCCTCTGATCACTTCATGAGTTCCTGGGTGACGAAGAGATAGCCGAGTACCCCAGAAATTGCGACAACCAAAATCATCTGCAAGACAATACAGACGCCGGGAATATCGCTGCAGACTTTGCCGAGAGTGCAACCTACCAATGACTTCACTACTGACACCTCCAGTTCGGTTATTTTGCTTTGTCTTCCTGAATTAACTCTCGGTCTCGAATTAGAAAATACTAATTTGGTGTGCCTCGAGTTCGTCGATACTGGCACGGCTTCCGTGGCATGACAAGGGCGTTACGGTGTATCGGGGCGGGCCCTGACTAACCTGGGTTAAGCTGTTGTTATCCTGACAAAATTGACCAATTTACTTGGTTACTTTCCGAGCCGCCGCAGACCGCTTTGCCCAATTAGAGAATCGGCCCATACAGGGGCCTTTGCCGCACTCGATTTCGGGGTTATTCCGCCCTGGACTTCCCTTATCCTTTACGATGCTTAGAAGAAGTGCAGATGCGCTGCGGCAGTACGAGGAGTAATCGATGGATATTTCCGGTCCGCTGAAAATCGGGGTCGTTGAACCGTCGGCTCAGGGCAACTACGAGCTGCATATCGATTTCGACGAGGCCTTCAAGGCGGCCGATCTGGCCACCCAGGGCGAACAGTTTCGTGCCTACCTGGCGGATCTAGCGGCGGCGCTGGCCAGGGGCGACCTGGATGAACGCAATGCCCAGGGGGTGATGCTGGTGCAACAGATCTGCGAGCAGTTGCAGCCGCATATCGAGACCGGCGAGGTGGCGATGGGCGAGACACTGGTGATCGAGGTTCAACGCACCCCGGGTGTGAATCTGGCCGACCTGCTCAATTGATGAATTCCTCGGCGTTTATTCTCGAGGGCACCGAACACAACTTCGACCAACTGGTGCTGGAGAATTCACGCAAGGGATTGGTGGTGGTCGACTTCTGGGCGCCCTGGGCCGGGCCCTCATTGCGCCAGCAGAAGCTGTTGAAAAGACTCGCCGAACAATACGCCGGACGTTTTCTTTTGGTCAGCGTGAATACCGATGAGCAGAAGGCGATTGCGAGCCGGTTCGGGGTCAAGAGCCTGCCGTCGTTTAAATTGTTTCGGGGCGGCGCGGTGGTGAAGGCGATCCACGGCATGCAGCCCGAGGCCGATTACAAGGTGATTGTCGACAAGCACATTGTTCACCTGGGTGACGAGGTGCGCCTGTCCGCCGCCAAGTCATGGAATGACGGCGATCGGGAAGCGGCCGTGCGCGTTCTAGTCGAAGGGGCTATGGCAGAGCCCGAGAACCCCGATATCCCGGCGATGCTGGTGAAACTGCTGATGCGCCTCGGACGCTACGCGGAGGCACATGAAGTGCTGAGCTCTCTCCCGGCGCCGTTGCGTGATACCGCGGATCTGGCCAGCCTGCGCGCCCACCTGGATTTCATTACCACGGCCCAGCGCGTCGGCGATGCGCAGGCAGTCTTCGACCGGTTGAATGTTTCGCCGCCGGAGCCGGAGGCGCATTTTCAGGCGGCGGCATTACACTTGGTGAACGACGACTACGAGGCCGCGCTGCAGGCGCTGATCGTGATCCTGCGCGAAGCGCCCGACTACAACGACAGTGCGGCCAAACGCGGCCTGCTGGCGATCTTCGATACCCTCGGCGGCGATCATCCATTGGTGAAGAAATACCGCGGCGAGCTGGCCCGCCTGATTCACTAGCCCGCAATGGCGGCCATCAATGACCTCATCTGAACCAATTATCGGCTTCGTCAGTCTCGGCTGCCCGAAAAACCTGGTGGACTCCGAGCGCATACTCACGCAGCTGCGTGCCGAGGGGTATGGTTTGTCCTCAACCTACCAGGATGCCGACCTGGTGGTGGTCAACACCTGTGGGTTCATCGATGCCGCGGTCGCGGAATCTTTGGACGCCATAGGCGAGGCATTGCGGGGCAACGGCCGCGTGATCGTGACCGGTTGTCTGGGGATGCGCGAGCGTCAGATCCGCGCCGCCCATCCGGAGGTGCTGGCGATTACCGGGCCGCATGATTATGAGGCGGTGATGGCGGCGGTGCACGCCCATTTGCCACGCCCACACGATCCCTTCACCGCACTGATACCGCCGCAGGGCATCAAGCTGACACCACGTCACTATGCCTATCTCAAGATCTCCGAGGGCTGCAATCATCGCTGCAGCTTCTGCATCATTCCGAGCCTGCGCGGCGATCTGGTCAGTCGGCCGATCGCCGAGGTGTTGGGCGAGGCAGAACGTCTGGTCGAATCCGGCGTGCGAGAGCTGTTGGTCGTCTCGCAAGACACCAGCGCCTATGGCGTGGATCTTAAGTACCGTATGGATTTCTGGGGCGGGCGCCCGCTGGCGACGCGGCTGACAGAGTTGGCGCGTGAACTCGGTCAACTGCCGGCTTGGACCCGGCTGCATTATGTCTATCCCTACCCCAACGTCGACGATCTGCTGCCATTGATGGCTGAGGGCCTGATCCTGCCTTATCTCGATATGCCGCTGCAGCATGGTAGTCAGCGCATTCTGCGCGCGATGCGCCGTCCCGCGGCGACCGAAAAGGTGCTGAGTCGAATCGCGCGCTGGCGCGAACTCTGCCCGGACCTGGTGCTGCGCTCGACCTTTATCGTCGGCTTTCCCGGCGAGACCGAAGACGACTTCGATCAGTTGCTCGAGTTCATCCAGACGGCAGAGCTGGATCGCGTCGGCTGCTTTGCCTACTCACCGGTGGAGGGTGCAGCAGCGAATTCGCTGCCAGACTGGGTACCCGACGAGGTCAAGCAGGACCGCCTGGCGCGTTTCATGGAGATTCAGGCCGAGATCAGCCGCGACAAGCTGGCGCTGCAGATCGGCCGCGAGATCACGGTACTGATCGATGAGGTGAGCGATCATCGCATCGTTGCACGCGGACCCGGGGACGCGCCCGAGGTCGACGGTCTGGTGATCATCGACGGCGCCTGGGAAGGGGTCGCCCCGGGCGACTTCATGCAGGTGCAGGTGACCGGCTACGACGAACACGACCTGATTGCCGAGCCTTTGTAGGCCAAAGGCCGTATCCCACCGAATTGACAGCAACCCGAGTTGCCCGAACTTTAAAAGGCTACGCCCGGTTTTTTCCCCATCTTTTTCAGGATCAGCGCCAACGGGCAGAAGCCCGTAAATGCCGACTGAAAAAGATTCAGGCCCACGAAGGCGGTGAAGAATAGCCAGTACTCGTGGTGAAAAATCGGGCTGCCCGGCACGCCCAAGGCCAAGGTCAGCATGATCATGAACCCGGCAAACGCCAACACGATGCGCTCAATAGACATTGGGACTCTCCAGAAAGGGTTGGACGATACCGCTACGACGGCGCGCGGCGCTAAACGCCGAAGACATTAGCAAAAACTAATATTCTTGGTCAATAGCCAGCCGGTAGAAGGCTTCACATCACCTGCCCCATCGGGTCTGGCGGCCTTCCCACTGGACGAATGGACTAGCGGATTCTGCGTCCTCGGCCTTACGCTGGACGACGTCCCATTTTCGAGAATTTTCGCAACATACTGTTGACAATGGAAATTCTTACGTAGAAGCTGAGAGTGGATGGCCGACCAGGGACCCGCCAAATGTCTCGAGTGCTGATTGTCGACGATCAGTTGATCAGCCGCATGATTCTGGAGCAGCTCATCCGTTCCCTCGGGGATGACACGGAGGCTGTCTCCTTCGCCGACCCGGTCGAGGCGCTGGCGTGGGCGAAGGGCAATTATCACGATCTGGTGCTGACCGATCTGAAGATGCCCAATATGAACGGTGTGGAATTTACACAATGGCTGCGTAACACGCCGTCCTGCGTCGATATTCCGGTGATCATCATCACCTGTGTGGACGATCAACCCACAAAATACCGCGCGCTCGAGGCGGGTGCCACCGATTTCCTCACCAAGCCGATCGATCACCACGAATGCCGCGCACGCTGCAGAAATTTGCTGAAGCTGCGGCAGCAGCAGGCGATTGTGCGTGACCGCGCACGTTGGCTGGAGAAAGAGGTCAACGCCAAGACGCGCGAACTCGAACTGCGCGAAAAGGAGACGTTGCTGCGCCTGGCCAAGGCCGGAGAATACCGGGACAGCGATACCAACGGTCACGTCATGCGCATGGCATACACGGCGCGCCTGATTGCCGAAACCCTGGGAAAAGATGCCGTCTACTGTGACATCATCGAGCAGGCCGCGCCGATGCACGATATCGGCAAGATCGGTGTGCCGGACAACATCTTGCTCAAACGCGGGCAACTGGATATCCGCGAGCGCTCGATCATGATGGAGCATGCCCGTATCGGCTACGAGATCCTGCGTGACAGCCCGTCGGAGTACCTCCAGTTCGGTGCGACCATTGCCTGGTGTCATCACGAAAAATTCAATGGCGAGGGTTACCCGCGCGGATTGAAAGGCGCTGACATCCCGTTGGAGGCCCGCATCGTCGCGATCGCCGATGTCTTCGATGCGCTGTTGTCGGAGCGCCCCTACAAAGCCGCCTGGCCGGTCGACCGCGCACTGGATTTGATCCGAAGCGAGTCTGCGCATCACTTCGATCCGCAGTGTGTCGAGGCCTTGCTAATCAATCTTGATCGCATCCTAGCCTCTCACCGGACGACCGATGCCGGCGAAGAACCAAAGGCCAGTTGAACCGCGGATGCCATGGGTCAGTTCAAGTCTATCTTCAACTTCATCACGCGGCGCCGCAAAGTCCTAGAACCCGAGCTCGAACAGGGCCTACTGCGGATCGGGATCATCTCGCTGATGGTCGTCTATCTGGCCGCACTGCACTACGTCGAACCAACGCAGCCGCACGCCCTGGCGTTGTATTCTGCGGTCGGTTTCCTGCTCTTCGGCATAGTCCTGTTGGTTTGGATAGCAATCAGCCCTGAGCCCTCCCGGCTGCGCAAAGTCGTCGGGATATTGCACGACATCGGCGGACCGACCTACGGCATGTACTTCTTCGGCACGGCGACGGTGCCGTTCTACATCGTTTACCTATGGGTGATCTTCGGAAACGGGTTTCGCTATGGCACGCCATATCTCGTCCTGGCCGCGACCGCCAGCACCCTGGGGTTCTTTGCGGTCATCAGCTTCAATCCCTACTGGCAGGCCCACACCCCGCTCGGTGTCGGACTGCTGCTAGGGCTGGTTATTTTGCCGGCCTACGTCGCCATGCTGCTGTCGCGACTGAATCAGGCCAAACAGCTCGCCATCGAGGCCAATCAGGCAAAATCACGATTTTTGGCCACAATGAGCCACGAGTTGCGCACGCCGTTGAACGGCGTGATCGGCATTGTCGATCTGCTGCGCTCGACGCCGCTGAATCGCGAACAGCAGGACTATGCCCGAACCATCAGTGTCTCGGCCACGAGCCTGCTGGCATTGATCGATGATGTCCTCGATATCTCGAAGATCGAAGCCGGAAAGATGTCGCTGGAGCCCGTCGATTTCGATCTGCACCGACTGGTAAGCAACACCGCGCGCATGATGGCGGCGCCGGCAAGAAAGAAGACGCTGCAGCTCAACTACCGAATCTCACCCGAGCTTCCATTCTTGTTGCACGGCAGTGAGCAGCATCTGCAACAAATCCTGGTCAATCTGATCGGCAATGCGATCAAGTTCACCGAAGAGGGCCAGATCGACGTCTTTGTCTCGCTCGCCCATGATCGACAGGAAGATCACAGGGTTTGGATCCGCTTCGACGTCAAGGATACCGGCATCGGAATCCCCAAAGAGGCGCAGGCAAGGGTCTTCGAGCGCTTTACCCAGGCCGATGATTCCACGACTCGGCGATATGGCGGCACCGGGCTAGGGATCACGATCAGCAAACAACTGGTCGAACTGATGGGCGGCGAGATCGGTGTCCTCAGCGAGGCCGGCAGGGGCAGCACATTCTGGTTGGAATTGCCGTTTACCACGCTGGCCGATACGCCCGACAAGCCAGCCGAGTCGCGAACCCTCGCCGACAATCGGGTGTTGCTGGTGAGCAGCGATCATGCCGAGAGCCGGCGGGCAATGAAGCTGCTCTCGGGCTGGGGTGTAGAAGCGCAGCGACGTCAGGGGTCGGCCCAGGCGATCGCGGAGCTGGTCAATGCGGCTGACCGTGGTCTTCCCTACAACACCGTGGTGGTGGACAGCCGTGGTCTGCAGTCCGACCCTGAGCAGTTGCTGCAGACGGCCAGACAGGACCACCTGCTGCAGTCCCTGGCCTTCGTGCTGATTGCGCCACCCAAGCCGGAGTCAGACTGGAAGCAGCCGCTACTGGACCTGGGGTTCGCCGCCGTGCTCACAACGCCGTTCGATAAGACGTTGCTGTTCAACGCGCTGCATTCCGTGTGTGTTGGTGCCATTGAAGACCCGCAGATTGCCAACTTCATCGACCACTATGCGCGCGAACGCCATGTTCTGCCGCCGCTCGAGGTCCTGGTCGCCGAAGACAACGCGATCAATCAGAAGGTGGTGCGCGGAGTCCTGGAAAAGGCCGGCCATCGCGTCTACGTGGTCGAAAACGGCGAGCAGGCCCTGGACGCGCTGGAGACGCATCGTTTCGATGTCGCGCTATTCGATCTTCGGATGCCGGTCATGGACGGTCTCGAGGCCTTGAAGATCTATCGCTTTACGCATGCGGTGGAAGACGCTATTCCGGTCATGATGCTTTCCGCGGATGCGACACCGGAGGCGCGCCGCGAGTGCACGGAAGCCGGTGCTGCAGCCTTCATCGCCAAGCCCCTTCACGCGCGAGGGCTGCTCGAGGCGCTCAGCAACGTCTTGCAGCACCAGCAGGCGTTGTCAGATAACCATTTCGAGCCTTCGACGCCGCCGACGCAACCAGGCGATCGCCACGAACGACCTGAGCCGTCGGCCAAGGTCATTGACCGCGGGACCCTGCGCGATCTGGAACAGCTGGGCGGAAACCTGGCGTTCGTGGCGGAGCTCGTCGACGGCTTCACCAAGGACGCCACGAAGCTCTTTGCCCAGATGGACGAGGCGATTGCGATGCGCGTCCCGTTACAGTTCCGCGATTTGACGCACGCCCTCAAGGGTAGCGCCGGCAGCGTGGGTGCCCGTCGGCTGCACGATCTCTGCGACCGCGCCTGCCGTATCAACGACCGGGATTTCGCGGATATCGCGCCGACCGCGGTCTCGGAGATTCAGGCAATGTTCCACGATACCCGCAGCGCCCTCGAGGGCTACCTCCGTGAACGGAAGAATCAGGTCTCACAGAGTTGAGCGGGCCATTTTGGCGCCATCCGACGCCGGCCAGGACTGTTGCCGCCCTGTCTTGTCCTGTGAGCGCACTAGGCGATCCATAATGCGTAAGTCGCGATCGTTCAGGCCGAGTGCGGCATCTACCCAGATCAGGGCGATCTCCTCCAGTTCCTCGTAGCTCACCGGATTGGCCGCCTGACGTACACGCTGCAGGGCCATCATGGTGTTCGGTGAACGGCGCCGTCGCTCGGAGATGTAGTCGCGCACGGTGGCTTCACCCTGGCCGGGTTCTGCCAGGATGTCGACGATACCAAGGTCATGCAGCTCCTCGGCGCGCCAGGTCTTGCCGCTCAGAATCACGCGTTCGGTCTCGGCCGCACCGAGCCGCCGCGACAAGAAACTGTAAGCACCCATGCCGGGAAACAGATTGAACAACACCTCCGGCAGGCCCATGTTGACGTCGCGTTCGGCAACGATGAGATTGGCCGCCAGGGCGCCCTCCATTCCCCCACCGAGCGCCGTGCCCTGGATCAGGCTGATGGTCGTCAGCGGCAGGCCGAATCCGTTCGAGACCAGATGCGAGACCCGGATGCAGGCCCGTGCGTACTCCTCTAGCCCCTGGCGGTCGCGGGCTTCTATAAGGCGGCGGAACAGCTTGAGATCGCCGCCGAGGTTGAAGATCCCTGGTATCTTAGATCCATAGACCAGGAAGCAAGGCCTTCTGGCAGCCCCGGATTCGGCGACGCCGGCGCTGCGCAAAATTTCTGGCAGTTGCTCTATTTCTGATAGAAGTTGCGGGCTAAAGCACGCTCGCGGCGTCGGCTTCATGAGACACCAGACGGTTCCTTCGTCACTGTTCCAATCGACATCCAGTTGCTGAAATTTCGTTGCGTTATCTGCCGCAGACATATTGATCGACATGGTGATCCTCCTCGGGATGGATCTGTGATGAACGGAAACAGAACGGTCGTCGTTCTTATCGGCGAGAATATGGTTATATGAACCTAATTCTCAAAGGTTTTTCATCCTTTGATTGACAGCGGTCACCGTGTTTGGCCAAGGCGCTGGGCGCCTGGTGCCCGCAGCCGGAGTCCCCCGCAGTGATCGGAAAATCGCCGGCGGCTCAAAGGATCTGGGTATCGTCATCCGCGTAGGGTGGGCTGCAGCAGCACAGGATGACCAGCGGCAGCGTGCCGGTGTTCTGGACGCAATGGGCAGTGCGAGGCGGGATCGCGATCGTGTCGCCCGGCCGGATTTCAAAGCGCTGATCACCCAGCGTCATCGACCCTTCGCCGGCGGTGACGTGATAAAGCTCTTCGCTGCGTCGATGTAGGTGCAGCGCGGTCCTTGCACCCGGCGCGACCCGTGCCTCGGCAAGGCTCTGATTGCGGTTACCGTGCACCGCCGGGTGCATGAGTTCGCGGATCTCTGAACAGTCCTTGGTCATGAACGGCGACTGATCGCAGTAGCGGCTGAGCATGATTGTCTCCGGTGGGGCCGAATCAGAGTACCTACCAGATGCATCGGTTCAAAGCGCGATGGCCACCACGCCACCTACCATCAAGGCGCCGGCCAGGAGATGCCGGCTGAGGTGTCGCTCACCAAACAGCATAGCTCCGTAAAGCATGCCGAAAAGCAGGCTGCTGCGCTTGACCGCGATCATATACGCCGCCTCCACTTGGGCCAGCGCCATGAAGTGCGTCACGACCATGATGGCCATGAAGCCCGCAACAACGAGAATTGCCAGGCCGCCGTAGCGGTTGACGCGCAGCGCGCTCGGCTTGGTGATCGCCACCATCACCAAGGTCAAGGCGCCGAGCAAGGCAAAATAGAAGGCGCCGAACTGCGCTGGCGGCATCCAGGCCATGGCTGCCTTTCCGCCCACCGAGGTGAGCGCATAGATGGCGGCCGTGATCAGCATCAGTCGCGACCCGCGATTGACCACAATCGCCCGCAGTGGCGCCAGCAGGGTTGCCGGTGTCAGGCGACTCGCCTGTTCGAAGTTGAGTAGCCAGGACCCGGCCACGACCAGCAATATGCCCAGCAGGCCGATGCCGCTGACCGTCTCGCCGAGCACGATCCAACCGGTGACCACGACCAGCACCGGAGTGAAGGCCAGATAGGGCACAGTGAGCGCCAGCGGATGATCGCGGATCGCACGCATGTAGAGCAGCATCGCGATAAGCTCGAGAGGCATAAGCACTGCGAGCCAGCCCCAGAAAGGCAGCGGCAGCGGCGGAAGCTCGAAGGTCAGCACCCAGGGAGTGAGCAACAGACCGCTCAAGCCGAGTCGTACCACGACCATCTCGCGTGCGCCCGCCGACCGCATCCAGTGTTTTGCGGCGGCGTCGGAGGAGGCGAGGGCGAAGGCGCAGATCAGGCTGAGCGCAAGCCAGTGCAAAGTCTATCCCGCCGTCATGCCCCGAGAATTCCGATTGTAATGAACAATTCGGACCAGCGACCTTTCCTCGTACTATTGCAGGTAGAGCAACGACGCTGTGCCGTGGATGCGCGGCTGTGCGTCGGGGAGGTGAGCGTGCGTTTGACCATCCGTCTTTGTCTGGCCGCCGGCATGGGATTTGCCGGAATCGGCGCTGCCGCTCCCTACCAGGGGGCCCAAGCCGTCGATTGTCCGGCGATCGAGGTCGAAGTCACTGCGGAATCGCCCGCGGATCGCGCACTGGTCTGTGAGGGTGCGATTCGGGCCCAGGCCTTTTTTCGCATGCACGGAATCGTGATGAAACACCCCATTCGGATACGCCTGCACCCGTCTGCGATCGAGAATTATGCCTTCCATATCGGTGTCTATGACGCATCGCAGCGTCGTATCGACCTGTTGACACCTGCGGCGGCGAAGCGCCGCTGTCGTCAGCAGTCACCCTTTGGCCTGCCGATGGATGCGCCGCTCTATACCAGTTTCGTGGTGCATGAAGTGGCGCATGCAATCGCAGATCAGAATTTCAAGGTCAGGCCTGCCTCGCAGGTCGCACATGAGTACATTGCCTATGCGGCCCAGCTGGCAATGTTGCCTGCGGCGCTGCGCAGCGAGATACTGCACCGATACACCGTCGCCGCGTTCGACAGCATCGGGGACATGTCATCGACTTATCAGGCACTCGATCCAAGCGCTTTCGGCGTCAAGGTCTTTCGCCATTATCAGTCGCTGCCCGATCAAGGCGTCTTCATCCGCAATCTGTTGTCTGGCACCCTCTAGCCTGCATGACTCTACCCGATTCCCCCATCCGGCCATCGATCGGCGGTATGTCACCCAATGCCCTGGGTCGAAAGGGTGAGAAATGACACATCTGCCACTGCGGCGGTCCCGACTTTTCCTCTGGATTCCCAAATCAAAACATACAGATAGACTCAGACCGCTCCGGTTGGCACTTCGCTTGCAGATAAAACTCTCCTACACTGGGCACGTTGGCTGCCATCGATGTGGCGGACAGAGAAGCGAAAAGAGAAGCGAACAGAGAACTGGAGGAGACCTATGCATAATTACCTGACTGCGTTGACTGTGTCGGCCGCATTGGCCGTTGCGACAGGCCCGGCACTGGCGAACTGCGATCCCGGCGAGATCGTCATCAAGTTCAGCCATGTGACGAATACCGATAAGCATCCGAAGGGCATCGCCGCCGCGCTGCTCGAGAAGCGCGTAAACGAAGAGATGAACGGCAAGGCCTGTATGCAGGTATTTCCGAACTCGACCCTGTACGACGACAAGAAAGTACTCGAGGCCATGCTCAACGGCGACGTGCAGCTGGCGGCGCCATCGCTTTCAAAGTTCGAAAAATACACCAAGAAGTTCCGTATCTTTGATCTGCCATTCGTGTTCGAAGACGTTGCAGCGGTCGATCGTTTCCAGAATTCGCCGGCCGGTGAAAAGCTCAAAAACTCGATGAAACGACGCGGCCTCAAGGGCGTTGCGTTTTGGCACAACGGCATGAAGCAGATGTCGGCCAATCGTCCGCTGATCATGCCCGAGGACGCAAAAGGGCTGAAATTTCGGGTGCAGGCCTCCGATGTGCTGGTAGCACAGTTCGAGCAGCTGGGCGCGTCGCCGCAGAAGATGTCCTTCAAGGAAGTCTACGGTGGATTACAGACCAAGGTCATCGATGGCCAGGAGAACACCTGGTCCAATATTTACGGCAAGAAGTTCTTCGAGGTTCAGGACGGTGTGACCGAGACCAATCACGGGATACTCGACTATCTGGTAGTGACCTCGAACGACTGGTGGGAAGGCCTGCCCGGTGATGTGCGCGATCAGCTCGCGACCATCTTGTCTGAGGTCACCCAGGAACGAAATGACGAGTCGACCAGGGTCAACCAGCAGAACAAGCAAAATATCATCGACGCCGGCGGCGTGGTACGCACCTTGACCCCCGAGCAGCGCCAGGCCTGGGTCGAGGCAATGAAGCCGGTTTGGAAAAAGTTCGAGGAAGACATCGGCGCGGACTTGATGGAGGACGCGCTCAAGTCCAATCAAGGCTGATTCGACAGGTTCAGGATAGGGCATGACCGCCTCTCCCCGACGGGAGAGGCGGCCGTTGGTCTTGATTTCCTGCTTGAGCAGTTCTCGGCCTCGCGCCCCGCAGGCGTTTGCCCGACCCGACGGCTGGATTTTTCCTACACTTGACCTTATGCGGCGCGCTGAAGGTCAAGGGGAGTGGGGATGCGACCAGAATCAACAACAAAATTCGGTAGACTGATCGACGGCATCGAAGAGACCAGCATCGCAATCTGTCTTGGTCTGATGACGGTCGTCACCTTCGCAAACGTGGTCGCACGCTACTTATTCGAGGCCAACATACTGTGGGCGCTCGAACTGACTGTGTTTCTGTTTGCCTGGCTGGTCCTGATGGGCATGTCATACGGCGTCAAGAAACACTTCCATATCGGTGTCGATGTGGTGATCAATGCGGTGCCGTCGGGCGCAAAAAGGATTATGGCGCTGATCGCCGTAGCCGCCTGTCTTGCGTTCTCCATTCTGCTACTGATCGGCGCGTGGAACTACTGGTATCCCTTCGCCACCGATCGGGCATGGCTGGAGACCGATGACATCCCAATGCCCGAGTTTCTGCAGTTTCTCGCCGACAGCATGAACGAAGGCGAGCGCTACGAGAAGCTGCCACGTTGGATACCCTACCTGGCCCTGCCGCTCGGGGTCGCTTTGCTGACCCTGCGTTTCCTACAACTCGCCTGGCAGGTGGTAACCGGCAAGGTCGATCAGATCATCGCCAGTCACGAGGTCGAGGAGCTCCTTGAGGAAATGGAGATGGAGGCGCCGCATCCTCTGCCCGTGTCGGGAACCAGAGACAAGGAGGTCTGAACGATGGAAGCCGCGGTCCTGTTCGCCATGGTGATCAGCATGATGCTGATCGGCATCCCCATTGCCGTTTCTCTGGGGCTGTCGAGTATCCTGTTCCTGATGTTGTTTTCGCATGACGCCTCGCTCACATCCGTGGCGCAGACGCTTTTCTCGGCCTTCGAAGGGCACTACACGCTGCTCGCAATACCCTTCTTCATCCTCGCCTCCGTGTTCATGTCGACCGGCGGCGTAGCCGCGCGGATCATCCGATTTGCGATAGCTGTAGTCGGTTCTTTCCGCGGCGGTCTGGCGATTGCATCGGTGTTTGCCTGTATGTTGTTTGCCGCGCTGTCTGGTTCCTCTCCCGCTACCGTGGTGGCGATCGGCTCGATAGTGATCGCCGGGATGATCAGCGTGGGATACTCGCGCGAGTTTGCGGCCGGTGTCATCTGTAATGCCGGCACCCTCGGTATCTTGATACCACCCTCGATTGTAATGGTGGTCTACGCCGCGGCAACCGATGTCTCGGTCGGACGGATGTTCCTCGCCGGCGTTTTCCCCGGCTTGCTCGCCGGCCTGATGCTGATGATCGCGATCTACATCGTCGCACGCATCAAACATCTGCCTGCCCAGCCCTGGGCTGGCTGGGCCGAGGTGGGGACGTCCGCGCGCGATGCCTCTTGGGGTTTGATGCTGATTGTGATCATTCTCGGCGGGATCTATGGAGGTATCTTCACCCCGACAGAGGCTGCTGCCGTTGCAGCGGTTTACGCATTCCTCATCGCCAATTTCATCTACCGAGACATGGGTCCCTTCAAGGAAGGTGGCGGGCACCCTATGTTGATACCTCTGCGGGCGCTATCGATTTTCTGGCACCCGGATACCAAGCACGCATTGTTCGAGGCCGGCAAGCTGACCATCATGCTGATGTTCATCATCGCCAATGCGTTGATCCTCAAGCATGTACTCACCGAAGAGCGTTTGCCGCAGATGATCACCGAGGCAATGCTGTCGGCCGGACTCGGACCGATCGAGTTCCTCATCGTGGTCAACGTGCTGCTTCTGATCGGTGGCCAGTTCATGGAGCCGTCGGGGCTGCTGATCATCGTTGCGCCACTCGTGTTCCCCATCGCTATTACGCTTGGCATCGATCCGATCCATCTGGGCATTATTATGGTGGTGAATATGGAGATCGGAATGATCACGCCGCCGGTGGGTCTGAATCTGTTCGTTACTGCAGGTGTGGCTCAGATGTCGGTCACGAATGTGATCAAGGCGGCGCTGCCTTGGGTGGCGATTATGTTTGCTTTCCTGGTAATCGTTACCTATGTGCCTATCGTCTCGACCTGGCTGCCGACGACGTTGATGGGGCCTGAGGTGATTACCAAATAGCCGCACCTCGGGCATCGTCAAAAACGGCGCCACTCAGATCGGCGTCGGTAAAGATCGCCTTTTCCAGATTGGCGCGACTGAAATTGGCCTGGTGCAGGCGTGCGCCGCTGAAATCGGCCGAGTAAAGATTGCATGAGGTGAAATTCGTCTGCCGCAGATCGGCATTGTTGAAGTGCGCGTCTTTCAGATTGGCGCCCGACAGATCGGCCCGTGCCAATTGGCCGTCGGAGAAATCGGAACCCACCAGGTTGCCTGAGAGCATGGCCTCTTCGAGCGTGGCCTTGCCAAAAAATGCGCCAGTCATGTTGGTCGCTGTCATTGTCGCGCCGTGCAGATTGGTATTGGTCAGATCCGCGTTTCGCAGATCGCCTTTGCGTAGGTTCGCACGTACCAGTGACGCGCCATGCAGTTTTGCTCCGGCCAGTCCAATGTGCTGCATGTCCGCTCCATCGAAGGGAATGCCGGAGAGGTCGAGGCCGTCCAGCTTCGCCTTGCTGAGTCGTGCCCTGCTCAGATCGCTGCCGCGAAGATCGGCTGCCCGCCGCAGATCGACCCGGCGTAAATCGGCCTCAACGAGAATCGCGTCGCGCAGGAGTACCGAATCCATCTTGGCGTTCATCAGGCTCGCCTTGCTCAGATCGGCGCCTGTGAGATCCGCGCCGCCCAGGTTGGCGTGCTCGAGCATCGCGCCGCGCAGGTTGGTTTGTGTCAGCTGTGCGTTGTTCAGCTCTGCGTGCCCCAGTCGTGCGTCACTGAGGTCCAGGCCATTGAGGTTCGCGCTGCGCAGATCGATCCGCCCGAGGCTGGCTCGGGTAAGCTTCGCGTCGCGCAGATCCGCACCCGAGAGATTGGCGTGGAACAAGATGGTCCTGCGCAGATCGGCGCCACGCAGGTCGGCGCCGGACAGGTCTGTGCTCATGAGCCGCATACCGGAAAGATCGGCGCCGGCCAGGTTACACAATGGGCAGTGACCGCTGTCCTGCAGGCGCCCGAAATCCGCTGGTTGATCGGCAGCTGCAACACCCGCCCACATTGGCAGCAGGGCTATGGTCGCGAACAAGGTGCACGATCTGGACTGATGCATTTCTGGCCTCTGGATCTCCCGAACGCGGGTGGAATCAAATTCCACCCTTTTAAATTACAGCACAAATTCTGCAACGTTTCCGTGCCCTCCAGCCGACTTCAGGTAACCAACGCCAGCGCCGCGATGACGACGTTGACATCGGCGTCAGCGGTATGAACTTGCTGGGATAGATGGCGTCGCCAGGCCCGCGCGCCTGGCTGGCCCTGGAACAGGCCGAGCATGTGGCGTGTGATCCGATGGATCGGCACCCCGTTCGCCCGCTGTCTATCGATGAACGGCAGCATGCGCTCGACAATGGCCTGACGGCTGGGCGGGGTCTTTGCAGCACCGAAAATCCGCTGGTCGGCTGTGGCTAACAGCCAGGGGTTCTGATAGGCCTCGCGACCGATCATGACCCCGTCGAGGGACTTTAGCTGCCGCTCGACCTGACCAAGCGTCTCGAAGCCGCCGTTGACCACGAAGGTATGCTGCGGGAAGTCGCGTTTCAGGCGTTGTACAAATTCGTACTGCAGCGGCGGGATCTCGCGATTCTGTTTCGGGCTTAGTCCCTGAAGCCAGGCCTTGCGCGCATGCACGATAAAGACGTGGCAGCCGGCCGCTGCAACGGTGTCGACGAAAGTTTGTAGCTCGTCGTAACTGTCGCGTTGATCGATACCGATGCGGTGCTTCACTGTCACCGGTCGCTGCGTTACCTCGGTCATCGCGGCGACGCAGTCGGCTACCAGTGTCGGTTCTGCCATCAGACAGGCGCCGAAGCGACCGGATTGCACTCGGTTGGACGGGCAACCGACGTTTAGGTTGATTTCGTCATAGTGCCAGGCGTCGGCCAAGCGCGCGCATACGGCGAGCTCGTCCGGGACGCTGCCCCCTAGCTGCAGCGCCAGCGGATTTTCGTCGGGGTGATAGTCCAGAAAGCGCGCTGTGTCGCCGTGAATTAGCGCGCCGGTGGTGATCATTTCGGTGTACAGCAGGGTGTGACGCGTAATCTGGCGCAGGAAATACCGACAATAGCGATCTGTCCAATCCAGCATCGGCGCAATGGACAGGCGGCGATCGATCGTAGCGGTGGTGTCAGAAGTCACGGCGTGACGGTGTGTTGATATTGGGCGATCACAGGGTATAGGGGATGCGTATGCCTGGCGCATCGACCGGAAAATCCTTGGTGTTGCGGCTGACCAGCAGCGCGTTCTCCTTCTGCGCGCTGGCCCAGATGATGGCATCCGGCAGGCGCATCTTGTGAATGCGCCGAACATCGACGGCGATTTCGGCGATTTCGGAATCGATATCGACCTGGCCGAAACGGGACAGGAATGAGCGAACCGTGTCCCGTTCGACTTTGCTGGCACCGACCATGACCTCCATCCAAGTGATCGGGCTGATCATCGGATTGGCGTAGCGGTTGATTTCTTCTCTGGCGGCCTCGATCCCATTGAGGTAGTCGACGAGGATGTTGGTATCCAGCAGGGCTTTCATCAGTCCCACTCTGACCGCAGTGCTTCCTGAATGCCGAGGGCATCCTTCGGTCGGGCCTTCCAGATTCCGAAAGCCTGTTCCGACGTTTGGGGGGCGTGGCGAGTGAGGTACTCTCTCACCGCACGGCGCATGAGCTCCGCCCGCGATACCTGCATGTCGTCACTCAGGCGCTTGAGTAACTCGATCTGCTCATCGGGTAGATCTACGATCGTGCGCATTTACTTGTCCTGCATGAAACACCGATGTTGTGATGCCGTCATCATATATCAACTTGACCGAGCGATGAAACAGCGGCGCTTGCGTTTCGGCAGCGGCAGCCGGGTGCTACGAATTTGCTACCAGGCACTTACAAGCCAACGGTAACTATTTGAATCGTAGCAAAAAATAGAAACTATTGACCCAATCCAGCATCGGGGCCACAGCGAGCTTTCCCTTGATCACATGGGACGGTTTCTCTGCCACATCGAGATGTTATTCCCTGACCTGACCCTACGAAAGCACTGCCCGGCGCCTTTGCAGTCCGAGCTTTCCGCTCATTGCCCGGCGACGACGAAGAATTGATCTTTTCTGTGCAGGCTGAACGAATCGGGCGAAGGTTTCGCGGTGGCGGTGCGCGGAGGATCGCCTTTCGGCCTTCGTATTTGGATTACCATGGCGCACATTCACACTGACCGAATCAATTGCCGAAGAGTCTGCTGATGCGCATCGAATTAACCCCACCGGAAGCCAGAGTCATTGGCTGTCTGATCGAGAAGGAGATCATCACGCCCGCACAATACCCACTCTCACTCAGTGCGCTCACCAGTGCCTGTAACCAAAAAAGTAGTCGGGACCCTGTCCTGCAGCTCAGCGAGTCGGAGGTCCAGCGGGTCGTCGATGGCTTGCTGAAGAGGCATTTGATCAGCGACCGAACTGGGTTCGGCAGTCGGGTGACAAAGTATCAACACCGGTTTGCCAACGTCGGCTTTGGCAGCCTCGAGTTCACCGCCCAGGAGCTTGGGATACTCTGTGTGCTATTGCTGCGCGGTCCGCAGACGGCTGGAGAACTGCGGATTCGCACTAATCGCCTGTGCCATTTTGAAGATGCCAGTCAGACCGAGACCGTAATTCAAGGCTTGATGAAACGCAGCGATGGCCCGTTTGTGGTCCGTCTGGCGCGGGATGCGGGAACCCGCGAGCCCCGCTACGCCCATCTTTTCGGCGACCAGGAAGCCGAACCTGCACCGGTGATTTCCGCGACCGAGGCGCCGCCGTCCGAACGACGTCTGGATCAACTCGAGGAGCTTGTGCTGGAGCTGCAGGAGAGCCTGGATGACATAAAAATTCGGCTCGCACGACTGGAAGGTGAGGCAGGGCGTTGAGCTTCGCATTTCCGGGTGCGGGCGTGTTCAGAAGGGTTCGTAGCTGAACTTCGCTCCGCCTATGCTCGCTTCGTACATCAAGCCGCCCTTCGCGACGGTGAAGGTGGCCATGCCCTTGTAGTATTGACCCACCGTGGTGGCGTCGTTCTTACCGCCGCTTGCCCCGGCGGAACTCCCACCGGTAGTTGCTGCGGCGGAGACACCGGCGGTAATCGCAACGGCATTCGCCTGTGCCCCGAACTCAAAGTTACCGCTGCTGAACTCATCAAAAGCGCGTTGGTCTTCGAGGAAGACGATCATGCTGAAGGCCTGGCCGCCCAGCTGAAAGCCAAGCGTCACTTGTGTCATCGAGGTCTTGCCAACCGCTTGGCCCGCGACGTAGACGAGACCCTTGCCATGGGCACCACCGAGGCCTATGCCACCCTTGCCCACAGTAGGGAAAACCGCGTAGGCGTAACTCTTGGCAAAGAAGTTGTTGCTTTGGCCGGCATTCTTGAAGACCTGGATGGTGTCCTGGTATTCGTCTGCCCAAGCCGTGGTGTGGGGTGCAAAGATGAGGAAGAACATGAGAACGAGCGTGGTCTGTTTCTGCATGCCTAGTTCCTCTGTTACGGGCCGAGACCCTTATATCACGGCCCAGATACTGGTGCAGCGCGACCGGCGACCCGCCAGTAGTCGCGTGGCGAAGTGGCGTCAATAGGCGTTTGTCGCGGGCAAGACGTCAATCTCGAGGGCCAGGCTCGTGGTGACCAGAAGACCGGCTTTGGCTACGTGTTGCCATCGAACCAGGGCGCGGCTTCAGCGGTCAAATGACGCTGACTGTCCGGAAAGCCCGACAGCGATGGCCTGGTCGGCGCGGCTGATGCGGCGAAAACTCATCAGGCGGCGCAAGCTCGGTGGTCGCGGTAACGGCATCTCGCGCGACCCGTGCAGCTGATCGCGGCGGCCGCATGCCGAGAGCGGCGAGACTCGAAAGCTGCATGCGCAACCATTGGTTCGCATTTCTGATCCACCCGCCATGCGTACTACTATGGCGTCGAGCACTGGGGGCAATTGGATGCTGCGATGAAGCATGAACGGGTTTTGGTTATAGCGGGGCTGTGGCTGGTTACCGGCGCCTGGGGCGCAGACAGTGGAGCGTTGCTGGAGCGCCTGCGTATCGACCACGCAGCCATGGTCTCCGCCGAGCAGGACTATCACGCGCAGCGCCGAGATGGCAGCCTCAGCGGTGCGGAGGCCGCTGACTACGCGGCCTATGTCGCCCGTCTGCATCGCCTGGTTGCCGAGGACTGCGTTGCCTTGGCCAAGGAAGGCCACGCGCTGCCGACGGGCCTGGGGTGTTCTGCAGTGCGGCCGCCCATGCTTGCCCCGGCCGCCATTGATCAGTCGGGCGAGCGGACGGCTGATGAGCAGATTGCGGTGCTCGACGCGGAGCTGCTCAACGGTCTCGGTGAGTTCGATGAGATGCTGCTGCGAGAGCAGGAACGCGTGAGGGCCGCAACACCCATGACCGATGCCGCCAGCGGCACGGCGAGCGGCGCTGGTGATAG
>JBATKF010000227.1:0-1693 GCA_049669185.1 Sedimenticolaceae bacterium | reverse complement strand
CTACAGGCCCATTTCGCGGGGATCATCGAGGGACTGGGGGAAGACCTCGATCGTGAGGGCCTGATCAAGACGCCAGAGCGCGCCGCCAAGGCGATGGCCTTTCTGTGTCG
Source organism: Sedimenticolaceae bacterium (assembly GCA_049669185.1). Classification (GTDB taxonomy): domain Bacteria; phylum Pseudomonadota; class Gammaproteobacteria; order Chromatiales; family Chromatiaceae; genus Thiosocius. Next base: position 1,583 of record JBATKF010000227.1, on the reverse strand, counting down.
CGGCTACAACCAAGATCTGAATTCGGTGGTCAACGACGCGGTGTTCAAATCGGACAACGACGACATGGTCATCGTCAAGGATATCGAGCTGTACTCGCTGTGCGAGCACCATGTGCTGCCATTCATCGGACGCGCGCATGTCGCCTACCTGCCCCGCGGCAAGGTGATCGGCCTGTCCAAGATCGCGCGCATCGTCGATATGTACGCGCGGCGACTGCAGATCCAGGAAAACCTCACGGTGCAGATCGCCGATGCGATAAGCGCGGTGATCCAGCCGGCCGGTGTCGCGGTCACCATCGAGGCGGAGCACCTGTGCATGAAGATGCGCGGTGTCGAGAAACAGAACTCGACCATGAAGACCTCGGTGATGCTCGGCACCTTCCGCGAATCGCAGGCCACCCGCATGGAATACCTGCAGCTGATCGCCGATTGAGCGCAGTGCTCGACAGCAGCCTGGTCGCCCGCCTGCAAGCCCGCACCCGCGCGGTGCTGCACCAAGCCGCCCCGCTTTGCGCCCGGCACGGTACCTTGCTCCCCGACCCGCTCATCCGCTGCGACCTGCGCGGTCAGGCCGCCGGGCTGGCCGAATGGCGCTGCGGCCAGCGGCCTGTGCTGCGCTTCAACCTGGACATCGCGCAGCGCTATCCGGCCGATTTTCTTACCGCGACCGTACCGCACGAGGTCGCCCACTTGATCACGATGGCCTGCCACGGCCGCACGCGTCCGCACGGCCCCGAGTGGCGTGCGGTAATGGCCTATCTCGGGATCCCCAACCCGAGCCGCTGCCACAGCTATCGTATCGACGAGCGGCGGGTCTCCCGGCAGCGTCGTTGGCCCTACGCCTGCGACTGCGGCCGCCACGAACTGAGCACCACACGCCACAAGCGGGCTCAGGCCGGCAAGACCCGCTATCAGTGCCGCCAGTGTGGTGGCGCTCTCCGGCCCGCACAGACCACGGCCGACTGAGGCCGGTCATCGCAGTATCCCTGGATCTCGTGGCCGAGCCGCGAGATACGCAGCCGCGGCGAAGCGTCAATAGCGCTCTGCCAGCCAGCCTTTGACGGCATCCAGCAGCTCGGTCTCCTCGCCGTCGAAGAAATGATCCGCGCCGGCGACGACCTGCTGCGAGTAGTCACCGCCCGCCTTGCGCGCCTGCGCCGCGCGTTGGTTGGCGCTGTCCAATACCTCGGGGAGATCCTCGCCACCATAGAGATCGAGCGTGGGCACCGCCAGTGCCGGCAGCTGATCCAGGGTATCCATTGGACCGCCGCCGATCCCGCCCGACATGCCAATCGCGACGAGACCTTCGACCGGCTGCGGCTCGCGGATCAGATAATAGACCGCCATGGTCGAGCCCTGGCTGTGCCCGACCAGCACGATGGTGCTGAACCCCTTGTCGCGCAGATAACGGATCGCTGCGTCGATCCGCCCCGGCACCCAATCGTAGATATCAGCATAGGCCGCGTGTTCGGCCTCGTTGGCCAGCACCGGCATCTGAATGGAAAGGGTATGCCAGCCGGCGTCGGTCAGCCCAACACGCAGTGGTTGCACCACAGTAGGCCAGTTCGGATGCACACCTGTGC
>JBATKF010000226.1:0-4554 GCA_049669185.1 Sedimenticolaceae bacterium | reverse complement strand
GCTTGGCTATAGAGGGTGTGCTTACAGCGCCTCGTTCGCCTTGGCAGAACCCATTCGTCGAACGCATGATCGGTTCCATTCGCCGGGATTGTTTGGATCACGTCATCGTGCTCAATGAGCGACACCTACGTCGGATCCTTCGTGAATACCTCGGCTACTACCATACCTGCAGGACGCATCTGTCACTGGGCAAGGATTCGCCTAAGCCGCGCACTATTCAGCCGCCGGACCTGGGCAAAATCGTCGCGTTTCCATGTGTTGGCGGACTATATCATCGTTACGTACGATTAGCTGAGTAGACGCTTTGTTCAAGAATCACCAAGGATGCCGGCCCGATTAAATTTTCAGAATGGACACGATGGCTGGACCTATCAACGGTACGCCCGCACCCAGGCCATTGAGCGCAATCGCCAGCAGCAGCCGGGGCGGTGAGGCCTGGCGGCTTCGTCTCGTACCCCTCATCTCTCGCCGCAAGGCGAGCATGGTTCAACAGGAGAGGGCAACCGCCACCGACCTGGAAGTTGATCTATAGCTCCGGTTTCTTGGTGGCATCAGGTCGGGCGCCCCTTGACTCACAACACGCCAGCCTGTTTGAGGTCGTTACGGAAACGCTGTTTATAGTGGAAATCTTGTATCGGATAAGCGCGCTCTACCCATTCGAAATCGATATCCGGAGCGAGTATTCGAATTTCGTCGACCTCCCATTGCGCATCCTCCAAACGCCCTTGGGCTGCATAAGTTGCGGCAAGCCAGACTTTCGACTGCAGGTAATTTGGGTTGATCTCCAATGAGCGAGATAGATCCTCCACTGCCTGATCGTACTCTTCGCTCGAGTAGTGCAGTGATCCTCTTATCATCAGATAGGCAGCCGGGATTCGGGGATTCAGCAGAACCGCGCGCCTCATCGACTGCAACCCGGCTTTGGGCCTGCCGGAGAAATGCAACGTTGACGCCAGCAGTGCATAGGCATCCGCGTAGTTGGGCTCTATATCGATGGCCTTCTGGATTTGTTGTATGGCCGATTCATAGTTCTTCTTATACAGCTCGATACGCCCCTTGACAAAATAGACCTGCGGGATCGAGGCATCTATCTGGATCGCCTTTTCGACTGTCTCCGACGCGAGCTCGTGTGCCTGTTCTGCGGTCCCAATGCTTGTATCTCCGCTCGCCCAAGAGTAAGCGAGCGCCAGCCCCGCGTAGGCTCGCGCAAAACCCGGATCGAGTTCGATCGCCTTGAGAAAGCTTTCTACCGCCAGCTGGTTATCAGCGAACGATCTCTTCGTGTAGTAGTCCACGCCGCGCAAAAAGGCATCGTATGCATCCAGGCTCACGAGATAATTTCTGATTAGTCTCTTCCTCTCCTCCGGAGCCAGCTTCACCTCCAGCGTGAGCACGATGCGCTCCGCCAGCTCATCCTGAATCTTGAATATGTCAGTGAGCAGCCGGTCGTACCGCTCCGCCCACACGCTTCTGCCCGATTGCGCCTCGACAAGATGTACATTGAGCCGGATTCGATCCCGATCCCTTTGGATATTGCCCTTCAGCAGGAACCTCACCCCGAGTTCCTCAGCGATCGCTGCATCGTTGATCTCGCCCCCTCGGTAGGCAAAGGCTGAATCCCGAGAAATGACCTGCAGGCCGGATACCTGGGACAAGGCAGTAATCAGATCGGCGGTAACACCGTCGGAAAAGTAGTTGTTGTCCGGATTGCGGTACAAATACCTGAAAGGCAATACCGCAATGGTGGGTTTCGTCTCGCCTCCGTCTCGCGCGGCGTCAACACCATGCCTTCCAACAAGGCCCTGTCCATCAATTAACGCCCACAGGATTGCCAGGACCGCAACAGCAAGTATCCCAACCAGCGTAGATCTTAACCGCGAGGACTGCTGTTTCCCCTGTGGCGACGTGTGTGAGTGATTTCCGGATTGATCTGCCACGCTGCGCCTGACCTCGGCGATCAGCCGGTAGCCGACCTTGGGTATCGTTTCGATCACCCTGGGGTCGCGAGAACTGTCATTCAGCGCCTTGCGGATATTGATGATGGTACGAGAAATGGCATCGTAGCCGACTATCTGGTTCTTCCAGACATGCTCCTCGAGTTCCTGTCGGGATACTACCTGCCCCGCCTTTTCCGCTAGATAAAGCAGCACCTGCATGACCTTTGGTTCCAGCTTGACATGATCGTCTCCCCTGGAGACACGCAGGGTTTCGGGGTGAATCTCCCAATCCGCGATGTAGATTGTCTCTTGGGGTTCGTTCACGGGAACCGATCGCTCATGTAGGACTGTTGCGGCCAGCGACACGCCGCAGTTGGTTAAGGACGGATACTTCCAGCTCAAGCACGGGTCTGGGCTCCGAACGGTTCCTCATATGCTGCCCACGAGATCCGGAAGACATTCGACTCTCCATCACCATTCAACCTGTACGCGGTACTGTCCGCACCCCTGCCAGGGTTCATTCGTTCGCCACCCGAATGACTGTGCCTGAATACCGCTATTTCGCACGCACACTCGGGCGACTGGGCGCCTTGCTGCAAATCCAGAATAGACCCTTACGCATGTCGCAGCACGGCTAGCGGCCACCGTCGCAGCAACGCCTGAATCCCCGGCTTTCTTGCAGAATTCAATTGGCGTCCCTTTTTCGGACCTGTGGGTGATCTCGGAGCAAAGATGAAACGCTTATTTTGCCCGCGGCAAGAAACCGTAACGTACTGACATTTCTCAATAACTTATCGCATCGCAGTCACATCTGACTTCCATCGGACTTCCATCGCTCTTTCATCGAGACTGCGATACCGACTCGCGCCTATACCTCCCGCCAGAGACGCAACGGCACCGTGATATTCGGTCGCACCGTGGTCACCGACCGCTCCGGCATTCCGCTGAAGGACAAGAACAGCGGCCGCGATGGTACCGAGGACGACAGCGACTGAACCCGGCGCCTGGTAGAGAAGCCGGCCGTCCGATCGATAGGCATTGCCCGACCGAACTGGCCAGCAAGTAAGAGAACCCACAACAAGCGCTAATCGCGCAAGGAGAGCAGCATGAAGAGCACACGCTCAAAACTGACCCTGTTCGGCTGCCTGCTCGCAATGGGCTGTGTGGCCAATGCGGCAGACACCCCGACGACAGGCATCACCATGACCCCTGAGCAAATGATGTGGAAGGACAATCCACGCGTACCCGGGCTCGGAGTTGCACATATCATCAGCAAAGGCACGGAGCCCGGACCCTACGTCTATCGGGTCAAGTTCCCCAAGGGCCGCGTGGTGCAGTCGCACTCGCATCCGGACGACCGGACATACACGGTGCTGGAGGGCCACTGGTACATCGGGTGGGGTGAGAAATTCGACGAGTCCAAGCTGATCAAACTGGGTCCTGGGAGCTTCTACACGGAACCGGCCGGCGTACCGCATTTCATCACCACACCCGACGGCGAGGCTGTCGTTCAGGTTACGGGCACCGGTCCGACGACCATTCATTATGTCGACCCGGCACACGATACGCGCAAGAAGTAGGGGTCTGTCTGGTCGGGCGCATGATGGCGATCCATTGACATCATGCGCCCGACCGAAACCCCACCGGCAAGGGTGACAGATAGAAATTCAGCTGATAGCGATAGGTAACTCGGCATGCAACGAATCTTTGAGAATCAACCGCCGCGATAATCGAAGCGACCCGCTCTCATATCCCACGCGCACCTGACTCCCTGATTCCCGTGGGCATCCCCACCCCGCTGCTTCATAATCGTCTGAATTCCTTCGCAAACACCAGGACAACCCCTTGAGCCACCGTCCCAGGAAAAGGTTCGGCCAGAAGTGTTGCCCGGGGTGGTTTCTCTGCAGATTATGCGGAGTTAGGAAGGAGGGAATGCGGGCTGTCGACGATTTCGGCGACAACCCGTCATGAGACCATACTGATTTTCATATTCCCTCCGCAGCGATAGATGCGGAAGAAATGCGCTTCTTGCTTGCCAAGTCTGTGGGGTCCGGAATTCCACTCACTCTGGCAACCCCGCATCGCTTAGATCCGCCAGCAGCTGCTCGCGGAGTGCAGGATCAATCATAGCTATCAAACGACGCATCCAAGCCATGGTGATGAGTGGATTGAGCATACGTGCCTCTTCAACCTCCCAACGTGCATCATCCAACCGTCCGCTGGCGGCGTAGGCGGCCGCAAGCCAGACACGCAGCTGTTGATAGTTGGGATTGGCTTCGCGGCTGCGTTCGTAGTCCGCGATAGCCTGCAGATAATGACCCAAAGAGTAGTGGGCCGTACCGCGAATCCTTAGGTATATGGAAGGCATGCGTGGATTCAGTTGCTCGGCATCCACCATCACGCTAAGTGCTTCCGCCGACTTGCCGAGATAGACGAGCGTGTTTGCCATCAAAACGTAGGCGTCTGCATAGCTCGGACTAGTTCTTATCGCCTGGTCGGCGAAACGCAGCGACTCCGTGTATTGGCGCTCCCGCAGCGCCACCAAACCCTGGGCGAAAAGAAGTTGCGGGGAATCCGGCGCCAACGCGCGCGCCTTGTCGACGTAGTTATGTGTTTT
>JBATKF010000225.1:0-3215 GCA_049669185.1 Sedimenticolaceae bacterium | reverse complement strand
CAACCTCGTCTTCCGAATGCACGGGCATCTCGAGTGTCGTGTTGCGGGTCCATGGCTGGAAACGCTTGCCCGTGTTCGCAGTGGTCACGCGACTGGCCAGATCCGCATCGATATCGGCGAGTTGCTTTCCGGTGGGAAAGCGGCGGGGTTGATTCGCGGCGAAAACCCGGCCTGTCTTATCGAGCAACAGCAACGCGGGCGATTTGTCGTCGTGATCGTCGCCGTCCGGGCGGTCAGGACCGCGTAAGAGGCTGAAGGCCAGCCAGACATCGTCGTGCTTCATGGCACGTGCCAGTACTGGTTCCATCGCGTGTGCCAGTCGTTGTGCTGTACGCCGCTGTTCGACGCTGATATTGACGTAGGTCTGATAGGCGATGACGACAGAGAGCACAGCAGCAGTGACCGCGACCACGACGGCGAGGCTCAGAGGCAGGCGGACACGATAGCTGGACCATTTCATCAGCTGGCCTCGAGGACGAGTTGGTTGGTGGCCGCCATCATCCCGGCGATACCGTTGAAGTCTGCTGCGTCGCCGGTTTCGAAACGATCCAGGTAGAGGGCCTCGAGTAGTTCCCGCCCTTCGGCGTCGGCGTGCATTTGATGCAGCGTTGCAGCCAGATGCGCATGGATTGTCTCGGGCAGGTCCTGGTGCGTGACGATGGGCGGAAAGCCGAACTCGGGCGAACGCTCCACGACATGAATCTGCTCGGCATAGTGAGGGTGCTGGCGGACGAGCGACTCCCACACGTAGCTATCGACCGCACCCCCGTCGGCCAGGCCGCTGGCCACGGCTTCGATCGTGTTGCGGTGCCCCCAGCTGAAGAATGTGCGACGGAAAAAGTCCGGTCGGGCCGCCAGGCTCTCGCGCAACCGATACATGGGATACAGATACCCCGAATTGGAATCGGGGTCAGAGAACGCAAACACCTGGCCCTGCATGTGTTCCAGTGAGGACGGCGGTTGCCCCCGTGTTCCGGATATCACCAACGATCGGTAGCGCGGCTTGCCCTGATAGACAGGTACGGCGAGAAGCCGCAGCTTGGATCGATGACGGACATAGGGGTAACCGCAGATCCATGCCGCTGTGAGCGTGCGATTGAGCAGCAGATCGGTGATGTCGCGGTAGCGGGGGCGTTGGACGAACTCAACACGGGCGCCGAGGCGGGTCTCCAGCCATTGGCGCCACCGGTTCAGGAACAGGGTGTGGTCGTCCAGGATGACCGGCGTCAAGCCGATGCGGATCGTCGGTCGCAGAGCAGCCGACGAAATGCCCGCCGTGCCAACGAGCATGGCGGCGGTCGTACGGACCAGGAAACGCCTGCGTGCTTCGTTCAATGACCGTCTCCCCGTCGAAGCGTTACCAAACGGTAACGAATTTCCCGTTTCTGGATGTTACATGAGGGTAACGCGTGGGGGTAGCTTCAGCGTAAGCGGTTGAAAATACGAGCGAGTGTCATGCGGCATAGCGTTTGCTTTCCCTCAATCTACTCATCAGAGATATCCGCAGATCATCGCGGAGGTGGGGAGCCATCAGACACACAAACCACTTTGACAGGGTTGGGGGATAGACGAATGACCGAACTGACACGCCGTAACTTCTTGAAGCTCGGTGGCGGGGGCATTGCGGTCGGGGCCGCCGCCCTGACACCGGCAGCCGCCCTGGCGAAGGAGCCGCCGGCCGACGTGGGCCGGGTGACGCTGCCTTATCCCGAGAAGCCGATCGGGGCTGCTGGGGGGATGCCAGTCAACAAGCCGGTCACGTTCAACTACCCCGATGAGGCGTCTCCCTGTGTGGCAATCCGCATGGGTGAGCCGGTCCCTGGTGGTGTTGGTCCAAACGGCGACATTGTCGCCTACAGCGTGTTGTGCACTCACATGGGTTGCCCGGTGACCTATGACGAGCAAAGCCGCAACTTCAAATGCCCATGCCACTTCAGCGTGTTCGACAGCGAGAAGGAAGGGCAGATGGTTACCGGTCAGGCCACTGAGAACCTGCCGCCAATCATCCTCGCCTACAACAACAAAGACGACAGCGTGACGGCAGTCGGCGTTGACGGCCTGATCTATGGCCGCCAGTCCAACATTCTGTAAAGAGGAGAAGCGACATGGCTAGAAAGGACCGTATTCCGCTGCCTCCTGTCAGCGCCGAGAAAACCAACATGGCCTGCCACTTTTGCATCGTCGGCTGTGGCTACCATGTGTACAAATGGCCCGCCAACCAGGAGGGGGGCAGGGCGCCACACCAGAATGCGCTTGGCCTGGACTTCCGCCGCCAACTTGCGCCGTTCGAAGCAACCCTAACGCCGGCGATGGTGAACCAGATCGAGGACAAGGGTCGTGAATACAATGTAATGATCGTTCCGGACAAGGAGTGCGTCGTCAACCAGGGCCTCTCCTCTACGCGTGGCGGGCAGATGGCGACCACTATGTTCAGCGCGGAGGGCCCCACGCAGGATCGCTTGAAATATCCGCGCCTGTTCACGGGAGACGACTGGGTCGATGTGAGCTGGGACACCGCGCTTCAGGTATATGCGGGCGTCACCAAACGGATCCTGGATCGCGACGGCCAGGATCAGATCGTGTTCAACTGCTTCGACCATGGCGGCGCTGGTGGTGGCTTCGAGAACACATGGGGGACCGGTAAGCTGATGTTCTCGGCGCTCAAGACCCAGATGGTGCGCATCCACAACCGTCCTGCCTACAACTCCGAGTGCCACGCGACGCGAGATATGGGTGTTGGGGAGCTGAACAACAGTTACGAAGACTCCGAGCTGTCCGACACGCTGATGTACATCGGCGCCAATGCCTACGAGACACAGACCAACTACTTCCTGGCCCATGCGCTGCCCAATATGCAGGGCGCCACGGTCGATAAGAAGAAAGAGTGGTTCAAAGGCGAAACGGCGGAGCCGGCCAAGGTCATCTTTGTCGATCCGCGGCGCTCTTTGACCATCGCCGTCGCAGAGCAGGCCATGGGGAAAGACAGGCTGCTGCACCTGCGCATCGAGCCGGGCACGGATACGGCCTTGTTCAATGGCCTTCTGACCTACGTGGTCGAGCAGGGTTGGCATGACAAGGATTTCATCGCCGCACATACCAGTGGGTTCGACGAGGCGTTGAAGGCCAATCGCATGAGCCTGGACGAATGCAGCAACGTCACCGGTGTGCCCGTCGCTGATCTCAAGAAGGCAGCCGAATGGTCTTACAAGCCTAAG
>JBATKF010000224.1:0-3517 GCA_049669185.1 Sedimenticolaceae bacterium | reverse complement strand
GCCCCGAAGCCCACCATCGCGCGTATGTACCAGGGCTGAAGGTCGGCTCTGCCGTTCAGAAACCATGCGGCGTCATCGGCACTCAGCAGCTTCTCTGCCTGCAGGGCCTCTGCCACATCATGCAGTGTCATCTTGGATGTGCTCACGTCTCTGCCTCCCAGCGCCGAGCGACCTGGCGCAGCCACCAGGCAGCGCCCGCGACCTGCGCGATCACCAGGACGGCAAGCATGAGCAGGCTGCCGCTGCCGCCCAGCATGTGCCGGATTGAGAATGACGTGAATACCATGATTACACCGAGCAGGCTGCAGGTAAGAATGAACAGGTCATGCCGCCGATATCGGTAGTAGTAAAGGCAGGCGCCCGTCGCGGCAAGCAGCAGGACAGGCGAGATGACGCTCAATCCCGCCTTTTCTTCCAGGCCCGCCGCCACGATGATGATGATTGTTGGTATCAGCACCGTGCCAAGGGCCGCAATCGCGATCAACCGTGGAAATATCGTGCCCTGCATCCAGGTGACTCCACGGTGTGCGGCGACCTCCCAGATGACCAGCGCCAGCGCGTTCAATGCGAACAGGTAACTTGCCAGCGTCGAGTCCATCAATGTGCTACCCAGCCATACCAGGGGGCCGAGCAACTGCGCCAGTTGCCACCAACCATCCGGTGGGTTCAGTACCTGCGTGTAGTACATGATGACGGTCAGATTCAGGAGCAGCTGCAGCAGTATCCAGATACCTGCCTGTCGGCCAATGATCGCCCAGGGCAGAATAAGCACCGCCCAGACGAGGAACAGTCCATAGGGATCGGCTCCTGTCTGGTACACCTGCCCGAACACGGCCAGCAGCGTGCCGGTAAGGAACGCCGCCGCAAACAGGCAGATTCTGCCTGCGACCGAATTGAGACCGAGGCGCCAGGCCGCAAACACTGCCGCCACGATGCCCCCCTCGATCAGGGCGAATTTAAACATGTGATCGAGGTCGGCCCAGTTCCAGGCGAAGAAGGCTGCGATGCCGGCCACGATAAGCAGGGCACCGACGGCGATCAGGAAGCGATCGATATAGAGCAGCCAGTCGGCCCGGTCGGGCGTCAACCCCGCCAACTCGATCGCACGGCGGTAGGCTGCCGGGCTCAGATTCAGCTGCTGCGCCATTTCCAGCACCTTGGCGTAACTGGCGGCGGTTTCGTGCTGCAAATTGATCCCCCGATGTGAAACCCAAGATTATCGTGAATGCGAAGGGCGGAGTTAGTGGAAAACGAAAGACGTCGATCGCTACTCTTTTCGCGACCTCGCCCGCGATCGATAGAGAGAATGCACGACAAGGCTGACGGCTACGGCAACGCCGATCAGCACGATGCTCTGAAGCGGACTTGAGAGCCGTTCCGGCGACATTACAAGTATCAGTCCCAGTCCTCCCATCAGGCAGCCGGACAGCAGCTTGAGAAAGTGCCCTTCAGCCTTGCTCAGTTTGCGACGCCCCATGCTAATTCCATGGGCCAGCATGTGACTTGACCTTACATCAACCTTGCGTGCCCTATGGTGCAAACGAATTCGCACATCTGAGCGCAGCTGCCGACGTCTATCTCATGTGTGGTCGAACTCGGTCATCTGACCGAATCACTCGGGTATTCGCGCTGGAACTTCAGCAAGTGGCCGCTCGTCAACGGACAGCGTGCGGGAAGGCGACCTGCAAGGCTGTAGGATGCGACTGCTAGCAAAACTCGGAAGACCCATGACGGAGAACATTGAGATTCGCGAGAGCATGCAGGCTGACCTCCCTGCGATAGAGGCGCTTTATCCGGGAGCATTCCCTGACGAGGATTTGCTGCCACTGGTACGGGACCTGTTGCGGGAAGCGCCAGTCGCTTTGTCACTCGTTGGGACGATCGATTCTCGACTCGTGGGGCACGTGATTTTCACAAGGTGCAGTGTTGCAGAGAGTAGCGACAGATCTGCATTGCTAGGGCCGCTCGCCGTGGAACCCGCGTGGCAAAGACGGGGCATCGGGAGCGCAATCGTCCGTAACGGCTTGCGACGGCTGAAGGACGAGGGCGTGAGCCAGGTATTCGTATTAGGCGACCCCGCTTACTATGGGCGTTTGGGCTTTCTGGTGGAGTCTCAAATAGCGCCGCCATACACCCTGCCAACCGAGTGGGAGGGCGCGTGGCAGTCTCAGAGCCTGAGAGGTACTAAGACACCGCACCCAGGAAAGCTCTCGTTGCCACAGCCGTGGCTCCAACCTTCGTTGTGGTTACCATGATGAGTCGCCGTGCCATACCCGCAATAGGTCGAACTCGGGCCATGGCCTGGGCTAGCGTACGCTTGGCCAAGCGCACAGAAGCAGACCTTCACGCGTACCCTGCCCCCGGTGAGCTGTTGCCACCCGCCATATCTAATCACCGTCGGCAGGGGCACTCTTGTGCCTGCATGATGGCTCCGCGGGAAGCGCATTCAACTCAGCCCGGACTATCGTGATCGTTCTGGGTGCATCAATCCCCAGCCGGACGAAAGAGCCCTCCACATCCTTGACGAACACCTGGATATCATCAGTGACTCGGAGTGATTCTCCGACACGTTGATCAACAACCAACCACTGTGTTCTATCAAAGTCGGGATCTGGGCGTTGCAGTTCCAACATGACCGTGTGCCGCCCGATATCCAAGACCTCAAGGATGAGATCATCACCGATACTGATCGCTTCGCCGATCCGTCGAGAAAGTGCAAGCATGACAGCCTCCGTGCTGTTGTGTGGGAAGCGATAAGATACCAGCCCAGCTTTAGCAGGAAAACCACTCTGTAGACCTATGCGCCTTGCCTTACAGACACTTCTCCTTGCCTGCCTCGTGGCGCTGACCGCGGTCGCAGGCGCTGCCGACCAGGAAACGCTGCCGGGCCGAGTGACCCGCATCGTGGATGGCGACACGATTGTGCTCGAGGCTGAGGGCAGCAAATACCGGGTCAGACTGGCAGGTATCGATGCGCCCGAGCGGAACCAGCCCTGGGGCGAGGCCGCAACACGGGAGCTCCGGCGCCAGGTGGCCGGGCAGCAGGTAGAGGTCCAGTGGTACAAGCGTGACCGCTGGAAACGACTGATCGGCGTAGTCCGGTTGGATGGCGAAGACATGAACCTGCACTTGGTCGAGCGTGGCCTGGCATGGCATTACAAACGCTATGCCGACGAGCAAAGCCCAGGGCATAGGGATGCGTACTCAGCCGCTGAGAAGGCCGCACAGGGCGCAAGAAGAGGCCTGTGGTCAGACCCTGAGCCGGTCCCACCCTGGGAATGGCGGAAGCAGTGATTGTGTTCTAGAAAGCGGCCCATCTTGATACGACGAATTGCCGCATCCGCAACAGACCAAGGTTGCTTCGCAATCCAGAGTCGTCACGCAAGGACTTTGTTCAAAAATGATTGCATCTCTCGCCAGGAGCCGGCATCCGCCTCAGCGTCGTAACCTATAGGAAGTCCATATTTTTTGGCGTTTTCAGATGCCTCGCGGCTCGTAAAGCCGTGCATTGCCCCCT
>JBATKF010000223.1:0-2484 GCA_049669185.1 Sedimenticolaceae bacterium | reverse complement strand
CAGCAGCGCAACCGCGACGGCGGCCAGCGGTGCCCACAGCGGGGCGGTGATCGGAAAACCGGGGAACAGCTGGCCCAGGGCGAGGATGCCGAGCCCGGCGATCGCAAGACCCAATATTGCCCCGCTGCCTGCCAAGACCACTGACTCGACCAGGAACAGCCGCAGCACCTGCCGCTCTGGGGCGCCGAGGGCCTTCATCAGGCCGATCTCGGCGACCCGCTGCGAGACCGCCACCAGCATCACGTTCATGACCAGGATGCCGGCGACGGCGAGGCTGATCGCCGCGATACCGCCGACCGTATAGGTCAGCGCACGCAGGATGCCGTCGAAGGTGTCGAGCAGCGCATCCTGGGTGATGATGGTGACGTCGTCCTCACCGTCGTGCCGTTCGCGGATGATGTCACGGGCTGCCGCCTGTGCGCGCGGGATATCCTCCTGGCTGCGTGCCTGGATCAGGACCCGGAACAGTGCCGGCGTATCGAACAGACTCTGTGCCGCAGCCACCGGAATGATCACCAGGTCGTCGAGGTTGCGGCCGATCGATTGTCCGCCGCTGCTCAAGATGCCGATCACCCGGTAGCGCCTGTCGTTGATGCGTATCCATTTTCCCAGCGCGCGTTGTTTGCCGAAAAGCTCCTTTCGCAGACCCGCGCCGAGGACAGCGACATTGACCGCACGCTCGGGATCGACCATCGGTAGCGGCCGACCACTGCCGATGGTCAGGTGGCGGATCGGGAAAAACGCGTGCGTTGCACCGAGCACGGTGACCTCACGCTCGCGGTTCGCAAAAGAGACCGGGGCGTTGCCGACCGTGAGCGGGGCCACCCGCAGGATACTGCGATGTCGGAGCAGCGCCATGGCGTCACCCAGGGTGAGGTCGCGCGGGGTTTCACCGAATAGCGGCGGCGCGCCGCCGGTAGTCTCCGAGCGGCCGGGCAGCATCACCAGCAGGTGGGTACCGAGCTGAGCGAACTCATCGATGACGTAGCGTCGTGCGCCCTCGCCAAGGGCGGTCAGGACGACGACCGACGCGACTCCGATACTCATTGCCAACAGCATCAGCAAGGTGCGGGTGCGGGCACCCACCAGCGATCCCGTGACAAAACGCAGCAGTTCAGGCAGGCGCATCGTCGACACTGTCGCTTTCGATGCGTCCATCCACCATACGAATCTGCCGTCGTGCGCGTCGGCCGATAGCGGGATCATGGGTGACGATGACCAATGTAATGCCCGATGCGTTGAGCGATTCGAGCAGCGCGACCACTTCGCTGCCGGCGTGTTGATCCAGGTTGCCGGTTGGCTCGTCGGCCAGCAGCAGTGCCGGCTGCATAACGATCGCGCGGCCGATCGCGACCCGCTGTCGCTGGCCGCCCGAGAGCTGGTTGGGACGGTGCTGCGCACGCGGTAGCAGGTCCAGCGATTCGAGCACCTCGTGAACCCGTGCGCCGCGTGCCCGTGGATCGGCCCCGGCCAGCATCATCGGCAGCCCGATATTGTCTGCCGCCGTCAGCCGCGGGATCAGATGGAAGGCCTGGAACACGAAGCCGATATGGCTGCGGCGCAGCGCCGCGCGCTTCTCCTCGATCAGCGTCGTGGTCTCGACGTCGTCCAGCCGGTAGCTGCCGCCATCCGGCCGGTCTAGCAGGCCGAGCACGTTCAGCAGCGTGGATTTGCCCGACCCCGACGGGCCCATCACCGAGACATAGTCGCCGGCTGGCAGATCCAGCGTCACCTCGTTCAGCGCGTGGACACGCTCATCGCCGACCTGGAAATGGCGTTCGATTCCACGCAATTCGATCATCGGTCGGCATCCGTCTCCCGCCGTGCCTCGGCACCGTCAACCATGCCTTCACGGTCGACCGAGGTGACCACCAGTTCGCCTTCACTGAGACCGTCGAGGATCTCGCTATGGTCCCAGTTGGCGGTGCCGACCTGGATCCGCCGCTGCTCGATCAATCCGGTATCGGGGTGCAACACATAGGCACTGCGGTTTTCGACCACCGCCTCGGTCGGGATGCGCAGCGTCCCCTCGCGAACCGCGAGAATGATCTCGACATCCGCAGAATAGCCGGCGAGCAGCTGGGCGATATCGTCCGGGCTGACAAACTCGACCTCGACCTCGACCGTGCGCGCCTGCTTCTCACGGTCGAGGACATAGTCGGCGATGCGCCGCACACGGCCCGCGAAGCGCCGCTCGCCAAAGGCGTCCAGCGTGATGCGCGCATCCAGTCCCACACTGATGTCGGCGACATCGACCTCGTCGATCGGCGCCGACAAATAGAAACAGCGGTCGGCAATCAGGTCGATCGCCGGCGGCGTCGGTATGCCGATCGGTGACGGCGTGACATATTCGTTGAGCTCACCGTTTATCTCGGCAACCACCCCGTCGAAGGGGGCGATCAGGCGGGTCTTCTCCAGCGTGGCCTCCGCGACGCCGACACGCGCGCGGCTGACTGCCGCGGTTGCCCGCGCCGCCTCGCAGGC
>JBATKF010000222.1:0-6822 GCA_049669185.1 Sedimenticolaceae bacterium | reverse complement strand
GGGCGCTCAGGCCGGGCCATATCGAACTGTGGCATCTCCGGACGCTCAGGCCGGGCAAACGGCGGGACCGGGCGTGCGGCAAAGCGCGGCGCGACGTACGGAACCTGCGGGGCCTGTGCGGCATATTGCTCCGCCGCTTTGCGCTGGGCCTCCTGTGCGGCCTTGATGGCCTCGGCCTGCTGTGCAGCGAATTGTTCGGCGGCCTTGCGCTGGGCCTCGACCGCCTTGGCCTGTTGCTCGGCCATCGCCTCCTGCTGCTCGGTCGTCATGGTCGGTGCGGTGGCATAAGGCGCATAGGCACCATAGTAGGGCGCCGCCCAGTAGGGTGCGCTGTAATTGTAGCCGCGACCCCAACCGTCGCCGTGACCATAGAGATCGCCATAGCCGCGCATATTGGTGCGCCCGCGACCCGAGAAGTTCATGCTGAAGTCGCCGGCACCGTAGGCATCGCCGTAGCCATCGAGCACACCATTGGTGTAGGCGTCTCCATAGCCATAGCCGTTGTTGGTATTCGGGCCGTAGCCATTACCCCACCAGGCAGAAGCGGTTGCGGAGGCGGTAGCAATAGCGGCGGCCACCGCGATTTTGGTCATTTTGCTCATTCGATCGGTCCCCAAGTAAATGTTTCGAAGGAAAATTTCGGGTGGCCTACAACCCCATCCCGGGTATCACGCCGTGACGACAGCGTGATACCCGGACTGCGTTGCGCACATCCTTGTGCAGCGATGCGTCCTGGCAAGGCCGATAGGTGATTACTCCGTGGGGGTCTCGGCCGGCGGTGCGGGCGGAGCAACGGGTGCCATGGGCGCGCCATAGCCATAGGGTGCATAGCCGCCGTAGGGCCCGCCACCCCAGTAGGGTGCGCTGTAGTTATACCCACGGCCCCAGCCGTCACCGTAGCCGTAGCCACTGCCGTAGCCGCGCATGTTGGTGTTGCCGCGGCCAGACATGTTCATGCTGAAGTCGCCGGCACCGGCGGCGTCACCGAGGAAATCTCCCGTGGTATCGCCATAGCCGTAGCCGCGGCCATAGCCACGGTTGTAGTTGTTATCCCAGCCGCTGCCGCCCCAACCACCAGGACCGCCCCAACCGCCAGGACCGCCCCACCATGCGGATGCAGATGCCGAAGCGGCGATAAGGGCTGCTGCGGCAGCAATCTTTACGAATTTCATAGCGTCGATCTCCCAAAATGGAACACAAACTCAGATGTTTTACTGCAGGGCCGTCTGCCATTCGTCGACCCTAATTACAGTATTTTAGAGTTTGCTTAAATTGTCAATTAGTTTTTTTCTCCGACGCCCCTCTCGCACACCGAGGTGCGGGCGGTACCGCCACATCGGCGGGACGCCGAAATAAGCAAAGCCCCGCCAGCGGGGCCTTTCGATCGTGGTCCAGGATGGCGCTCGGCCTATTCCGCCGGTGGGTTGGCGTCGTATTCCTCTGGCGGATAGTTGTACTCCTCTGGCGGGTAGCTGAACTCCTCCGGCGGGTTGCCGTCGTAAACCAGGTTCTGCCGGCGCTGAAGGAAGGCGTCGCGCACGAACGTATAGCGATCGAGTGCCGCCTGCTCGAGTACCCGACTCGCGTTGAGCAGGTCCGCCCGCGTATCGATTATGTTGAGACCGCGTAACCCCCAACGCAGGGTGTCGTCCTCGATGTAAGTGACCGGGTCGGTGAAGTAATCTCCTACCAGGCCGACCGCATCGCGACCGGAGCTTGGGCCAAACAGTGGCAGCACGAGGTAGGGACCGGCACCGAAGCCCCACACGCCCAGCGTCTGGCCGAAGTCTTCGTTGTAGCGCGGCAGATTCATGTTGCTCGCGACATCAAACAGCCCAAGGATGCCCAACGTGGTATTGACCGCCACCCTTCCGACATCACTGAACGCGCGACCTATCTTCAACTGAAGAAGGTTGTTGATCGCCGAGCCGACATCACTCAAATTGTTGAAAAAGTTGGTAACGCCCTTGTCTACCGGGGCTGGGGTGATGATCTGATAAGCGAGCGCCAAGGGTTCCAACGCGGCACGATCGAGAAAATCGTTGAAGCTGAAGACCGCCCTGTTCAAGTCCTCCAGCGGATCTCGCGGATCAGGATAGGGACCGCTTGCACAGCCGGCGATGCCCAGTATCGCCCCGAGCAAAAACCACCGCGCCGTCTTGCAGAACAAGGCAGCTGACTTCATCGATTTTTCCTTGTTTTTCGCTGATCCGCCGGCCAAGTGTACCCTGGCCCGGCTTCCCGCATTATAGGCACGCCGTCGGTCACAAGACAGCTCAGCTGGCCTGCAAATCTCACCGATTCCCTGCTACGGGCGGCGTCTCGACACCCTCGCGACGAAAACGGGTGAGATCTGCAGGCTGGGCGGTTTCGGCGTCCTTACCCGCGCCAGCGTTCGACCCGAAATCCCCGGCCGCGCAGCCCGGCGACCAGCCCCGATTCTCCACCGAGGTGCATCGCCCCAACCGCGATAAGCACCGCATTCGCCTGTAACAGCTCAAACGTTCTGGCCAACATACGGGCGTTGCGTTCGTCGATCAACGCCTTGTCGAACCATCGTATGACCGCCGGCGGCATCTGGGCGTACTGGGCCCGAGCGACCTGATCGAGCACGGCGAGATCGCCGCGCAGGTAGGCGGAAGTCAGGTCCTCCAGGAGCCCCGGTAGCTGCTCCGCATTTCTGATCATCTCACCCAGCAGGATCAGCTGCAGCCCTGCCGGCATGCCTTCGAACACCGCCAGCTGTTCTGCTGCACTTTCCAGACCCACCACACGACGCTGCCTCTGCAGCGCGGCCAGATAGATCTCCATGTCGAGGAAGCGTCCGGTCTCTGCTGCCGGCATGCCCATCACGGCCGCTGCCGCCCAGGGTTTCAGTCGATTCAGCGCCTGGCTGTCGAGGCCGAGGGCCGAAGCCGCATCGACTAGCGCACCGAATTGCTCTGGCCCGATCAAGCCGCGCAGGCTCTGGTCCTGAGGCAGCAGCGTGGCCGCACCAACGGCCAGCATGGTGACCGCATCGGGCAGTAGCTCAACCGCGACCACCTCCACCTCCTCGATCAAGGGCACGAACTGCGGCAGCAACGCCGTTACCCGGGGATCCTCGCTGTGCATGGTGCCGATCAGATAACTCGGCGCGGCGAGATCGGCGCGGCTGATGCGATAGACAAGGCCATCGGCGGCGGCCGGCAAGCCCGGGGCGAGCAGCAGCGCGAGGCACAGCGTCGCCATCAGACGGGGCTGCGGTTTCGCTATCGCGCAGCGCATTGGGTATCCTGCGGCCGGTGGAAGATATCCCCTTTAACACGGCCATCAATCGCCGATTTCGCGGTTTCCTGCCGGTGGTCGTGGATGTGGAGACCGGCGGATTCAATGCGCAGACGGACGCATTGCTGGAGATTGCCGCCGTCATCCTGCAGATTGACGAACAGGGACGGCTCGGACCGGCCCAGACCGTCAGCTGCCACGTGCAGCCCTTCAGCGGTGCCAACCTCGATGCCAAGGCGCTCGCCTTCAACGGCATAGATCCGGATCACCCGTTCCGCGGCGCCGTGCCAGAGCGCGAGGCCCTCGACCAGGTTTTCGGACCGGTCCGCGCGGCGGTCAAGGCGAGTGGCTGCAAGCGCGCCATTCTGGTCGGCCATAATGCGTTTTTTGACCTGGGGTTCATCAATGCCGCGGTCGAGCGTACGGCCTACAAACGCAATCCCTTTCACCCCTTCAGCACCTTCGACACGGTGACCTTGGCGGGTCTGGCCTTTGGCCAGACCGTACTCGCCAGAAGTGTGATCGCCGCCGGCATTGCGTGGAATGCCAACGAGGCGCATTCGGCCCTGTACGATACCGAGAAGACCGCTGAGCTCTTTTGCCACATCGTCAATCGTTGGGATTCGCTGGCCGACGACCGGCCGTGGTTGAGCGAGGTAACGGAAGACTGACGGAGGGCGCGGCACTTCTTCGGGCACACTGGGAATCAGAGATCGCAACTGCTGGACCGCTGGCGACTAAGTCGTGTCGCACACAAGGCGGCGAATGCCGCCTCCCCGCTCTGCCGACGGATCCGCCAGTCAGCCCTCGGATTCCTCCGCAGGCCATTTTTTCGCCGCCTCGGCAACGGCCTTTTGCAGGTCTCCGCTCGCATGCATCTCCAGCGTGATATCACAACCACCGACCAGTTCCCCGTCGATGTACACCTGCGGAAACGTGGGCCAGTCGGCGAAGCGCGGCAAGTTCTCAAAGATCTCTGGATCCGCCAGCACGTTGACGTAGGCGAACTTCGCGCCGCAATCCTGCAGCGCAGCCGCGGCACGCGACGAAAAGCCGCATTGCGGAAACTGTGGCGTCCCTTTCATGTAAATGATGACCGGGTTGTTCTCGACCTGTTCTTTGATTCTGTCAAGCACATCCATTTCAGCACCTCAGGGTTTACGTCGATCGGACATCGAAGCGTGTCCGATGATCAGATTGAATAGTCTCGTAGTTTACCAGTCGTTATGGCCCTTAACCCGCGACACTTGTCGGGCAATCCTCAGAGGCTCAGTGGACGCCGTCGATATGCCGCTGCAGCCAGAACTCCAACAGCGACAGATGCCAGAGCTTGCTGCCCATGATCCGCGTGTGGTGCATCTCCGGCGCCTCCAAAAGGCGATCGACATAGTCGCGATCGAATAGCCCGCGCTCGCGACAGGCCCGCGAGTCGAGGATGGCGCGCATGAACTCCAAGAACTCGCCGCGCACATATTTCAGCGCAGGCATCGGGAAATAACCCTTCGGCCGATCGATCACCGCGTCCGGCACGATGCCGCGCGCGATACGCTTCAGCAGGTGCTTCCCGCCGGACTGCAGCTTGATTGGCGACGGACACCGCGCGGCGACCTCGACCAACTCATGGTCGAGGAAGGGCACGCGGGCCTCGAGCCCCCAGGCCATCGTCATGTTGTCGACCCTTTTCACCGGGTCATCGACGATCAGGGTCGTCACGTCGAGTTTCAGCACCGCATCGAGAAAGTCGCCTGACAGCGCATCGTCGAGACGCGCGGCGATATAGGCGGCGGTGTGGTCGGCGCCGCGGTAGGGCTCGGTCACCATGCGCAAATACTCGTCATGGTCACGATCGAAATAGTGTTTGCGAAACCTTTCCAGGCGCGAACCCTGGGTCTCGGCGAGCATGCGCGGGTACCAGAAATAGCCGCCGAAGACCTCGTCCGCCCCCTGCCCCGACTGCACCACCTTGATGTGCTTCGAGACCTGCTCAGAGAGGAGATAAAAGGCCACGGCGTCCTGACCGAACATCGGCTCTGCCATCGCGTCGACCGCCTCGGGCAGGCGTTTCAGTACCTGGTCGTTGGGTACCAGAAACTTGTGGTGAATTGGCCGATAGCGTTCGACCACTTGATCCGAGTATTCGAATTCGCTGCCCTTCTCTTCCGGCTGATCCTCGAACCCGACTGAAAAGGTGTGGAAATCCCGGACCCCGATCTCCGCCAGCAGGGCGACTAACAGACTCGAGTCCAACCCGCCCGACAACAACACCCCGACCGGCACGTCGGCGACATCGTTGCGCCTGCGCACGGCCTCGAGCAGGGCATGGTGCGTTGCGTCGACCCAGTCCTGTTCGCTGGCGGGCTCGCGACCGCGGGTTGCATCCAGGTCCCAGTAACGTTTCAACCGCTGCCCGCCATCGGCCAGGATCGTCAGGCTGTGCGCCGGCTCGAGCTTGCGCACGCCACGCAGAATGGTCGTCGGCGCCGGAATCACTGCGTGCAGCGTGTATTGGAAATGCAGACCGACCGGATCGATGGCGGTGTCGATACCGCCGCCGGCGAGCAGCGCCTGGGTGTTGGAGGCGAACCGAAATCGCTCGGCGTTAAGTGCGTAGTAGAAGGGCTTGATACCAAAACGGTCACGCGCCGCGAACAGGCACTGCCGCGCACCATCCCAGATCGCGAACGCGAACATGCCGTGCAGACGCACAGGGCAGTCATCGCCCCATTCGCGATAGGCCTTGAGGATGACCTCGGTGTCGCCGTCGGAGACGAAGCTGTGTCCCTTCGACGTCAGCTCGGCGCGCAGCTCGCGGTAGTTGTAGATCGCCCCGTTGAACACCAGGCCGAGTTCGCGATCGATCATCGGCTGATGCGAGCGGCTCGACAGATCGATAATCGACAGGCGCCGATGACCCAGGGCCACCTGCTGCGCATACCAGGTGCCTGCGTCATCCGGTCCACGCCGTTCCAGCGCCGGCAACATGCGCTCCATCAGCCCGGGCGCAATCGCGGTCCCGTCGAGGCGCAGCTCACCGCAGATGCCGCACATACTAGCAAGCCCTGGGCGACGACCGTCGGCAGCTGGCCGTAAGTCGGAGGCCCAGCGGCCGGATTATCGCGGTCTGGCAGAAACGTCCCATCTCAGTGCCTCCCCACGGTCGGCGTGTTGGCTTCGGATTGACGATCATAGCGCCGATCGACCTAGCAGCCTGACGAACTGCCCCTCGACCCTCAGCGCTTGGCCTTGCCGTAGCCCCCTCCCCCGGGCGTCTCGATGCGCAGCCGATCGCCGGGGCGCAGCTCACCCTCACATTTGGCCGGCAGCGGCCGGCCGTTGAACATATTGACCCCCGGCTTGGCATCCCCTCCCCCCGCGCTGCCCCAGGGCGCATGGTGGCGCCGCTCGGTCAACAGCGTGAAGTGCGCCGCGCCCAGAAACTCGAACTCACGCACCAGGCCATCGCCGCCGCGACGCGCCCCGTCGCCGCCCGACCCGCGACGCAGCTGATAACGCAGGACGCGCAGCGGGAAACGGCTCTCCAAGACCTCAATCGGG
>JBATKF010000221.1:0-3712 GCA_049669185.1 Sedimenticolaceae bacterium | reverse complement strand
GGCTTCAACCTCGTCCGCCGTCTTCCGGTACACGGCCTTCAGTTCCGTCAGCAGCTCGATCGACGCCTGTTCCGTGTTCTCGAGATCGAAGGAGTGCCCCTGCGCGATAATGGCGTTGTATTTTCTGGACAGCGATTGCACGAATTTTTTCGAATCTCCGGGCCAGCCCTGGGACTGATAATAGATTCGTGTCCAGTTCATATAGCCCTTGGAGACATTGAGCCGGTGCAATATCTCGGTGGCCTTGCCCGCCACCATCGGTAGGCCGTCCCTGTTGTTCTCGTAGTGACAGATCCGGCAGGTGTTCTCGACCATTTCCCGGTAATAGGGCTTGCGGTTCATGGCCTCATGACAGGTGCTGCAGGTCGGGGCATCGACGTGGTCCTTGAGCCCCTTGTAGTGCTCACTCTCTCTGAACTGCTTGGTCTCCTTCTTATGGCATTCGCCACAGGTCTCCGGCTGGTTCCTGTAGAACAGTTGGCTGCGTGGATCCGAGACTGGCAGTACGCCCTTATGGGCATCTTCCATGCTGCTCGCCTGCGGGTCGCCGCCATGGCAGTCGTCGCAGGTCAGGCCGTTCAGATGGTGCGGCGAGTTCAGCCAGTCGCGGTAGTACCAGAAGATCTTCTTGTATTGCACGAAGTTGCGTTGATCCGAGTGACAGTGCTCACAGCTGGTCGGGGGTTCACCCTCGCTGGCTACCGTACCCGGCAGCGGCCCACAAAAGAGCAGGACGCTGACCAACCGACACCACCCCGAAAAATGCAGGCGCTTGGCCCCGATAGTCATGACGTCACTTCCTTTCTTGAACTGCCTGCGGATCCGAGTGGCAGGGATGAGCGCTTTGCCGATGGCCTGTATCGCACATCGCCCAGCTCGATCGCGATCGTGGCCTTGGCCAGCAGCGTGAAGACCAACAGGCCGATGGCCCAGATGCCCAGAGAGATCATCAACTCGGTCAAGGTCGGGCTGTACTCGAAGATCTCTCCCAGCGGTGTCGGTATGAAACCGGGCACCACCAGACCCATGCCCTTCTCGATCCAGATGCCGAAGAATGCCATCACACAGGCGAGATTGAGCATCATCATATTGTTGCGCAACGGATGGATCATCAGGATCACCAGGGCGACTACATTCAATGCCAGCGCACTCCATATCCAGGGCCGAAGTCCGTCAAAGCCATGCAGGCCGAGAAACAGATAGCGTATCGACGCGGCATGTCCGCCCTCGTTGTAAAAATCGGTGAACAGCTCCGCGCCGACGAAAAACAGATTGATCTGCAGACAGACCGCCATGATCAACGCCATGGTCCGGATCACCTCCTGGCTTATCGGATAGCGCGTAACGCCACGGAGGACCTGCATGGCAATGATGATCAGGGCCGGTCCCGACACAAACGCCGAGGCGATGAACCGTGGCCCCAGCAGTGCGGTATTCCAGAACGGGCGCGCCGAATTCGCAGAAAAAAGAAAGGCAGTGACCGTATGGATCGAGATCGCCCAGAACATCGCGAGCACGACGAACGGAAAATACAGCCTGAAGTTCGGTTCCAACCCCTTGTAGTGGCGAAAATGGACATAGGCGGGGATCGAGAGGTTCAGCAGCAGGTAGCCGGAGAGCACGACCACATCCCAGGCCAGCAGCGAGATCGGAAAATTGAACTCCCCCAGCAGCGGGATCATGTGCCACATGCGATCCGGCCGGCCGAGATCCACGATCACGAACAACATGGCCATCGTGACCGCGGCGACCGCCATGCCCTCGCCGAGCAGGACCACGTGCTTGATGTCGGCGCGGTGAAATATGTAGGCGGGAATCACCAGCAATACTGCCGAGGCCGCCACGCCGACCAGAAAGGCGAAGTTGGCGATATAGAAGCCCCAGGACACCTGGTCGCTCATCCCGGTGACCACCAGGCCATGCTGCAGCTGCTGAACGTAGAACCACAGGCCTGCCGCGATCGCGACCAGTAGCGTCAGCACCCAGGCCCAGTATCCCAGGCCGCCGCGCAGCATCTCCCGCGCTGCGTCGTAGAGATAATGCATCACCACCATACTGCCGCCCTCAGTCCGTGAAGTACCAGAACTTCGGTTCGGTACCCAGATCTTCCTTGAGTCGAAACACCGTCTTGTTCTCCAGCACGTAGCGGATCTCGCTGTTCGGGTCGAGCAGATTGCCGAAGATCCTGGCGCCGGTCGGGCACGCCTCCATGCAGGCCGGCTGTCTGCCCTTGCGCGTGCGCTGGATGCAGAAGTGGCATTTCTCGACCACCCCGCGCGGGCGCGGGCGATTGCCGAGATAGTGGGTGTTGGGATTGAGTTCGTCGGCCGGGATCTGCGGCTCGGTCCAATTGAAATGCCGCGCCCAATACGGACAGGCGGTCATGCAGTAGCGGCAGCCGATACACCAGTCGTAGTCGATCACGACGATGCCGTCGGGCTCCATCCAGGTGGCCTTGACCGGGCAGGCCTTGACGCACGGCGGATCGTCGCACTGCATACACTGCACCGGGAGATAGTATTTGCCCTCGACCGGCACCTCGGCCGGATCGTAATAATGCTCCGACTCCTCGAGATTACTCGACCCGGCATTCATCTGCAGGACCCGAATATACTGAATCTCCGACGCCCTGCTCTGGTTGTTTTCCTGCACGCAGGCGTGCACGCAGTCGCGGTATCCCTTGCAGCGCGAGATGTTGAGCGCATAGCCGAATACCACGCCCTCGCGCGGCGGCGTATCCTCGCAGGTGATTTCTACGCCGTAGCGGCGCTCGGCCTTGCGGGCTATCCTCGCCAGGGTCTCCTGCATCTCCTCGGGCGTCATGCGTCGGTAGTAGGTCTGGAAGAAGTCGTTCCAGGCGTCCTCGAAGGTCTGGCCACCCCAGGCCGGTTTCGCCGCCCCTGCGGTCAACGCTGTCGCCGTGGTGGCGCCGGCGGCGCCGAGTTTCCGCAGAAAGTTTCTGCGTCCGGCGTCGCAGCCGCCAATGTCCGGGTCGTTGCGATCGCCTCGGTCACTCATGCGCCATCTCGCCGCCGGCTATGCCCGGCAATTCCCAGCGAGGCCGGTGATTCGGTATCTCGGGTTCCACCCGCTGCAGGCCGAGTCGGACCTGCGGCGGCGGTTTGGGGTCGCGTGGTTCGATGGCGGGCTCGTGTGGGTCGTGGCAGCTGGTGCAATTGTGGATGACGCGCTCGCCATCCCAGGTCTCGACACGCTTGCCGTGCGCGCCAAAGTACCAGTCCTTCTGCTGCAGCGCATGACAGGCGCCGCACTGCAGGTAGGCCTGGTCTGCCTCCAGCTTTTCGCCGACCAGGGTGCGCAGATAATTGCGCTCTTCCTGATCGTGGCAGACCAGGCACCAGACCCGGCCCTTGCCGTGGCTGATACTGTCAGTGTGAGGTGCGTCCGGGAGTCGGCGCACGGTCGGATCCGGCACCATTTCTGCGTGACAGCGGATGCAGCGCGGCAGTTTCGAACGCCGCTTCGGCGCAGCGACAGTGAAGCTCGGAGCCGTCGGATAGCCTTGGAAACGCAGCGGCGGTTGCGCGGGCTCCTGCGGGTCGGCAGCAACGCATGGCATAGCAGCGCCCAGCACAAAAAGGGCAACAAAGATCACGGTTCGTTTCATCGCAGCCTCTGTCCCAAGCTGTTCAGCGAAAGGGCGGCATCCAGCACCAAGCGGCGCTGGTGATAAACACAAACCTTGCAGCCA
>JBATKF010000220.1:0-5639 GCA_049669185.1 Sedimenticolaceae bacterium | reverse complement strand
AGGTTCTCGCCCCCTGGGAACATCCCCCGCAACCACCCGACGCACCCGACGCCTCCCGACACTGCCCCGGAGTGCCACGCAATCCAGCAGCGATGGCCCCACTCATAGGCACCCCCGAGCGCCCGGGTTTCAAGGCCGAGGGACCCAATCAGGTCTATTCCTGGGACATTACCTACCTCGCCGCAGCGATCCGGGGAAGCTTCTATCGGCTCTACCTAGTGGAGGATATCTTCAGCCGGAAGATCGTCGGTTGGGAAGTCCACGAAGATGAGAAAGCCGAGCATGCCAGTGTCCTGATCCGCAAGACGTGTCTGGCGGAGGGCATCTGCGAAGACGGCCTGGTGCTGCATTCAGACAACGGCGGCCCGATGAAGGGCGCGACCATGCTGTCGACCCTACAACGGCTCGGCGTCGTGCCCTCGTTCAGTCGCCCGTCGGTCAGTGACGACAATCCGTACTCGGAGAGTCTGTTCCGGACGCTGAAGTACACACCGGCGTATCCGAACCAGCCATTCGAGAGCCTGACAGCGGCGCGTGAATGGGTCCATCGTTTCGTGCAGTGGTACAACGAGGAACACCGCCACAGCGCGATCCGCTATGTCACACCTGGCCAAAGGCATCGCGGCGAAGATGCCGCCATTCTGGCGGATCGCAAGCGCCTTTATGAAGCCGCCAAGGATGCGCGTCCGGAACGTTGGTCAGGTGAAACGCGAAACTGGTCCCCGATTACCGAGGTATGGCTGAACCCGCCACAGGACCGAGAAAAGGAGAGCCGCGCGGAAAAAAAAGTCGCGTGAAAAAATCGGGCAACTTCGTTGACAAACGCCGCCGGTCACGCTCGAAAGAATCGGAAAGCCGAACGCTTCGAGTGGGTTTAAGAGCTTTACGAATGGCTTGCAACTCAACGTCATTGGTCGAGGCCGATCATTGACTCAATTCCTTCTTCCTCCAAGGTGTGCTGAAACTCTTGGAATGCTTCATCCTCCGTGAGGAATGGATCGTCCCAGACCATGGAATTGCCCTCCTCATCTACGACTTCTAGAATCCAATCCCGTTTTCCCGAGCTGTAGATCTCGACTTTGACAGTCTTGCCATTTCTGGACACTGTTTGGCAGTGCTTAGAGTATATGAGGTTGCCTTCATCCATTGCCGCGGAGTCGCCACAGATGTTCGTTGATAGATGCGAAGAGTATCAGTTCTTGGTAGGGACTCGCATAAAGGCCAGGTTTTCAGTTTTTCAGGCTTTCGCCCCCCGGGGAAAATCTCTCGAAAACTCCCGACGCACCCGACGACACTCGTTAATCATGGACTTACGCCCGAGGGGTGGCCACAGACACCCGACGCCCCCCAGAGTGCCCCGGAGCGCCACGCACCGGGGCCCGCCATGGCCCCAGTCATAGGCGCCCCCGAGCGCCTAAACCTGTCAATCGATATATAGAGGTACACTTATGATACCATTTGTTGTTATTTATTCCACTTGGGCTACCCATGGCAAAGGATCGTCTAGCGGGCAAGCTCGCGGTTATCCTGCACGCGGACGTGGTGGGGTCCACCGCGCTGGTACAGCAGGATGAGCAAAAAGCCCACCAGCGTATTCAGGATTCTTTTCAGCGTTTCGGCAAAACCATTTCGAAGTATCGGGGCCAGGTCCGTGAACTTCGAGGCGATGCGCTGCTGGCGGTGTTCGAACGAGCTTCGGACGCAATGTCTGCAGCCCTTTCTTTTCAATCTGGCCAGTTTAATTACATCGCGCAACTTGATGACAATATCCGCCCCCTGGTGAGGGTCGGGATTGCAATGGGTGAGGTTGTTATTGCCGATGACACGATCACCGGTGCCGGTGTGGTGTTGGCGCAGCGCCTGGAGCAATTGGCTGACCCCGGCGGCTTATGCATAACGCCGGCGGTCCGCGAAGCAATGCCGCAGCGTCTGCCATTTGAGCTCGAGAATATTGGCGAGCAGCAATTGAAGGGATTCGATGAGCCGATTGGCGTTTACCGGGTCGCTTTGGCGCCTGGCGCAACGGTTCCAGCACCCGAGCCAGGGCGGAGCAGCGGTCCTGCCGCGAGTTCGACCGGGACCAGGGTCTTGACTGCCGCCTTGTTGCTGGCGGTTATTGCGGCTGCTGTTATTGGCTTTGTCAGCTGGCAGCCAGAAGAATTAGCCGGATCTGGACCCGGTCTGCAGATGTCGTCAGAGAAATCATCCATCGCGGTGCTACCATTTAAGAACATGGGCGGTGATCCTGCGCAGGATTATTTTGCTGACGGCATAACCGACGACCTCACCACCGATTTGTCGAGAATTTCCGGGTTGTTCGTGGTTGCACGCAATTCAAGTTTTTCCTACAAGGGGAGATCCGTCGATGTGCGCACGGTCTCGCAGGAACTCGGTGTGCGCTACGTACTGGAAGGCAGCGTGCGTCGAGTGGGGGACCAGATCCGAATTAACGCCCAGCTGGTCGACGGGAGCAGCGGTGGCCATTTATGGGCCGAGCGTTTCGACGGCACCATGGCCGACGTATTCGCTTTGCAGGATCACGTCAACCGCAAGATCGTGACCGCGCTCGAGGTTAGCCTGACCGCTGCAGACGAAAAGAGACTTGAGCAGGCAGAAACGACTAGCCCCGAGGCCTACGACGTGCTACTGCGCGGAATCGAGCAGTACAACAGGCGCTCTCGCGACACGATTGCCGAGGCACGTGACCTCTTCACACGGGCGGCTACTCTTGATCCTGATTATGCCAGGGCTTATGCCAATATCGCGCTGACCTACGCTACCGAGTTAAATCGCAACTGGACCCAGGATCGAGAACGGTCGGCTAGACTAGGCCTGGAATTTGCTGAAAAGGCACTGGCGATTGATGAGAGGATTCCCCAGATTTATCTGACTCGCAGTGTTCTTTACCTTTCTCAGGGTAAGCACCAGGCGGCGCTCGAGGCAGCACAGCGGACAATTGAGGTGCATCCAAATTATGCCGACGGTTATGCATCGCTGGCATTTATTCAGAGTTATTCGGGACAGCTTGAAGCGGCACTGGCATCGCTGGATCGGGCCAAGCTAATTAATCCGCAGGGCACCGATATTTATCTGGAGGTCGAGGGTAGGGTCCTGTTCCTACTCGAACGATATGGTGAAGCTTTGACCATCCTGGAGAAAGCTGCTCAGCGAAATCCCGCCTTAGATCGCATCCATTTGATCCTCGCAGCAACTTATGCCGAACTCGGACGGCTTGAAGATGCGGCCTGGTCGGTCGAGGAAGCACTTTCCATCAGTTCTGATATTTCGGTTGCAAAAGAGCGCCGCGAAGCCAACTACCTACGCGCGAGCGATAGTGACCTCTATATCGACGCCCTGCGCAAGGCTGGGGTTCCCGAATAAACCAGTGGTAAAGCGGGAAGATTTGTTGCTCCGCTGTTGTGGGAATGACGGCTAGAATTTTCTTGCCAGTGTCTGCATTGGGTTGTCGTCACTCGTAACCAGTAAGGCGAGTGTCTCTTTGTGTTGAAAACGGACGTTGACCCCCCGCAGATCCCAGGTTCCCAGGTTTTCAGGTTCTCGCCCCCCGGGAAAATCTCCCGAGAACACCCGACGCATCCGACGTACCCGACGCCGCCTGATGCAAATCATCGAGTTACGCCCGAGGGGTGGCCACAGACACCCGACGCCCCCCAGGGTGCCCCGGAGTGCCACGCACCGGGCCATCGATGGCCCCACTCATAGCCACCCCCCCAACGCCCGGGAGTGGGCCAGAGGTGGCGACTCTGGATGTCGTCAGGGGAGCGTCCCCGGGTGGGCAGCGAGGGGTCGGGGGTAGGGGAGACCCACCGTAGAATGCAGAAGCTATTGCTCCATCAAGCCCGCATATTCCGGATAGTCCTCCAAAACAAACGCGAGGTTGTTCCACTGGTCCCGTGAGAACGTCGTCACAATCAGCTCCCTGCACGAAAGCTTGAGATGTAGCAATTTCTCCTGGAGCTGAAGAATGGTCTTCTGTTGGGGAATAAGGTCAGCGTTTCTCGCCTCTGGGTCGAGGGCGCGCTTGGAAAAAGCAATGCGTCGTTCGAGGATATCTTTCATCAAGGTAACCATCTGTTGATAGTGTTGCTTTCGCCAACTGCGGAAGGCTGCTTTCTGTTCATCCGTAAGCTCGAGCGCATCTCGATGCTTCATGATTACCGGGAGCAGACTGGGGAAGAACGAGATCTTATCGATCAGGCCGACATGCTCCCGGACTTGGTCCCATTCAGCATCGGTAAGAGGGGCACGTTGCGTAAGTTCAGCGGCGCCCACAAAAAAAGACATCATCGTGAATACGATGATCAGGCTCGACTTCTTCAAAAACTTGTCCATGAATACAACCTCCGTGGACTTGGATACTGCTCCTAGGGCGTGCACTGTAACACTGATGCATGTAACTCTTGGTGTTGGTAGCTGAAACCGTTCCCCTGAGGAATAGGGGCGATTAATCGCAGCCAGAATCCTTTAAGAGACCGGGGGAATCACGACGACGATGCATCGGTCACCGGAGGTTTCGACGCAGCCCAGGGTGCTCCGGAGCGTCCCGCGAGTGATCTCGAAGAACAACTTCAGTACCGTGATCGTCGTATTCAGAGAGAATAGCGAAACGCCGTGATCAATCACGTGAAGCTGGAGGTCAACCCTTAACAGTCCTGGCTTATTTAGCCCGCGCTCCGGGCGAATTGCCTGTTAACCGTCAGTTCAAAAACTGCGACTACTTTGTTCTCCAGCTGCCGTCCGGCTCCCGACACGCAGTGCCGTGCACGGTTTCCTGTCGACCTTCGATCAAAGCGTCTATCGTGTACTCCCGGCAGGGGCCCGCTGAGGTCGCGAAGGTGCGCGTTGGAGTTACACTGTACCGGTTTCCGGTATCAGGATTCCGCCATGTCGAGGGAACGCCCGTACGCACTGCTTCTAGTGATTGCGCCGTATTCATCCTGTCGACTTCATCCATCGTCTGGCCAACCGAACCGCCAATCGCGGCACCCACCATCGTACCGGCAATGATCGCGGCGGTTCTCCAATCGTCATGTTTGCGGCTAACTTGTGAACCTAGCAGGCCACCCAAGGCACCGCCGATTACCATGCCAGTCTGTTCCTGGCGTCCGTAATTGGTACACCCAGCGAGAGCAAGTGCAGAACACAGTGACACCGTTCGGATCAGATTAATGTTCATGTCGTATGGCTCTTGCAAATTAATCCTCATCAGCTGCCGGCGATTATGATAGTCAACCAATACAAGTGACAAGCGACGCTGCCCAGGGTGCCCCGGAGCGCCACGCCCCGGGCCACCGATGGCCCCACTCATAGCCACCCCCCGAGCGCCCGGGAGTGGGCCAGAGGTGGCGACTCTGGGGCAGAGGATGCGTCTCCGGGGGGGATCAGCAGTGAGATCGGGGGGGAGGGCAGACCGGGAAACCCACCGAGGGACTATGGGTACCCACCAGGGGATTACAGTCCCTTGGTCTCAGCGACGTAAGCTATTGAAAGTTATGGAAGTGGTGGGCCCTGGAGGACTCGAACCTCCAACCAAGGGATTATGAGTACCCCGGTCACCGAACTTATGGTCTCGAAAGCCGAAGAAGGGTAAGAGGTTTTCCGGTGGCCTATCAGGCTGA
>JBATKF010000219.1:0-13458 GCA_049669185.1 Sedimenticolaceae bacterium | reverse complement strand
ACAGATGTCGACCGATGAAGACAAATATCAGCAAGCCGATGACGATCAGCGGAAACGCTACGCTGCAGGCTCCCACCGCGATCTAAATCGCCATTAGCCATCCAGGTACCGTCTGCCACTGATCTCTAGTCTCTCGCCGATAAATATTGCGAAAGGGGACCTCTAACAATTCACGATCAGCCATCTTGGCGCCAAAAAATCTCGGCTCTGCGTTGCGAATCTTCGCAATAGCCAGCTATTACGCGCGATTCGCGCCTTGATCCGAGCCTTTTTGATCACCAATCTGATCTGCCCGAAATTATTAGGGGTCCCCTAAACACATAGAACCATCCTGCAAGCAGATTGATCTCGGGCTTGGCGGTGAGCAGCATGACAATCCCTCTCTACGATCGCCGTGAAAATTCCACATAACCGGATCAAGCCTGGCTTGTGTTTCAGTATCATGAACAAGCGGTTGCATTCTGGTTAATATTGCTTGGCGGGTCACGCAACCCTGTCTCCTGTAGCTGCGAAGCAGATGAACATACTGGGACTGTTCTTTGACACCCCGAGAAACCCAGTCATGTTCGAAGTCAGACCTTTTCAGGCCATCTTCTCTGCCCTTCTGTCCTGATCGGCTTCAGACCTGGCGCCGAATGTGCCGAGCCAGGCAATGTCTCTTCAGGGTCGTGACCTGCCGTTCAGCCTGCATTGGATGTCAAAACCCCTGACACCCGTTTCGGCCGGAATCTTATGACCGGATTGTGTTGATTGCTGACGCATGCCCGAGTAGTTCGCTCAGGCTTTAACCAGAGGCGGCCTCTTCGTCTCAGTTCGGCCAGGAACGGCCATTAGCCGAGACGCGGATTCAACCACTAGGATGTTCTATATACCGGGGTTGGCTAACTGACGCTCCGCGCCGAGAACGGTCCTTTTCGCATCAGTTATCTTTTTAAGTCTAGGCCCTTTGGTCTTGTCTTGAGTTGCTATCAACCAACAGAAATCGAGGGAACGTTATTCCCTTGCGCGGAATCAAGTCCGGATTAATTCTGGCTTGCATCCTTAGGCCTGCCGGTTGAGTGTGAAATCGCAAAGAGGTGCGAGAAAGGAGGCTAGTGTCATGACTAATAAAACGTTTTTATATGGATCAATCATCGCTATCGTCGGTGCTTTGTCGTTGCAGCAGGCGCTTGGGCAGGATGTGGTCGAGTTCGAGATGGAAGCTACAACTAACTCGATGATGCCCATACTGATGGGCAACGATCCGAACCTCATCGCGGGCTTCCAATATGAGAGTGATGCAATTTTCAACGGCGGCAAGATCGGTACGTTCAGTCTGCAGGTGTTGTTGACGGATCCGCCTCTGGATCTGGCCGTGCCTGTCAGTGAAGCCACTATGGAAGGTACCTTCACCATGGCGGTCGGGACTTGCCGGGTATCCGGTTACGGGGTAGGGCTGGTCAACAGTGCGACACCGGTGACCGGCGAGGTGCGTTATTCTAACGTTTTCTGGATGGACCAGTGCACCGATCAGTTGACCGATGTCAATGTGATCGCTACCGGTGATTACACGACCAACCTCTTCACCGGCGTATCCGAGGGCAGTGAGGTGTGGACGGTTCAGGTAGGGTTCTAGACCATAACGGAACTTGATGCACGCGACGACAAACGATAGAAACTAAGGCATTCAGAAAGGTGTCTCTTAAGCAACTCCGTTAGGTGGTGCAAGAGCCCGGGAGAAGCGAAGCGCCTCGAGGCAAAGCGTTTCGGGGCGCGCATCGGGATTTATTCCCAGCGCGCTGATCTTCCGATAATTACTATGGCCATCCACCCGCACGCGAGCGCATAGCGATCAAGTTCCTCCGCGACCGCGTCCCATAATGATCGCAGTGTGTTGGTAAGGGACTAATGACCGGCTAATTTACTCGGGCATTTTCACTTAGCGGCGGCGAAGGGCCGCAGCCAAGAGCTGTCATTCACGGTCGGGCTGGTTCTGCGTCATATTGCCAAGACGATTGATCATAGCGGTCCCAGCGGCCATCCTGGCGCTCCCTTGCCTCGAAGTTGTAAGGCGCCTCCCGCCATGCTCTAACCACGTCAGTGTGTGAGTCGAGAAGAAAAGTGCCGCGGGTCGTATCAACCGTCAGCACACAATGTGACGTCATGTGCGTCCGATCGACAACGAAGGTAAGGCGCATAGCACCGCGTGGGTATCCCTGACGAGACAAACGGGACCGCTTTTCGAGCGCCAGGTCTTCGCAGTCGCCGTACCCGGAAGTCGGCAGGCTCCAATAGTCCTCGATCCCGTGGTTGTCGATGTCGCGCGCAAACCGGATTTCGTGATTTACCGTTCGGGAAACGTCCCATAGCGCCGCCATCAACTCCGGGCTGTATGTCGCAACCCCCGTTCCGGTGAGCCGACACTCATCCGGTTTGCGGCGACAGAAATCGGCGTAGGGTGGATAGGCCGGTGCCACCCGCATGACCGGCAGGTTGAGGCCCGGGAGGTTGCTAGCCTGCCCGACGGATGAAACACCGGGCAAGGCTAGCAGCAGGATTGCCCCCAAAGCCAAACGGCGCCCGCCTACCGTGTCCGTCGTCAAAAAGGATGTCGATCGCGATATGGGATCCAAATAAGCAATGCCCTCGAGTGGTCGATCGATTGATTTGTAACGAAGGCCAAGAGGGCCAGAAGTTAAAAAATCAAGGCAAAGAGCCTAGCGTGAATTTTCGAGCTTATACGGCCACTGGATCGCAATGTGTCATCAATGGAAGCGACGTGATCAACGAATGACCACTGCGAAAAACTAGGTGGCTGCTCATCACCCCCTGAGGCCAGCTAGTGTATGCGGCTGGTCTCAGGGTCAGGGTTTGATCCAGGCCTTTAATTTGCCTGCATCGTCGAAAGGTATTCGATCAGCGCCAAGATCCGTGCAGTCACAAACTCTTCTGTATCTGTGCCAGAGAAGCTCTCGTACTCGTCGTCATCGAACCGGGCGCGAAACCGGCTTCCCCACACGGGCATATCGCGCGTTCCATGCACACGGACATCCGCCGTTCCTTCAATGATTGAATAGGCTTTCGTCACCGGAAAGACGCCGCCGTTGTTTTTTTGCAGCACGGTCAGATCTGTCGGAGCCTTCGTCAGAGACGAAGCAACAGGACCATCCCCTTTGCCAGCAAGGCCGTGACACTGTGCGCAGCTGTTTCTGTACTCAAACTCACCCAGGGTGATAGCTTGCACCGTCGCGGGCAACAATGCTGCCATTCCGGCCGCCATCAATCCTCCAAAATGACTTTTCATCATGATATTTCTCCCCCGACAAAGCCAAATGAACCTGGCGTCAATTCCCTGCCAAAGGCAAGCGTGGCACATATTGGGGCGATTCCAAATCTGCCAGCAATTCTGGCCGGTGCAGGGCACAGTGTTCTGCAACGATGTATTCGGCGCAGATTGTCCGCAATGTGTTGGCGGACTAAACCGCTACCCGCGGTAGGGGTGCTCTGATCCGATTTCGGTGGGTCGCCGGATCTGACGGGCTGTTTCCTTTATTGAGAAATGAGGCAATCCGCCTCGTTCTGACACAGGAGCCCTGCGATGACTCAGATCCCTCAAACCATGAGCCCGCTGCGCCAACGCATGATCGACGACATGCGGTTGCGCAAGTTCGCACCGAAGACACAGACCGGCTATATCCGCACGGTGAAACGTCTCGCCGGTTATCTCGGCCGCTCGCCGGATAGCGCGACGGTCGAGGAATTTCGCCGCTTCCAGTTGTACCTGGTCGATCACGGCACCTCGCCGATCACGTTGAATGCGACGATTGCCGGGCTCAAATTCTTCTTCGAGGTCACGCTCGATCGCCCCGAAGCGATGGCCCGGATGAGTACCGTCCGGGTGCCGCGCAAGCTGCCGGTAATCCTGAGCCGCGACGAGGCCGCCCGTTTGATTGCAGCGGCTGGTAGCCTCAAGCACCAGGCCGCGCTGTCAGTGGCCTACGGCGCCGGCCTGCGCGCCAGCGAAGTGGTCGGGCTGAAGGTCACCGACATCGATGGCGAGCGCAAGACCCTGCGCGTCGAGCAGGGCAAGGGCCGGAAGGACCGCTATGCGCTGCTCGCACCGCTGCTGCTCGTGCGCCTGCGCACCTGGTGGCGGCTCGCCCGTGCCGAGGGCAAGATGCTCGACGTGGGCTGGCTGTTCCCTGGCCAGAATCCCATCAACCCGCTGAGTACCCGCCAGCTCAACCGCGCGGTACACGCCGCCGCGGCAGCCGATCTCGACAAGCGTGTGTCGATGCATACCTGTCGCCATTATTCCGCATGCCGGATTATGCCGAATCTGGGTGTGAGCTGCGGTGAAGCTCTGGCTTGGTAGGCCTGGCCATTCGGCATAATCAGAGGCTCTTCAGAAAGGCGAGGAGCTCGTCGTCTGGGCGATAGCGTCCAAGTGGAACGTCGACTTTGGAAGTCCTGGCAAGCGCGCGCTCTTTTATCGTCATGTCGGCGTGAAGATAGATCTGGGTGGTCTCGACCGATTCATGACCGAGCCACAGGGCAATGACGGCACGATCGACACCGTGCTGTAGAAGCGCCATGGCCGCGCTGTGGCGAAGGACATGCGGAGTAATGTGCTTCTTCTCGAGTGAGGGACAGCGTTGACGCGCGATAGTGGCGTACTTGCCGACCAGGTGCTCGATGCTGTCGCGGCTGAGCGGTTTGCCACGTTGATTGGGGAACAAGGGATCCATGGGTTGACCGTGGCGTTCGTCAAGCCAAGCGCGTAATGTTGTTACCGCATCATCTCGCAACGGTGTACAACGCGCCTTGCGTCCTTTGCCGAGGCAGCGGACATGGGCTCCATGCCCAAGCACCACATCCTGACAGCACAGCCCGATCAGTTCCGAGACCCGCAGTCCGGTTTGCACAGTCAACAGCAAAAGGGTCCGATCCCGACGTCCAAGCCAGGTATCCGTATCCGGTGTGGCAACCAGCGCTTTGCTCTCCTCGTCGGTCAGGAACGCGATGGTTTTATGCTCGAAGCGCTTGCTTGGTATTGCCAGGACGCGCTGGACTAGGGCACTCATGCCCGGTTCGTAGAGAGCCGCATAGCCGAAGAAGGCGTGTATCGCGGCCAGGCGGGTGTTGCGCGTGCGGGGACTATTGCTGCGCCCCTGTTCGAGGTGATTCAAAAACGCACCGACCACGGGCGCATCCAGATCCTGTAACGACAAGGTGGAAGGCGCCTTGTTGGTTTGCTTCTGGACGAAACGCAGCAAGAGGGAGAAGGTGTCGCGATAGCTGGCGATGGTATGAGGGCTGGCCTGACGCTGGTGCATGAGCCGCTCGGTGAAGAATCCCTCCAGCAGCCGCGGTAAGTTCGCCTCGGCAGTCATGGTTGCCCCTCCCCGACGCGGTCTGGTTCGAGCCGCCGCGCAGCCAGGGCGAGGAGCTCAGGCGTCGCGGAGAGATACCAATAGGTGTCGCTGACGTGTGCATGACCGAGATAGGCGGCCAGCTGCGGTAGTCGCTGCTCGACGTTCGCGCCGCAGCGGTACCAATGGAGCAGGGTCAGGATCGCGAAGCGATGGCGCAGATCATGCAGCCGTGGGCCGTGACGATCTTCCGGAGCTCGTAAGCCGATCTGGTGAGACAATTTGACGAAGGTACCGCGAACGCTCCATGCGGTCAGCCGAGTCCCCTGCTCGGAGAGAAAAAAGCTCGGTGTTGATGGTGTGGGATAGAGGTTGTCGCGGCGCTCGGCATAGCGGACGAGTTCGGTGGTGGCCGTCGGATGCAGCGGCAGCCAGCGCGATTTACCGAACTTTGTGCCGCGAATGCTAAGGCTGCCGCGCTCCAGATCGACATCGGCGCGGTCCAATCTGATTGGCTCGCTGATGCGCATCCCGGTGACGGCCAACAGGCCAAACAATGTCGCGTAGGTCGTCGCCCGCAGCCCGGTTGACGAGGGCAGGCAGGCGGCCGCTTCAATCAATGCGGCGATCTCTTCGTCGCGGTAAAGATAGGGAGGTTTGCGCGCGTAGTGATAGGGCAGTAAGTCCGGCGGCGGAATCTCGGTGCGGGGATCCACGGCGCTGTAATATCGAGCAAACTGGCGAACGATTCCCAGCCG
This sequence comes from Sedimenticolaceae bacterium, assembly GCA_049669185.1. Taxonomy (GTDB): domain Bacteria; phylum Pseudomonadota; class Gammaproteobacteria; order Chromatiales; family Chromatiaceae; genus Thiosocius. Next base: position 7,349 of record JBATKF010000219.1, on the reverse strand, counting down.
TCTTGCCCAATGTGCCGGCGAGGCTTTTGTTGGTTGAGTGGCCCAGTGTAGTGCCAGGTTGGTCGTGACCCACTCGGCACCTTCGGACTCGGCAAAACGAACGAACTGCTGCAGATCATGGCCGACGCCGGTTAACTTGAAGCCCAGCGTTCGCCGCAGGGTCAGATACTCGTCCACGGCTGACAACAGAGCGCTCATGACGTACCTCCGGGCCATGGCTGCGCGAGATCAGCAAGGGCGCGCTCGTCGACCTTGGCGTAGATCTCCGTGCTCTGGGGCAAGCGATGACCCAACAGCTGGCCAATCTCCGCCAATGAAGCCCCGCTGCGGAGCATCCGTGTGGCCAGTGAATGGCGGAGCAAATGCGCGCCTCTCGACGGCGGGCTGAGATCAGCCCGTGCTAATGCGCGAGACACGATACAGTCGATAGCCACCGAGCTGGCAAAGCCGGCGTGGGGCGCACGTAGGCGCACGAACAGTCGACGGGTCGTACAGGGTGGACGCCCCCAGCGCAGATACCGAGCAACAGCCTCACCCACATCCACGGGTAATGGCAGCTGGCGCCAGCGTCCACCCTTGCCGCATACCGTGAGCAGCCCCGCGGTCCAATCGACATCCTCCAGGTGCAGGTGGACGACCTCGCCGGCACGCAGCCCCAGACGGGCGAGCAACAGCAAGATGCTGTAATCGCGTTGGCCTACGACAGTGTCCTGGTCACACCTTTCGAGGAGCAGCTCGACCTGCTCGGGCTGTAGATATTTCGGCACCCGTGCCAGGCGCCAATCGGCCACCGTTGGCACAGCGGCCGCCAGATCGACGGCGATCTCCCCACGCTGGTAGAGAAAACGCAGGTAACTGCGAAGCGCCGTCACCATCAGCTGGGCCGGCTTTGGCGAGAGACGATGCGCCTGTGTAAGCACGAAACCGGTGAGGTCATGGGCCTGTAACGCTGCCAATTCCACAGGTCCTTCGCCAAAGCGATAGGTAAGAAAACGGCCAGTAACCGCGGTGTAGTTGTCCACCGTCGCCGCAGAGAGACCGCGTTCCTGAGTCAGATAGCGACTGAACTCCTGGATAATCTCGGCTTGCGGGCCTTCGCCTGCAGCAGCTCCTGGCTCGGGAATGATGCCGTCATCTGACAGCTGCTTGAGCAGCCCACGCAGCGTTGTCGGGTCACCATGACAGGCGCGGCGCTCCTCCTCGTGAAATTCCTGAAGAAAAGTGCAGACCCGTTGCTCATTGAGCACGCCCACAGGGAGATGGTGCTCCGCAAGCCAACGGCTCAGCTTGGCAACCACGTGAAGTTTGTCTTGAACGGTCCAAGGTGCATATCCCTGTCCGCGCAATTGCTCGGCGACGGCGTTCGCGTAAGGGGCTAATGGCCCCACAAAACCGGAAGCCAGTGGATTTCTCATGACTTGTCTCCTTGCGATATCGGCCACATGGCCAGTGCAAGCAGACAACGTGATTATGCCGAATGCATCAGATTCAGCTTATCGGACAGATCCCAGCTACCGTGTATCTCGGAAAAGGGAAAAACCACCGTTCGGCATAATCCGGCATGCGGAATAATGGCGCTTATGCCGCACGCGGCATAAGCACCACAGTTTTGCAACACATCTGCTGGAGCAGGGAGTGGATATCTGCGTGATCCAGGTCTTGCTCGGGCACAAGCAGCTCGAGACCACGGCGCTGTATGCGCAGGTGGCCACCGAGGTCTTGCGCGAGGTCATCAGTCCGCTGGAGGCGTTGCCTGACGCTTAGGCGACGGCCGTGGCCTATCCCCTCGAGGTCGCGGATGTCTTCCGTGCCCACGGACCGGCCTGGCGCGAGGCCCAGCGTGGCCACCTGAGCCTCGGCCAGCTCAAGGTCATGTCGGCGATCGAGCAGTGCCGCAGCGCGGCGCTCGGTGGGCATGTGCTGGCGTGCCCGGCCTGTAACCATATTCAGGTCGAGTACTACCACGTGGTCTTCACCCTGCCGGCACCCATCAGCGACATCGCCTACACCAACAAGGCGGTGATCTACGGCCTGCTGTTTCAGGTCGCGGCCGAGACCCTGCAGACCATCGCCGCCGACCCGCGACATCTGGGTGCGCGCATCGGCCTGACCCTGGTCCTGCACACCTGGGGCTCGGCGCTGACCCATCATCCGCACGTGCACGGGATCGTCCCCGGTGGCGGCCTGTCGCCCGACGGGCAACGCTGGGTCGCGTGCAAACCCGGCTTCTTCCTGCCGGTGCGGGTCCTCTCGCGCTTGTTTCGGCGGCGTTTCCTCGAAGCACTCGAGCAGGCCTATCGTGCTGGCCAGCTGCACTTCTTCGGTGAGCATGCCGCGCTGGCTGACGCCAGTACCTTTGCCGACTGGCTGGCGCCGCTGCGGCAGTGTGAGTGGGTGGTCTATGCCAAGCGCTCGTTTGCCGGACCAGCCGCCGTGTTGGCCTATCTGGCGCGCTATACTCACCGGGTGGCGATCGCCAACAGCCGATTCATCGCCCTGGATGAGCACCGTGTCGCCTTCAAATGGAAGGACTATCGCGCCAAGGGCAGAACCAAATACAAAACCATGACGCTCAGCACCGGCGAATTCATGCGCCGCTTTCTGCTGCACGTCCTGCCTATCGGTTTCCACCGCATCCGTCATTACGGCCTGATTGCCAATGCCGGGCGCAGGGACAATCTGGCAAAGGTGCGGCACCTGCTGAACGTCTCATCGGATGCCGATGATGCGGTGAGTGTCGATGAGGCCAAGGCCGAATCGGTGCAACCCACCTATGTTTGCCCCGACTGCGGTGCGCCGATGATCATCATCGAGACCCTCACGTGCGGCCAACCGATCCGTGCGGCCGCTTCGTTTGCGCTTACCGTCGTCACCGACTACTGCCGGTACGGGCAGTCTTTGCGCTCGACCGTCGAGACCCGCGTTATTGCTTGCTATGTCGGCGGAAAATCCCGTCCGCACCGGCTGTTACAGACCCTCTCGGCGATGGCTTCGCCGGCACGAAAGACCGTATCGTCGCCTCATGTCACGGAGCACCGATTCAAATCCCCATAGCCATGCGGTCTACCCTGACCACCGTGAAGCAGCCCGCGGTTTCCTCCCTCAAGGTTTGACCGACACCTGCCCGTTGAGAAAGACGATCCACCGAGGGCCGTGTTAATGGGCAGGTGTCGGACAAACCTAAATGGTAGTGGACTCATGCCCGAGTAATTCGCTCAGGCTTGCGCGTGGGGGCGGCTTGCTCGTCTGAATTCGGCTGGTAAGAGACGGCAGGATACGTAAAACTCCGTGCTCCGAATGTCCGATCAGCGTTTTACGATGCTTGCCTTCAGCCGCAGCTCTTCCGGCACTCACCGTTGCTCTGTGGGCAGGCATCGGCAAGCCTCGATTGAGGAAATCGGGGGATGCTGCGAGGGATCCAATGCGGCACTCTGGCCAGTGTCACGCAGTCGGTCGGTTGCACCGCTGGCCGTCGAAAGCGGCTGGCCAGCAGTACAACCGTGCCGGTGCCGACACAGAGCAAACATACAAGCAGCCACCTGGCAGCAACCGCTTGGGGCCTAGTTTAGACCCGGTCCCATCAGTGCAAGATTTTGTCGATAATGCTGTGGACCTCTCGCTCCAGTGACTCGGACGCGGTCACCACCACATTGCGCTCATCGATCATCGCGCTGTAATGCTGCGCGTCCTGGTGTTTTTCATAGGCCTCGCGCAGTGCCTCGAGAACCTTTTCAATCTCGGCTGGAGTGACTCCGTGTTCCTCAATCAAGGTATTGAGGCCGCTGACCTTCCCGTCATGTATCCAGGCCAGCCCGAACTTCTTCGGCGGCTTGCCGATGAAGACGTAAGCCGCATGATCCGACGGTACAACCTCGAGCGGATCGGACACCTTGTGAACGAGTTCCTGCAGTTCGTGTTCAATCTCAGCCACCTTCTTCCCAGCCCGGCTGCTATCGTCTAGCGGTGGGTAATCCGGAGTCCGGCCGGAAAACAGATTTCCAAACAGTCCCATAGCTACCTCCTCGCGAATTCGCTTTAACGTGCGGGATTGCTTCAATAGAAAAGCTTAGCTGCCCTTACGCTTCGTGCAACAGTGCTGTCTCCTGCCGCCTGCAGGCCTTGCTGCTCGATGGTCTTCATCGGTGCTTCCTGAATGTTCGGGCGTAGCGCCGTCTCTGCAACAGCTAAGGCATCGTCCGGGTCTGTTTTTTGCCCCTGGCGAAACGGGGTGACGGCCTTGGCGGGAATGACCTTAGCTGTATGGCCGTGTGATTGCGCCACACGCGCCCAATAGTGCGCCGTGGCACAGGCCTCAAACGCAACCAGGCTGGGCTTTTGCGTCGCCAGGAACTCCGCAAACTGCTTGCGGGTAAAGGCTTTGTCGATCTACTCCTTGCCCACCGGCGTCACGACCGACGCCAGAATCACATTCTTTGCCAGATCAACACCGATGACATTCTGTCGCTTCATGTCTAGGGGACCTCTAGTCTCCTGATTACCTGCCGTAGGTTGCATTGGACCTATGAGGTTAGGTTGGAGGAGTCCATACATTGTATTGTTTGCTGCCGTTAAGCGGGCGGAAAAAGAGCCGGTACCGCACTAGCTGCGACCTGGACCAGGAACGGTCATTCCGAGACCCTACCGAGCGGCCATTAGGATTCTTTGTAGTGACCGGACCAAGGATGGACGCTCCCGGCCGACTCCGGTCGTCCGCATATATCTCGCCAACAAGTGATCTCCCGTGTAAGTGCCGACGAATTCCCGCGGTTATTTGCCGCGGCTCCCTGAGGGCGCTGTTTTGTAGATGGGACCCAGTTGACAGGGCCAGACAAGGTGCTTTCCGCTGCCCGCTGCTTCTTTGCAGACGTCGCCGAAGAAGGCGAGCAGGGGGCGTTTTTTGTACTCGAAGGTGATGTCTTTGGTTTTGATTTTGTATCCGGCGGACTTGTAGGGGTCGAAGACGCGGCCTTTGTTGGTGGTGAAGCTGATGGCGTCAAAGAGGTTGTCTCTCAGGTGGAGTTCGGCTTTAACGAGGTGTTCGTCGGCTTCCAGTTGAAATGTTTGTTTGGTGCGCGGGACACTATCGCCGTGGATGCCGGTGGAGAAGGTGGAGCCGTCGGCGTTGTCATAAAAAAACTGGAGTCCGAATAGCGGCGTTTCCTCACCGAGTTCAAAGGGAAAAGCGACGATGGTACGCAACCGGCTTTCCCGTACACGCCAGTTCTGGCCGTCATCGAATTTCTCGCCGCCGCCCGGTCCTGCCGCAGTGCCGTAGTGAAGAGCGCCATTGTCGTCGAGGATGACGCGGTCTTCCCACAAGGCGATTTGCGCGTTGCTGAGGCAGCCGCGTGCGCTAGGGCTTAGGTCGCATTGCCGTCTGGCCAGGCGCCCTATGTACCAGTCGACAATCCATTGGCGCAGGTCCGGGTCCTGGTAATCTTCATTTCGCACCGCGCTCAACGGCAGCGGCATCCGCACTTTGTACCAGTTGATGTCTGGCTTCCACTCGTGGAGGGTTTTCAGGTCCTCATCGAGTCGCAGTAGGGTTATTGCATCGCGAAGCTGCGCTGAGGGCGGTCCTGTTTCCTGCTCCCGCCCATTCAAGAGCGATTGCGCCTGAACCAGGCGCGTTTCGGGGATAGGCAAAGTGGTGACCTGGCGGCCCAACGAGGCATTGTCGCGGGCCATGCGTTCCAGGCGTTTGCGAATCGCGTTGAGTTCATCCTCCAACTGGTGCAGCCCGGTTTCGGTGACACCCTTGTTCAACAGGAATTTGTCGGGGTGAGCCAAAACCTGCTGCACATCGCGGTAGAGCGAGGTGAAGTTCCAGTATTCCACCAGAATTTCGTTGAGTTCATGCTCCTGCGGATCGGGCCCAGGCTCGCGTGGCCAATTGGCCAACTGTGAATAGGGCATCACCGCGAGGCGGGTGTGTTTGGGATTCTCCGCAGCTTCGCCCGTCAGGGTTTCAAGCTTCTTGAGGAAGCCGGCGCGGTCGCTGGCGATGGCGCCGCCACTGCCACCCAGTTGGAAAAACGTCACCGAGATCTTGGCGTTTTCGTCGATGGAGCGAATGCTTTCCTCAAATTTTTCGCCGGCTTGGACAAAGGAATAGGAACCGGTGACTTCCTCGGAAAACTTTTTGCTCGAGTTTTTCTTGCTGCTCTCGATGGTCACCAGGCCGTACAACTCGGCGCCTCCGTAAACGGCCTGGACAAAGGCATCTCCGCACTGCGCTCGGAAGGCTTCGAGATCGCCGCCGCGCTTGGCCAGATCCAGCGCCCAAGGGGTCAATCTGAGTTTGCTGCCTTTCTCCTCTTCGGGATCGCCAACCGACTCACCGAACCAGCGCTCCCAAAATGATAGTTGCTCAGGTGGCTTGGTGGTTTTCATTTTGACGGGCGCGGCGTAGTCGTAACCATTATCGATGGTGGCTCGCACCAGAAAGGAGGAGCTGGAGCTGTTGATCGAGACCTCTTTGGCAAATGAGGCTTTGCCTTCGACGCTGACCATGGCCTTGACTGATGCCGTGGCCGACAGATCCATTTTCTCAAGCAGCTCCGACTGGCTCGATACCTCGCTGATGGTCATGTTCACCGTCTGCGCGCCTTCGCTGGTGGATTCAAACTCCACGCAAATGTTGGGAATGGCCTCTTCCAGCGCACTGTTCCATCCCCAGCCGAGTTGCGCGCCGGTCTCCTGAAAACCTACCTGTTTGGATTCGGCCAAGGTATCGGCGGCAAGAACAGACAGTGCCAACCCGAAGAGCATTGCAGGGCGTGCGTGGCGCAAAGAGACTGTCGCAGCAAGCCGCATAGGATTACCTCAATGGTTTTCTTCTTGGGAAAGCGATCAACGCGGGCCAAATCTTTTTGCCACTCCGTTGCCCTGAAAAAGTCAAATACCACAGCATTGGTGCATAAGTTCACGCCCCCAGTGGGCCTCGATTGGTAGTCGGGGCGGCTTCGGCCAAATCAGATGTAAGTCGCCTCTCGGAATCCGAAGCGGATTCAATCAGCTACTCATCCAGCTCGGTGATCTGCCAGCCTGCGGTAACTGGATCAGTTTCGCGTCATTTATACCTGGGATCCTCAACACCTGCCTCATGGCCGGATCAGAAGGCGCACTGTCGAGGTTGAGCACGGCGATGGCTTTGCTGCCGGGCTTATCCTGTGCTCTGCCTACCGTCATCTGCGCAATATTGACTCCGTGAGAACCGAAAATCGTGCCCACCGCGCCAATGATTCCTGGCACATCGTTGTGGAAGAAGATTAGCAGGATGCCGTCGAGATAAGCCTCCAGCCGGTAGTTACCCAGTTGCACGAGGCGTGGCATGCTCTCGCCAAAGA